>JADGGD010000001.1 GCA_019690095.1 Chloroflexota bacterium
GAACATGGTAATAGATGACCGCACGCGCCTGGATCTAAGCCGCCGCCTGCTGGTAATGCAGGGGGGGCAGCTAGATGTAGAGTGTCATGGCGAGGGTGATATTTCGATACGCTTGGTGCTTCCCACGGGAAGCGTTCCGACGATCCTGATCATTGATGATAACCCGGATGTCCTGCGTCTCTTCCAGCGCTATCTGCAGTCAGCAAGTGTTCGGTTGATCCAGGCGACCAATGCCGAACAGGCGCTCTGCTTTCTCCAGGAGATCCGTCCCCGTCTTATCATCCTTGATCTGATGATGCCTGCGCGTGACGGCTGGGATCTCCTCCAGACCCTGAAGAAGGATCGGGCTACTCACCAGATCCCCATCGCGGTCTGCTCAGTTGTTCACGAACGCTCTCTTGCCCTCGCCCTCGGCGCCTCGTATTTCCTCCCCAAGCCGATCAGCCGCGATGCCTTGCTCGAGGTGCTGGCGCACTGCGGCTTGGGGACGCTGGACCGCTTCGATGCCTGTACGGAGGCACCGCATTAACTCGCGGATCGAGAGGCCTCCGCGCTGGCTAAAGCTAAGGAGATCAGCAGTGACGGTCTCGTCGCCCAGCCCATGCCCTGTCACCAAGATGACCGGGATATCCCGAAGAGCCGGATTCTCTCGCATGCGGCGGAGGAGATCATCTCCACTCAGGTCCGGCATGACCAGGTCCAGCAGTACCGCGTCCGGCGGCCGCGTTTCCAACAGCGTTAGCGCTTCTTGACCGTTCCGTGCCTCCAGAATCGTGTACCGCCGCGAGGTCAGTTGGACAAGACGGCCAAGCAGGCGGATCATCTCCGGATCGTCATCCGCAATAAGGATCGTGCGGATCTGGCGACCCAGTCGCCGTAGAGCCAGGCGTATCTGCTCGCGCGTAATCGGCTTGGTCAGGCAGTCGGCTACTCCCAGTGCCCGGGGAGTTACCTTCCGTGTCTTTAGGGAGCAAGCAGCCACCGGAACGTCCGGGAATACCTCGCTGATTCGGTGCAGGGTGGTGGGATCGGGAGGCCCATGGCTACCTGTCACCACGACCGCATGGACAATGCTTCTCTCAATCTGCCTCCGCGCCTGCTCGGCGCTCCGGGCAATGACCACCTGATAGCCGTCGAGGTGGCGAGCGAAGAGGCGTCCAGCCTCGCCCTCGCGGTCGAGGACGACGATTGTGCGAGTATCCACACTGTCAGAGCTGGTAGGTGGGGGCCACCGATCGCTCCGGGGTGGAACCGGCGAGGCGATGACGCTTCCGCAGCGCGGAAGGCTGAAGTAGAAGACGCTCCCCTGTCCAGGAGAGCTCTCGACCCACATTGAGCCACCATGGAGCTCGACAAACCGCTTGCTGACTGCAAGCCCAAGGCCACTGCCGATCACGCGTTGCTCCCCCAGGACATGGATCTGGCGGAACTCCTCGAAGACTGCGGGAAGATGCTCCGGCGCGATCCCAATGCCAGTGTCGCGCACCGCGACCACGACATCCATCCCCTCGCTCCATGCCCGAATGGTTACGCCACCCTGATTCGTGAAGCGGACCGCATTGTTCAGGAGATTGATCAGCACCTGGCGTATGCGGGTACGATCGGCGTAGACCGGCGGAAGGTCGAGGGGAACTTCAACTTCGAGCGAAAGCCCCTTGGCCGCATAGAGACGCGCGATAGTCGTGACAGCCTCATCAACTACCGGGGCAAGGCGAAGTTGCTCTTTCTGTAGGCCCATGCGATCGGCTTCGATCTGGCTCAGATCCAGAACGTCGTCGACAAGGTTGGAGAGGTGACAGGCGTTGCGGTAAATTGCTTCGAGGTCGCCGCGATAGCTCTCGGGGAGAGGTTGCCCATACGCGCGCGGAGTCGTCACCATCATCTCGCTGAAGCCAATAATCAAATTGAGCGGGGTCCGGAGTTCATGGCTGATTGCGGCGGCGAACTCGGCTTTGAGCCGACGTGCCTGTTCGGCATCCTGCCGCGCTCGTGCCAGTTCGAGATTGAGCTGTTCGAGCCGTTGATAGGCGATGGCCAGGCTCTTCAGGGTCCGCTCGACCTGGGCCTGGCGGTCGCGAAGCTCTTCGGTCAGATGCACGGCATGGAGATAGTTGTGCCAGGCCCAGTCCAGGGCGGTGCGCGTGGGGTGTGAAAGGACCCAGCAGATGAGGACGCTCACCCAGGCGAGCAGAAGGGCGTAGAGAGCAAGGTCACCAGGCATCACGTGGGTAAGGCTGGCAGCACCGATCACCCCACTGGCCACAACCGCGCCAGTGATGCCCGCAGACCATCCGAGGAACGCCCCGCTCAGGATGACGACCGGTGAGAACCAGAAAGCGAGGAGTGGGGCCTGGAACGCGAGCACGCCCGCCCCCAGAAGGACCGACAGGATCGCCGTCAGGAGACCAGCGGCGAGGGCAGGGCCAAACCGCAGGGCCCAGTAGGTGAGGATGACCGCCAGGACAATACCGCACATCAGGCCGAATCGCCTGGGATCGACGGTGTTCGTGATCGCGCTCAGGGCATAGTGGACGTAAATAGCCAGGACGGCAAGGACGATGAGGGTGAGGCGCAGGGCCTCGTCATGGAGTTCGGAGATCTCATCGGCGATATCGCTATCAGATCGCCTGTGCTTCGTCTGCGCGGCCATTTTCCCCTCCAACGCCGCTGGAGCCAGGGACTCCTGAGCCCTCCCCGACCGGTCCACAGAGGGTCTACCAGAACGAGCCCTCCGTGGCGCAGTCGACCCGGTGGCACCAGCGCGGCTGGCGGCACTTCGGTAGCGGTCGAAGAGGTGTAAGGCAGGCAGAGGCGGAGAGCAGGCGTCCGGCCGCGCCGGCCCGGCCTGTTCCATCCTAGCTGCGTGGCACCGGGCGATCAACGGGCTGCGATCGACGTGCGGAGAGCCGCGGTCCCGCCAGTCGCGCGAGGAGGTAGAAGGCGAAGCCCAGCGCGGAGATATAGAAGCTGACCGGAAACCGGCTGTAATAGGCCAGGGTGATCCCGGCCCAGGTCTCCAGAAGCGCGAGCAGAACACTGAGGCCAATCGCCCCCGATGGGCTCCGCGTAAGGCTACTCGCCGTCGCGGCCGGGGCGACGAGGAGGGTGAAGACGAGGAGCACGCCAACCACCTGCACCGCTTCGGCCACCGCGACGGCGACGATCATCAGGAAGACGACCGAGATCAGCTCGACCGGGACGCCCCGCGCCGCGGCAACCTCTGGATCGAGGGAGGCAAAGACCAGCGGTCGGAAGAGGGCGGCTACGGCGACGAGAAGGACGATGCCGAGTGCGAGGCTGACGATAACATCATCGCGGCTGACCCCAAGGATGGTTCCAAAGAGGATGCTGTACGCCTGGGTCGCGTAGCGGGTGTAGAGCGATAGGAAGAGCGCGCCGAGGCCGAGCGCAAAGGCCAGGACGACGCCGATTGCGACGTCGCGGCCGCGGAGACGCTCCCCGAGGAGCCCCATGGTGAGCCCGCTCAGAAGGGTGAAAGCCAGCAGGCCGAGCAGTGGATCAATGCCCAGAAGGATGGCGCCGGTAGCCCCGGCGAAGCCAATGTGCGAGAGGGCATGCGCGGCGAAGCTCAGCCCTCGGAGAACTACGAAGAACCCAACGACCGCGCTCGCAATCGCGATGATCGTCCCGGCGGCATAGGCGTTTTGCATGAAGTCGTACTGGAGGGGGATCGGCATCACCGGCGTACTCCATCGCGATGCTGGTGGTGCGCCCATTCGTCCGGCAGGGAGACAAAGAGCCGCCCCTGAATCTCGAATACCTCCACCGGTAACCCGTAGAGCTGGCTCAGGACATCGGAGCGGATGACCTCGCTGACCGGACCGATAACCGCGTGTCCCCGGGCCAGATACCAGACACGGTCTATGACCCCGAGCAGAGGATTGATCCCGTGTGTGACGAAGAGAACGGCGAGGGCGCGCTCACGGCGCAGGCGATCGACCAGCTCAATGATCTCGCCCTGGCTCCGAACATCAAGGCTGGCCAGCGGCTCGTCCAGGAGTAGAAGCGAAGGATCACCGACAAGCGCCTGGGCGATCGCGAGCCGCTGTTGCTCACCTCCGGAGAGCTGCCCCAGCGGGGCATCGGCTAAATGCCCGGCCCCGACGGCCTCGAGCACCGCCATGATGCGCGCATCCCGCCGTGCGTCGGGCAGGCGAATGCCCCAGCGGTGCCCATCCAGCCCCAGGCCGACAAACTCGCGGCCGGTGATCGGGAGATCCCGATCGAAGGAGCGGTGCTGCGGGCAGTAGCCCAGGTGGGGATTCCCGCGGCGGACTGGTGATCCCAGGATTCGGATCTCGCCTGCGGTTGGACGCACGAGCCCCAGCAGGATCCGGAGCAGGGTGCTTTTCCCCGCGCCATTCGGGCCGATGATCCCGATGAACTCACCAGGCCAGATCGTCGCGGAGATATCCCGCAAGACGGTTCGGGTGCCGAGCTGGACCGTCACCTGCTGGATCTCAACAAGTGGTGCCGGCGGCCCTGCCGTCCGCTGGGTTGATGGCGCGGTCATGGGCTGGAGAGCGCCTGATCCAGGCGCGAGAGCTGGTCGAGCATCCATTGCTGGTACGTCATCCCCTCGGGCTCAGTCTCCGAGACCGGCACGACCGCGAGGCCCGTCTGCCGTGCCAGCGCGAGCATCTGGGTAGTGACTGGCGTGACCGTCTGCCGGTTGTAGATCAGGACCTTGACCGCGCGTGTGGTGATCTGCTCGCGGAATGCCACCACTGCCGCGGCCGGGGGGTCATTTCCCGCCTCGACTGCCCTTTGAAAAGCTCCATCGCGATCAACGACGACCAGTCCAAGCGCCTCGGTCAGATAGTCGAGAACGGGCTCGGTCGCGAGCACGCGGGTGCCCGCGTGGCGGGCGCGAATCGCCGCGATCCGATCGTCGACCGCTGTCTCGGATGCCTGGAACTCCTGGAGGCGCTGGGCGAAGTAGTCCGCATCCGATGGGTCAAGGCGGGTCAGGGTGTCCGCGAGCGACCGAGCGACCCGCGGCATCGTCGCTGGATCGTACCACAGGTGCGGATTATCCCCGTCGCGGTGGCCGGTGAGGTGGCCGACGTCGATCACGATTCGATCCGGGCGCGGTGAGGCGGCAAGGAGCCGATCGACGAACGCGTCATAGCCGAGACCATTCTTGATCACGATCCGGGCGCCAGCGACCGCCTTCGCATCCGCAACGGTCGAATCGTACTCGTGCGGATCGACTGTGGGATCTTTCAGGATGCTGGTGACCACCACCCGGTCTCCCCCGATCTGACGGGCGAGATCGCCGTAAACATTCTCTGCCGCGACGATTGGGATCGGCACAGATGTCGGGGCTGTGGCCCGCGCACCTGCGCCGGGCGCATCCGACGGGGCCGCCGTGCGGGCGCAGGCGGTCCCGATCAGGGCAGCTATGATGAGCACGACGGCGAGGACGCCCCGTGCGGGCTGGCTGTGGTGGGGAAGCAGGGGTGAGGACATGGGGAGATCAACCGAAATGCGATTCATTCGCAATACAGCCGACAAAAAGAAACTAGCGCTGGCACGCCCGACAGCGGCCGTAGAACTCCAGGATGTGGCTGTCGATCTCGAAGCTGGTCGCGTCGTGGATGGCGGCGGCAACGGGCTCGATCAGGCACGCATCGACATCCGCGACATGCCAGCAGCGTGTACAGATCACGTGATGATGGTGACCGGGCTGGCAGACGATATACCGTGCCTCCTCTCCTGCCTGCCGCACCGGCTCGGCAAGACCCAGGCGGGTCAGAAGCTCGAGGGTGCGATAGATGCTTGCCAGGCTGACTCCCCGCGCAGCCAGCGCCCGATGCAGGTCACTCGCCGTCATCGCGCGCGACTGGGTGATCAGCGTCTCGATGATCGACCGACGTGGCCTGGTCAGTCTATGGCCGTGTGCCTGAAGACGCGCAAAGCAGTCGCGCTGTTTATTGCGAACCATTTGCAATTATTATCCCCCATCCGCCCGGCCGCGTCAAGAGAATGGCGCGGGACTGCCGGATGGTGAAAGTCAGGCGCGGGGCGAACACCCTATCCGCACCGGGGGGCGCGTCTATCCGGGGGTGTGGCTTTGCGAACGGTCGGGATCGCCGTACAATGAACGGGCCGCGGCTGGCCACGGGGCCATGGTGCTCTCTGGGTCGGCATAATCTCGGCCACCGGTCCGATCGAACGGACCGTTCGGCTGCGAGGGGGAAGCATGCTCTACGGAAGCGTTCCTGGTGTTAGCGACCGCATCTCACGCCTCGTGCTGGGTAGCCTGATCTTCTCACCCGAGCGCATGGAGCTGACCAGCGAGCTTCTCGATCGATTTGTCGCTGCGGGCGGAACGGCCATCGATACGGCGCGCGTTTACGGCCGCGGGACCAGCGAGGTCGCGATTGGCGAATGGCTCCGGCGGCGCGGTCGTCGGGATGATCTTGTCATCATCACCAAAGGGGCCCACCACGCGCCGGATGGGACGCGTCGGGTAACGCCCGCGGCGATTGCCGAGGACCTCATGCAAAGCCTCGCGGCGCTGGGCGTCGAGACGATCGATCTCTACTTCCTGCACCGCGATGATCCGGCAATGCCGGTCGGTCCTATCGTGGAATGCCTGAACGCGCATCTGGAGGCGGGGCGGATCCGGGCTTTTGGCGCTTCGAACTGGACCCACCAGCGCATCGCCGAGGCCAACGCCTACGCCGCGGCCCACCACCTGCGCGGCTTCGTGGCAAGTAGTCCCAATCTCGCCCTGGCCGTGCCCACCGAGCCGATGTGGCCGAGCTGTATCTCGGTGGCCGGGGATCCCGAGGCACTGGCCTGGTACCGCGCGCAGCGCCTGCCGCTCTTCGCCTGGTCATCCCAGGCGAGCGGCTTCTTCTCCGGCCGCTTCTCGCCGGAGGATACAGGCGACCCGAACATGGTGCGGGTGTACTACCGCCCGGACAACTGGGAGCGGTTGCGCCGGGTGCGGGAGATGGCGGCGCGCCACAATACGACGCCGACCCGGGTCGCGCTGGCGTGGGTCCTGCACCACCCGCTCCATCCCTTTGCCCTGATCGGGCCGCGTACCCTGGCCGAACTGGAAGATTGCCTGGGCGCGCTGGAGGTTCGCCTGACGCCAGACGAGGTCGCGTGGCTGAACCTGGAGCAGTAGCGAGCCGCCGCGCCTGTCTCGCCGCTGTTGTCTGTCGTGCCGCGCTCAGCCGGACCGGCTCAGGTGCATCGGCATAATCACGTGGGTGTAGTTGCTCACGCCAACCGGCCGAACAACCCCCGGGCTGGAGGGACTGTTCAATTCCAGGCTCACCTGGGCGGTTGTGATGACCCCCAGGACGTCGCTGAGGTACTTGCCGTTGAAGGCGATCGTGAGCTGGGTCTGCTCACCCTCGACGACCGCCGCAAGCTGGCCTTTCGTATCGCCGATATCGGCCATAGCGCCCACAGTCAGCGTTCCTGGCGTTCCCCCGCCATCCACCCCCTCTGGCGGAGCGTCGGCCTCGCTGATGGTAAGCCGGACAATATTGTTGGCATCCCGTGCGATGAGCGAGGCGATCTTGTTCGCGTTCTGGAACTCCCGGGTGTTCAGGATCACCCGTGTAGCTGCCCGCGTGGGGATAACCTGCTGGACGTTCGGATAGGTGCCCTCGATGAGACGGGACACCAGATCCACGCTCGCCAGGCGGAACAGGACCTGACTGCGGTTGGGCGTGACCATAATCTCGATCGGCTCCTCCTGGTCACCCAGGATCCGCGCCAGCTCCTGCACCGTCCGCAGGGGGACGATGATGTCGATATCCTGCCCAAGCGGCCGGGCGACCTCGAGCTGGCGCACGGCTAGCCGGAAGCCGTCAGCGGCGGTCAGGGTGAGGGTGGAGCCGCGAAAGGAGAACAGGATCCCGGCCAGCACCGGCCGGGTGTCGTCGGTCGCGGCGGCAAAGGAGACCTGGCCGAGCGCCTCGGCCAGCTCCCGGGGACCGATGGCACAGCTGGGCTCGTTGGGAACCCCGGGAATGACCGGAAACTCCTCGGCCGGGATGCCGCGGAGGTTCGCCTCGAAGCCGTCGCAGGAGATGTGTAGGCTCCCTCCTTTCGTCTGGAGGTGAACGACCTTCTCCGGGGCCAGCGATGCGATCAGCTCGCTGAACAGGCGCCCCGGCACGGTGATGCTGCCCTCCTGCTCGACCATCGCCCCCACCCAGCAGGTGATCCCCACCTCCAGGTTGGTGGCGGCGAGCTTGAGCCGCGACTGATCGGTCTCGATCAGGATGTTGCCGAGGACCGGTAAGGTACTGCGCGTGGCCACCGCCCGCCCGACGATCGCAAGGCCCTTTGCTAGATTCTCTTCAATGCAGGAGATGCGCACGGTCATCCTCCCCGCTTACCCGCTTGCAGGACCCCCATTATAGCGTATGCCGCGCTAGTATAGTGCATCGGGTGTGCGAGTCCCGAGCTGGCCGAAATTGACACGGGGGCACGCGTATGGTATAACGGCGACGCCCGACGGCCGTATCCGGTGTTTTGCACGTGCTGTAAGGAGGTGACCGATTGGATCTATCGCCGGGCGGCAGATCGGGCTCGCGAGGGCCCGGGCCAGATTGTGCCCGGCGCATCCCACGGGTTGCTCGATGTGTATCCCTGGCGCCTGTTCCTTTACACTGGTGTTGCTTCACGGCTTGATCCCACGGCGGCAAGGCGTGGGATCGAAACCGAGTTCGGAAAGGGGAGGTCCGCGTTACTCATGGAGAAGCCCGAGACAGGTTCGTTGATCAGTCGCCGCCGCCTGTTGAAGTCGGCCGGACTGTTGAGCGGGATGGTGCTCCTGGCAGCCTGCGGCCAGGCGCCCGCCGCAAGTCCTACTGCCCAGCCGCAGCAGGCGGCTCCCACCGCGCAGGCGACTACTGCGCCAGCGGGCGGGGCCCAGCCCACTGCAACTCAGGCGCCGCCGCAGGCGCAGCCGATCACCACCCCGACCCCAGTCGCCCAGGCCGCTCCGCAGCCGACACCGAGCACCCTCGCCAAGATCCCGCGCAACCGGACCCTGATCCTGATGTGGCAGGGCGGCTCGACGAATGGTCGGTGGACCGACTGGGATATCTGGCAGGAATACACCCAGGGTAGCAGCCACCAGAACGGGCTTGGCATCTTCTTCGAGCCGCTTGCCTACTATAGCGCCTTCGCTGATAAGGAATACCTCTGGCTTGCCGAGAGCTACCAGTACAACGATGACTTCACCCAGCTCACGATCAAGACCCGCTCGGGCATTAGCTGGAGTGACGGTCAGCCCTTCACCGCCGAGGACGTGGCCTACACCTTCAACACCCTGAAGGATCTCGGCGCCAAGGTCGTCTGGGGGCACGAGGTCCAGCAGGTGGTTCAGGAGGCCAAGGCGGTCGATCCCAACACGGTGGTCGTCCAGTTCAAGTACCCGGCGCCGCGCTTCTTCTGGCTGTGCACCTACAAGTACGATATCGGCGTCCCGATTGTCCCCAAGCACATCTTCTCCCAGCAGCAGGACTGGACGAAGTTCAAGAACTTTGACATCGCCAAGGGATGGCCGGTCACGACGGGCCCCTGGAAGCTGGTCTTCTCCTCGCCGGAGCAGAAGATCATCGACCGCCGGGATGACTGGTGGGCGGCCCGCGCTGGTCTGGCCAAGATGCCCCAGGTCGAGCGCATCATCTACCTGCCCTTCGTTGGCGAGACCCAGACGGCTGAGGCCGCGATCAAGGGGCAGATTGATGCCTCCCTGGACCTGCGGCCCGAGACTATTCGGACCGTTCTGGAGAAGAACCCCAAGATCACGACCCACACCGGCAACAAGCCGCCATACGGGTATCAGGACTGGTGGCCAACCTCGCTCTGGTTTAACTGTGAAAAGGCGCCGTACAGCAATCCCGAGGTGCGCTGGGCGATCAGCTACTATCTGGACCGCCAGCAGATCATCGACGTGGCCTACAGCGGTGCGTCCGAGCCGTCGCCGCTTCCGATGCCGCAGTACCCGCCGCTGATGAAGTACTTCGAGGCGGTGAAGGATCTGCTCCAGCAGTACCCGACTAACGCCTATGATCCCAAGAAGGGCGACGCCTTGCTGGAGAAGAACGGCTTCAAGAAGGGGAGCGATGGCATCTGGGCCGATGCCCAGGGGAACAAGCTGAAGTTCGACATCTTCGGCTGGACCGTCTTCGCGGACATCGGGCCGGTGGTCGCGGCCATGCTCAAGAAACACGGCATCGACGCGACCTACAGCATGCCGCCGGACGCGGGTGACCGCTACGCCGCGGGCAACTTCATCGCGGCCCTCAACGGCCACGGAGGAAGCATCCGCGATCCGTATGATACGCTGCACCTCTACCAGAGTGACAGCGTGGCAGTTCCGGGCTCGCACCAGGTCAATTTCGCCCGCTGGAAGAATGCCGACTTCGATAAGGTTGTCGACCAGGTCTATCAGACCCCCATGGAGAACACCGGCAAGCTCCAGGAGCTCTTCCACAAGGCGATGGAGATCTGGCTGCCGAACCTGCCGGATGTCCAGATCGATGAGTGGTACCACCGGATCCCCATGAATACCGAGTACTGGACCAACTGGCCGACCGAGAAGAACCCCTACGTCAACGGCGCTTTCTGGCACTACACCTTCCCGATCATCCTCTGGAACCTCCAGCCGGTGTCCTGAGGTCGCCTGCGATTCCTGGGAAAGAGAGCCCGGCTCGACCGGGCTCTCTTTCCTGCCTGGAGGGTTCTCCCGCTTTACCGTGACGGCCACGCGAATGAACCTCTGGAGGGGCGAGGGAGGTAGAGGATGCGTATCGATTATGTACTGAAGCGAATTGGGGTCTTCTTCCTGGTGGTCTGGCTGGCCGCGACGGTCAACTTCTTCGCGCCCCGCCTCACCGGAACCGATCCGATCCGCCAGAAGCTTATCCAGCAGGCGATGGCGGGCGGCTACGTCCAGCAGGGCCTCGAAGATATGGTCAAAATCTATGACCGCGAGTTTGGCCTCGACAAGCCGCTCTGGGTGCAGTACCTCAATTACCTCCGCCAGATCTCCGGTCTGGATCTGGGGTACTCGATCACCCACTACCCGAAGCACGTCAAAGAGCTTCTTGGCCAGGGCATCGTCTGGTCGCTTGCCTTGATGGGGACGACCACGATTCTTGCCTTCCTGCTCGGTACCTTTCTCGGGGCGCTTCTGACCTGGCCGAAGGCGCCGCGTTTCCTCCAGTACCTCTTGCCGCCGCTGCTGACGCTCTCGGCGATGCCCTACTACATCCTCGGGTTGGTCCTGCTCTACCTCTTTGCCTTCCAGACAGGGTGGTTTCCGATCTTCGGCGGCTACAGCGAAGGGACTGTCCCCTCGATGACGCTCGGTTTCTGGCTGGATGTTCTGCGTCATACAGTGCTCCCGGCGCTGTCGATCATCCTGGCGGCGATGGGCTTCTGGGCGCTCGGGATGCGGGCCATGATGGTAACGGTTCAGGGGGACGACTATATGATCTTCGCTGAGGCGAAAGGCCTGAAGGAGAAGACGCTCTTCCTGCGCTACGCGATCCGGAATGCCCTGCTCCCCCAGGTGACCGGACTCGCGCTGAGCCTCGGCTATATCGTGTCGGGTTCGGTGCTGGTCGAGGTTGTATTCGGGTATCCGGGAGTGGGGAGCATCCTCTACCAGGCCATCAGCGAGTTTGACTACCCGACGATTCAGGGGATCGTTTTCGTGATTATCGTGTCCATTGGTCTGGCGACCCTGGCGGTCGACATCCTCTATCCGCTCCTTGACCCGCGCATCACCTACCGGAGGGCCTAGCGATGGAGGGAGTACTCCGGTATTTGCGGCGCAATCCGGCCCTGATCGTGGGCCTGGTGCTCCTGCTCGTGCTCCTGCTCTTCTGTGCGATCGGACCGTTTTTTGTGGATACAAGCAATGCAACCTCGCTCTCGGTGCCGGCGAATCGACCGCCTTCCTTGAAGTACCCGCTGGGTACGGACCGGCAGGGGCGTGATATCCTCGCAGTCATGGTCGCCGGAACCCCTCTGACCCTGCGGATCGGCTTTGAAGCCGGGCTGATTGGTGTCAGCCTGGGCACGATCCTGGGGTTCGTCTCGGCTTATTACGGGGGACTGGTAGATACGATCATCAAGGGGATCGTGGATATCGGTCTCACCGTGCCCGGTCTCCTGGTCCTGGTGATCATCGCCGTGTCGCTCAAGCAGGGGCTTACGGTGGATGAGATGGCGCTGGTCGTGTCGGTGCTCTCCTGGCTGTCACCAACCCGGACGATTCGCTCGCAGGTGCTGACGATGCGCGAACGGGCGTGGGTGCAGGTTGCACGTCTGTCCGGGATGAGCGGTCCGGAGGTGATTGTCAAGGAGCTGGTACCGAACCTGCTCCCGTACCTGGGTGCTTCACTGGTCGGGGCGGTATCCTCGGCGGTGCTCGCCTCAATCGGGCTCGAGGCACTGGGCCTGGGACCGATCGAGTCCCCGACGATCGGCATGACCCTTTACTGGGTTATCTACTACGGCGCGCTCCTGCACGGCCTGTGGTGGTGGTGGATGCCGCCGGTCGTCGTGCTGATTATCCTGTTCGTCGGCCTCTTCAGCCTGTCGGTCGGACTTGACGAGATCGCCAACCCGCGGCTGCGCCGATCGGTTTGAGGTCACCGGCCGGGCCGGTGCGCGTTACACCGGCCCGGCCGGCTTCCGCGGCTCCGCCTGCGGTGTGGTGGTGACGAATACGCTCCCCATCTCGGTGTTCTCGATCACTGCCGCATCCCGGTAGAGGTAGCACGCCGCAACGCGGTGGGGATCCGTCCGGTAGAGTGGTGGGGGGCTCTGGCGACAGATCGGCATCACGTGCGGGCAGCGATCAGCAAACTTGCACCCCGTGTTGCTGCCGTTGACCGCACCTGCTGCTTCAGCCAGTCTTTCCTTCTCCCAGGAGCGCCGTGGATCCGGCAGGGGAATCGAGTTCACGAGCAGGCGGGTGTAAGGATGCTGGGGGCTCTTGACCACCAGCTCCACGTCGCCCGCTTCGGCGACTGACCCGCGGTAGAGCACGACGATGTTCTCGCTGATCTGGTAGGCTGTGGTCAGGTCGTGGGTGATGTAGATCAGGGAGATGCCGAAGCGCTGGTTCAGCTCGCGCAGGTTCTCCAGGATCGTCGCCCGGAGAGAGGCATCGACCATGGAGACGGGCTCATCAGCGATGATGAGGCGGGGGCGGAGCAAGAGGGCGCGCGCGACCATTACGCGCTGGCGCTGACCGCCGCTCAGTTGATGCGGATAGCGGCCGAGGGTCTCTTCGGGGCGCAGTCCAACCGCCTGGAGTGTCTCCTCCATTAAAGCCCGTGCCTTCTGGCGCGAGGGTGCAAGGCCAAACTTGGCGATCGGCGTCTCGAGGACGTGGTCGACCTTGTAGAAGGGGTTGTAGACCTCATAGGGGTCCTGGAAGATCACCTGGATATCCCGCAGATACCGCCGCCGCTCCGCGCCGGTCAGCGTCTGGAGATCCTTGCCCTCATAGAGGACTTTCCCGCTCGTCGGCGAGATCAGACCGAGGAGCAGGCGGGCCAGCGTCGTCTTCCCGCTTCCGCTCTCGCCGACGATCGCGGTGATCGACGGGGGATTGCCCTCGATCACGAGCGAGAAATCCTGGAGCGCGACGGTCACGTTCCGCTGAAACAGACCGCCGCCGAATACCTTGGTCACATTGCGGGCTTCGAGCAGGGGGGGCATGGGTCTCTCCTCAGTCGTGACTGATACTCCGCGCGAGCCGGGGTGGGAAATGATTCACAAACCACCTCCTCCCCACGGCGGCGCTGGCCTCGAGCAGGGGCAGGAAGCTCTCCCCCGGGAGCTCTCCCGGGAATAGCACGTTCACGCGTACAGGTGGCAGGCAACCCATCGGTTAGGTCGAACCTCGCGGAGTTCGGGCTCCTCCACCTCACAGCGATCGAAGGCCTTGGGACAGCGAGTCCGGAACGGACAGCCAGTGGGCCGATCCAGGAGCGATGGGGGCAGGCCCGGAATCCCTCGCAGTGTTCCCTTTCGGTCAAGCGACGGCAGACTGGCGATCAGGAGCTGGGTGTAAGGGTGCAGGGGCTCGGCAAAGATCGCCTCGACCTCGGCGATCTCAACCAGGTCACCCGCGTACATGACCCCGAGCCGCTGGACAACCTGGGCCATCAGCCCCATGTCGTGACCAATCAGGATGATCGAGGCGCCAAGCTGTTGCTGAACGTCCTTGAGCGTTTCTATGACCTGCCGCTGCACGACCACATCGAGCGCGCTCGTTGGCTCGTCCGCGATGATCACCTTGGGCTGGAGGCTGATCGCGATCGCAATGCAGGCACGCTGTTTCATGCCGCCGCTCAGCTCGTGCGGGTACATGTCGGCAACCTTCGCATCAAGGCCGACCCGCTCGAGGAATTCCCGAATCCGATCGTTCAGCTCGCGTGGCGGCAGGTGGATGTCGTGGTCCTCGAGGGCGTCCTGAATTTGTGTCCGCACCCGCAGGACGGGGTTCAGGGAGTTCATAGCTCCCTGGGTAATCAGGGCAATCTTGGCCAGGCGGATCTTCCGCATCTCCTCGTCGGGGACTGTGAGGAGGTTCACGCCGTCGAGATAGGCCTCACCGCTCTCGATCCGGCCGGGTGGCTTGATCAGGCGCATGAGGGCGAGGGCAATAGTCGACTTGCCGGATCCCGACTCGCCAACCAGCCCGAACCGCTCGGCGGGTGCAACGCTAAAGCTCACCCCATTCACTGCCTTGACCGCGCCCCGTGGGGTGTGGTAGTACACGCGGAGATCACGAACCTCGAGGACTTTGGAACTCACAGTGCTCTCCTGCCTGATCCCTGGCGGGCCATGACGTGGACCTCGGCTGGTCGCGCCCCGCCCGGGGCCGGCGGTTTCGGCCGCGGCGTGACCCTGGTGCGGGCCGGTGCCAGTGACTGATCTGGGCTGGCCAAGGTCGGCACCATATCTATCACAGGGAGAAGGGATAGTCAACACTATATAGCCAGCGCCAGCGTGTCGTGCCCGGGCGATCGGGAGTTCCTCCTCGTTCGAGGCTTCCGCGATCGCTCTGGATAAGGGCACACGGAGGGGAGAAATCACCATGCAGTCGTCGCTTGGTCTGTACCATCGCGTCCAGCCGCCGCGGACAGCCGCGTCTCCACCCTATCCGGCGGTCGTTCTGCTCCACGGTCGCGGTGCAGATGAGACTGACCTCCTGGGCCTCGCGGATGCCCTTGATCCGCACCTCTTCGTGGTCAGCGTGCGAGCCCCGCTCTCGCTCGCGCCCGGGTTCGAGTGGTATCGTCTGGAGAGTATTGGAAGTGCCGAACCGGTCAGCTTCCGTGCTGGCCTGGGTGCTCTCCAGGCCTTCATCGAAGATCTCCCGCGTGCCTACCCGATTGATCCCCGGCGCATCGTTACGCTCGGCTTCAGCCAGGGGGCGGTGATGGCCGGGACACTCCTCCTGACCCGTCCCGACGCTGTCGCCGCAACCGTCATGCTCAGCGGCTATCTCCCCCTTGATCAGGGGCTTCCGGTCGACGAGGCAGCACTCGCCGGTCGCCCGGTCTTCGTTGCTCACGGAACGGCCGATCCGCTAATCCCGGTGTCCTGGGCGCGCGTGGTCCGCGACTACCTGGAGCGACTGCGGACTGATCTGACCTATCGCGAATATCCGATTGGCCACGCGATTGGACCGGAGGAGCTTGCCGACGTCGCAAGCTGGATGGCCGGGCGAGTCTAGTCAGGCTCGCCTACCGCGAGACGTACAGGATGACGATAGCGGTCAGAAGCCACAGCACGACCGTTATCAGGAGGGGAAGATCGCCCAGGAGAATGTCCTCCGGGCTTCCCCCTCCCCCTCGCTGGTGGACCAGGTAGAGATAGCGGAAGAAACCATAGAGGACGAACGGGATCGTGAGCATCATCGAATGGTCGCGCGGCAGGTTGTCAGCAGAGAAGGTGTACAGGGAGTATGCCATGATCGTCGCGGCAGTCACGATGACGATGAGCTGATCGAGCAGGGGAAGGCTGTATTCCTCGAGGATCGGCCGGTGGTTCCCGGCGTTCTCGCTCAGCAGGAGAAGCTCCTGGCGACGCTTGCCCAGGCCCAGAAAGAGTGATGCCAGCACCGTGCAGACGTAGAGCCAGGGTGAGATGGGAACCCCAACGACGACCGCGCCAGCTGCCGCTCGAAGAACGAATCCTGCGGCCAGGATGAATACGTCGATCAGGACAACGTGCTTGAGCCGCAGGGAATAGAGGATCGTCAGCACGACATAGAGGATGGTAAGCGCCGCGAAGCCAGTGCCCAGGGCCAGACCGGCGACCATGGCGCCGACCAGAAGGATGCTGGCCAGGCTGATGGCCTGACCCGGCGTGATAATGCCCGCTGCTAACGGTCGCAGGCGCTTCCGCGGGTGGAGACGATCCTGCTCGAGATCAACAAGGTCGTTAATGATGTAGACGCCGCTGCTGGCGGCGCAAAAGACCAGGAAGCCCGCGATGGCCCGTCCGACCAGGACCGGGTCGGTCAGCTTCAGCGCGAAGATCAGCCCAAAGAACAGGAGCACGTTCTTTGACCACTGCTTCGGACGGCAGGCGCGAAGGAGGCCAAGGAAGAGAGAGGGCCGGGCCGGACGTGGCAGGGCAACCGCTGGATCCAGCGAGGAGGTTTCGGGATCACCCATCGGATGGCACCTTACGTTACCGCTCGATCAGTCCCGGGCGCACTGTCGGAATTCTCTGCTGCGGGCATCCCTGCGACCGGGGATGCCCGGCGTGGTAGCCCTGATTCGGATCATGTCCGGCGCTCCCGGGGGACACCTGCCTCCACGAAGGCCCGGCTCACGACCGCGTACGCCTGGCGCGCCGCTGCCCAGGGGTCATAATGCGGGCGGCGCTGGACCATCAGACTGATCTCGATGCCGATATCACCGGTCCAGCCGGCCCGGTGCATTGCCCGGAGGTAACGGACATAGTCGAACTCGCCCTCGCCCGGGATCAGGAACTCGAAGTCCGGCACGCGCCCGCGCTCGTCTTTAATATGGGTAAAGCAGGCAACCGGCGCCATGAGCGCGACACTGTGTTCGATCGGAATCCCCTGGATGTTGAAATGACTGATATCGAAGGTGACCTTCAGGTTCGGGTGCCGCACCAGATCGAGCAACTCGCGGGTGCGCTCGGGGGTCTCGAGGACGTCGTTGATGTGGGGCTCGATGCCGACAGTCACTCCGCGCTCGGCCGCGTAGTCGCACAGGCGGGTTAGACGCTCGACGAGGAGATCGCGGCAGGCATCCCAGCTCTGGCCGTGGGCACCAACGGTCGTATCGAGCGATGGGGGGCCGTCTGGACCGGCCAGTTCGACGCAGAGATCGATCGCACCGGTCAGACGCCGCCAGTTCTCGGCGTGCTCGTCCGGATCGGCTGCCAGGAGCGGGCGGTGGCCAGCGATAGCCGGCAGGGCCAGGTTGTACTGATCGAGCAGGCGCCGGATGCGCTGCCGCTCGGCCCGATCAAGGGTGTCGAGCTCAGTGCTCCAGCCAGGGATGACCGTGAGCTCGACACTGTCGAAGCCAATGGCGGCAAGATTCTGCAGGATCTCATCGATGCCGGGCTTCTGCATGCTCCAGGTGCTGTAGCACAATCGCATTGGAAGATCACTCCTTCGCCTCTGCTGTCTCCCCTGCCCGTGCCGCTCGGCTTACTGGGCCAGCCACTCCCGCAGGAGCCGCGCGCTGCGGATGACCGTCGGCATCGGATCCGCATCGTGCGGCTCGTGCTCGATGGAGACCGCTCCCTGGTAGCCGATCTCCTTCAGGGCGTTCACAACCCCCGCAATATCGACGACCCCTTCATCATACGCGCAGGTGTGCCATTCGTCGCCTACCTGTCGGACCTGCTTCAGGTGCACGTGGAGCAGATGATCCTTGAGTTCATGGGTCGCCTTGACCGCGTCATATCCGAACATGCCCCAGAAACCGGTATCCTGGGTCAGGCCGATCACCTCACCGTACTCGCCGATCCGAGCAAGCAGCTCGCCGGGCGTCCGCTCCGGGTGGTTCTCAATGGCGTAGCGGATGCCGTACTCTTTGCCGAGCTCGTATGCGAGCAGGGCGTTGGAGGGATGAAGGCCGACCCCCAGAAGCGGTGCTCCGATCGCCCTGGCCGTCTGATAGACCTTCTCGGCCTCTGCTCGACTCATATCCGGCCGCCCAAGACCGGCCGTGTAGGCGACGACAGTCAGTCCGTGGCTTTTCAGGATCGCGGCGGCCTCGTCAACCATTGTGCGCGTGGCGACAAATGGATTCAGGTGGGCAACCCAGAGGTCGATATGCGTGAAGCCGGCCTCGCGCACCAGACGACACAGCTCGTTGAACTTCTCGGCGAAGCGGGGGCCGTGGAAGGCCTCAACCGTAGCGCGATCCGCCGCGCCCCAGGAGAACGGTCGGAGGGCATAGCCGACTTCGCGGGCGACGTAGTTGGCGGTGATGAAGGATACGCGCATTGTGATGGTCTGTCCTTTCGTGTTCTGATCGCCGTGTTCTGATCGCGCCCCTCTCGCGCTGGGAGGTGGGCACGGTCCGCCGAGAGTGGCGAGTAATCCACAGCTATTGTACCAGCGATTCACGGCCCTGCGGGGTATGCTGGTGCCAGCCATGCTGCTGTTCGGCCGCTGATTCGACGTGGACGCATCCGCAGATCGGCCAGGCTTGCTGATCCGGTGAGGAACATCGCCACGCGCAGCTCCTCAATGAAGCCGGTGAGCCACTCGATCACGGCATCGGCGGAGATCTCCGCCTGGGCGAGGACCGGCCGGGCGATGCCGACCAGTGCCGCGCCGAGGTTGATCGCCTTCGCCGCGTCAAGCCCGCTCCGGATACCGCCGGTCGCGATGATCGGCAGCCCGGCGGTCCGGGCTTCGATGATCGCGACCGGTGTCGGAATGCCCCAATCAGCGAAGGTCTCGCCGAGCCGCTGTCGGAGGCGGTCACCCCGCCGCTCGGCGCGCCGTGCTTCGAGCATCGCCATGTTGCTGCCGCCCAGTCCTCCGACATCGAGGGCGCGGACGCCGAGCGTGCGGAGGCGCAGGGCAGCCAGTGCACTCATTCCTGCGCCGGTCTCCTTGGCGATTACCGGCACCGGCACCTCCCGGCAGATCCGCTGGATCGCTGCAGCCGCGCCGCGGGCACGCGTATCGCCTTCGGGCTGGCAGGCCTCCTGGAGGAAGTTCAGGTGGATAGCCAGTGCATCCGCCGAGATAGCCTGGATCAGGGCGCGGATCTGCTCGAGGGTGTAGGGCGGCCGTGTGGCCTGGGTGATGAGCTGAGAAGCACCGACGTTCGCGATCAGGAAGGCCCCGGGCGCGGTCTCGCGGGCGATCGTGTAGGTCGAGAGCAGGGACGGCTCTTCGACCGCCGCGCGCTGGCTTCCAACCCCCATCGCGATCCCCAGCCGCTCCGCCGCGACCGCCAGACGGCGATTGATCTCGAATGCCCGCGGGTGTCCGCCGGTCATCCCGGCGATCACGATCGGCGCCCGGAGCCGGTGACCGAGGAACGTAACCGACAGGTCGATCGCATCGCGGTCCACCTCCGGAAGGCAGTCGTGGACCAGCCAGATATCGTCCCAGCCGGCGCCCCGGGTGTGCTCGATCGCCCCGCTCGCCGCGATGTCCAGATGCTCGACCTTCCGTTGGGAGGTCAGACCGGTGGTCTCATCAGTGGCCATCGAACGTGTCCTTTCGGGGGCGCCACGCTCTGGAGAATGTCGCCGGCCGTGCGCCCGGTTATCCCGAGAGGGATTATCTCTTATTCGTCCACAGGCGTCGAGCCGAGCGCATCGATTGAACATCAGGACGCCTGGCGATTCGGGCCGGCGTGTTCGGCGCGCCGCCCGGTTGTCCACTGTACATTGACGAGCCGCCGTGACCGGTGCTATCGTGGCGACGATATTGTCGCTGGGAGCAAGGGAGCCGTGGCACTGACGATCGATCTTTCCGGAAAGGTGGCTATTGTTACCGGCGCCGGAACGGGTATTGGCGTTGGTATTGCCGAGTCGCTTGCCGAGGCCGGAGCAGATGTTGCCCTGGTCTACCATGCGAGCCGCGAGGGTGCCGAGAGGCTGGCGGAGAAGGTCCGCCAGATGGGGAGGCGGGCGATTACGATCGCTGCAGATCTCCAGCGGCTTGCCGATATCGACCGCCTCGTCGCCACGACAGTTGCGGAACTCGGTCCGGTCGATATCCTGATCAACAACTCCGGCATCACTGATCCGCACCCGCCGCTCGAGCTCACCGAGGAGCAGTGGGATCGCACGCTCGATATCAACCTGAAGGGGATGTTCTTCTGCTCGCAGCGCGTGGCCCGAGTGATGATCGAGCACCGGATCCGGGGAGCCATGGTCAACCTGAGCTCGGTGCATTCCACGGCCCCCTATCTCAACCATACCCACTACGCAGCGAGCAAGGCGGCCATCAATCAGATGACCCGCTCGCTGGCCCGGCACCTCGCGCCGTACGGCATCCGGGTGAATTGCATCGCCCCGGGAGCGGTGGAGGTTGAGCGCTACTTTCGGACGATGCCTGATTACAACCGCGACGAGTGGGCAAAGCGGATCCCGCTCGGGCGTGTGGGCTCTCCCGCCGATATCGGACCGGCCGCGGCGTTTCTCTGCTCGGAGTACGCGAGCTGGGTGACCGGCCAGGTGATCTTCATTGATGGCGGCGGCCTGCTCATGTAGAGAGACGAGCAGGAAGGCACGGGAGGGACAGCCGCCAACCAGCCGGTCCCGGGAGCGGCTCTCGCTTCAGCGGTTCTCAGTACGCTGCGAGCTGACGGATCGCCTGTTCGATCTTGGGTGCGCTGGGCAGGTATGCCTCTTCAAGCCGATCATTAAACGGGGCCGCTGGCGCATCGGGTGCGGCAACCCGGATGATCGGCCCATCCAGGGTATCGAAGGCCTCGCTGGCGATGATTGCCGCAATCTCCCCGCCGAAGCCGCCGGTGAGCGAATCCTCGTGGACGATCACGACCTTATGAGTCCGCTCGACGGACTCGAGGATGGCAGGCTTATCGAGAGGGGAGAGGGTCCGTAGGTCTACCACCTCGACCTCGATGCCGTCGGCGGCGACCGCCTCGGCCGCCTTCAGGCTCTCGTGCACCATCATGCCGTAGGTCAGGATCGTGAGGTCGCGCCCGGGGCGCCGGACGATGGCCTTTCCCAGGGGGACGGTGTAGTCCTCATCCGGCACCTCCTCTCGAATGAGACGGTAGGTCCGCTTGTGCTCGAGGAAGAGCACGGGGTCCGGGTCGCGGATCGCGCTTTTGAGCAGCCCTTTGGCATCGCGCGGTGTCGCTGGCGCGACCACCTTGATCCCCGGCACGTGGGCGAAGGTTGCCTCAATCGACTGGGAGTGGTACAGCCCACCGTGGATGCCCGCCCCATACGGTGTTCGGATGACCAGCGGACACCCCCAGGTTCCGTGAGAGCGGTAGCGCATACGTGCGGCTTCGCTGACGATCTGATCCATCGCCGGCCAGATGAAATCAGCAAACTGGATCTCGGCAACCGGCCGATAGCCGCCGATGCTGGCACCGATCGCGACCCCGATGATCGCCGATTCACTGAGCGGCGTGTCAATCACCCGTCTCTCGCCGTACCGGGCGAGCAGACCATCACTGGCGCGAAACACGCCACCGCGGACCCCCACATCCTGTCCGAGGAGGATCACCCGCTCATCCCGTGCCATCTCCTCATCGAGCGCGTCGTGAACGGCCTGCAGGACGTTCTTGATGCTCATGAGCTCTCGCCCTCCTCTGCGAACACATGGGTCAGCAGATCGGACACCTCGGGCTCCGGTGCGGCTTCTGCGAACGCCACTGCTTCGTCGACCTCAGCGACAACGCTGGCCTGGAGGTCACGATCGGTCGCCTCATCAAGGAAGCCGAGCTCCTTCAGGCGTCGGGCAAAGGCAGGGATCGGGTCATTCGCCAGGGCGGCCTCGACCTCCTCGCGGGGACGGTACAGGCGATCGTCGTCATCACTGGAATGCGCGGTGAAGCGCGCAACTTTCGCCTCAATGAGGGTTGGGCCATCGCCGGCCAGCGCACGATTGCGTGCCTCGCGGACTGCCTGATAGACAGCGATGGGATCGCCTCCATCGACGACAACCCCGGGCATGCCGTAGCCGGCCGCGCGGCTCGCCACGTCCCGGATCGCCATCTGCTTATGCTGGGGAACTGAGATCGCGTAGCCGTTATTCTCGCAGAAGAAGATGACCGGCAGGCGGTGGACGGCGGCGAAGTTCAGCCCCTCGTGGAAGTCGCCCTTACTGCTTCCCCCATCGCCAAAGCAGGTGACTGCAATGACATCCTCGCCCGAGAGCTTCGCGCTGAGAGCCAGCCCGACTGCGTGCAGGATCTGGGTCGAGACGACGCTCGATCCGGAGATGATGCGCCAGCGAGGATGACTGAAATGCATGGGAAGCTGACGTCCACCACTGCAGAGATCGGTCGCCTTGGCGAAGATCGTGAGCATGATCTCCCGCGCGGTCATGCCAATGCCGAGCACGAGCGCCATATCTCGATAGTACGGGCAGATCCAGTCTCGCCCCCGATCAAGCGCGAAGGCCAGGCCAATCTGGGCGGCCTCGTGGCCGCGACTGGTGATGACAAATCGGGCACGCCCCTGACGGCTGAGCGCCCAGGCGCGGACATCAAGTGCTCGGCTGAGGAGCATGCAGCGGTACAGCTCGACGAGGGTGTTGGGGTGCAGGCCAATGCGGTCCAGTAGTGCATCGGATGATTGGCGTGTCGAGACCACCTTCCTCTCTCCTCCCTCGGACCGTCTGGCGTGGGATGGCATCGGTCCTTCGATACAGCATGTGCGAGGGGCGTGCCCTCGTTTCCGTGCCGCTACGGGAGGGCCCGGGGACTGTTCGTGTTCATCCCGTTGCTGGCAATTCCCTCCCGCTCTCTTGACCGGCTACCAGGGGATATAACACGCAATGGACAGTTTCGGTACGGGTCGGGCGAGCCTCTCACGGCTTTCGGGCACAGCACAACTGCCCGGGGCACGGCTGATCCTGCGGACCATCGATCCGGGTCTCCGAGTATACGGGGCGGCGAAGGGCTCGTCAAGGGCGCACGTTCACACGGCCGTGCAGACAGCCGGGCCAGCGGGTGCGGCGTTGCCGCGTATACGATCGGTGTGATAGAATCACCGCGGCCGGTTTGACCGCCGGATCCGTCCGCGTGGCGATCCACGACGGGCCGTGACGGTGGCGCCGGGGCGATGCCCGTCGGGATGTCAACCGCCGGCCGGGCGTTGTTTCTCGCCAGGTGGCGCCGTCTGATGACCGCGCGGCGCGGCCGGATGTTACCCCACGCGAGGAACGACCGTGAACCGAAAGCGCATCGCCCTCTACGCAGTATTGAGCCTCCTGCCCCTGCTGGCGGCCCTCTGGATCGCCGGCGTGGACCCGAACTACATCCTCGGCAACTATGTCACAACAAGCAGCGCCTTCGTGACCGGCAACCTGATCGAGGCGAGCGCGCCCGCAAGCGGGGAGGTCACCCGCATCGTCAGCAGTGTCGGCGATCCGGTCCATCCCGGCCAGATTGTTGCCTACCTGACGACCCTTCCTCAACCGGACCGCCAGCTGCCGGTTGTTCCGCAGGTCCGGGCCCCAGCAGCCGGGACGATCGTCCACCTGTCCGTGCTTGTCGGTCAGCGCGTGGCCGTGGGAGATCCTGTGGCGATGATCGCCGATCTCCAGCAACTTTGGGTGATCGCGGGGATTGACGAAGGCTCCTTCCATGCCGTGCATATCGGCCAGCGCGCCGATGTCTACCTGCCCGCGCTCGACCGCACCTTCCCCGGTCGGGTTACCCAGCTCTCGCCGGATCTGAGTGCGAGCGCGCCGCGGTCGGGAGGAACAGCGGCGAGCGGAACAGCCAGCACCTTTCGGCAGAACAACCAGGTGCCGGTGCGGATCGACTTCGATTACGGTGATGCGCTGGTATACCCGGGGATGTCGGCGAACGTCACCATTTACGTGCGGGGCTGATCCGGCGCGTTGCGCGCCCGCCAGCGGCGCATGCGCTCAATCGTCTCCGGCGGGATCTCGCGGTCACCGAGGTCGGTCGGGTACATCCCCCGTCCGTGGAAGTCGGTACCGCCAGTGGGGATGAGGTCAAACTGGCGAGCGATCTCGCAGAGCTGCTCGACCGTGGCAGGCGGGTAGTCACCGTAGTAGCATTCGATGCCCACCAGGCCGGCGTCAACGAGCTGACGGACGAAAGCAGTGAGGTCGAAGTCGCTGTCCTCACCGGGGCTGATGTAGGTGGGGTGGGCCAGGACCGGCATTCCGCCAGCGCGGCGAATGAGCTGGAGCGCCTCAACTGGCGTCAGCTTGAATCGTTCGACGTAGGCCGGGCCGTTGCGGCTGAGGTAGAGATTGAAAGCATCGCGGATGCTCTCCACGTAGCCCTTCTCGACCATCGCCTGGGCGATGTGCGGGCGTCCGACCGCCCCACTGCCGGCGAGCTCGCGAACGCGGTCGTAGCTGATCTCCATCCCGAGGCTGTTCAGCTTGGCCACGATCTGCTGGGCGCGCTGGATGCGCGAGTCGCGCAGTCGCGCCAGGGTCTCCTGAAACTCGGCGTTGTTGATATCGACGAAATAGCCGAGCATGTGCACCTCGGAGCGCGGCACGTCGGTGCTGATCTCGACACCCGGCCACACCTCGAGCGGGGTGCCCTGGGCGCGAGCGAGGGCTTCGACCACCCCGTTGGTCGAGTCGTGATCGGTGATCGCCAGGAGGCGCAGTCCCCGCTCAAGGGCAAAGTCCACCAGTTCAGACGGCGTCATCTGGCCGTCCGAGGCTGTTGTATGGGCGTGTAAGTCAACTCGATCGCTCACGAACTCTCTCCCGCCAGGCTCAGCGTGCATAGTCGACCGCTCGCGTCTCGCGCAGGACGGTCACCTTGATCTGCCCCGGATACTCCAGCGTCTCCTCGATCCGCTTGACGACATCGCGAGCAAGGCGCACTGCCGAGAGGTCATCCACCTCCTCAGGCTTGACGATAATCCGCACCTCGCGACCGGCCTGGATCGCGAACGATCGTTCGACTCCGGGGAACGAGTTCGCGACCGATTCGAGCGCCTCCAGGCGCTTGATGTAGTTTTCGACGGTCTCACGCCGGGCCCCGGGGCGGGCCCCGGAGATCGCGTCTGCCGCCTGCACAATGATTGCCTCAAGGGACTGCGGCTCGTCCATCTCGCCGTGGTGATTGCCGACTGCCGCGGCGATCTTCGGCGACTTGCTGTAGCGGCGAACCAGCTCCGCACCGACCAGCGCGTGCGGTCCCTCGACTTCGTGGCTCAGGGCCTTGCCGATATCGTGCAGGAGGCCGGCCGTGCGCGCCACGTTGACATCCGCGCCGAGCTCAGCGGCAAGAGCGGCCGACAGGTGAGCGACCTCGATCGAGTGGGTCAGGATGTTCTGCCCGTAGCTCGTCCGGAACTTCAGGCGCCCGAGGAATTTGATCAGCTCGGGATGGAGGCCGTGGACCCCGGCCTTGAGGGCTGCCTGCTCCCCTTCCTCCCGGATGATGTTCTCAACCTCTTGCCGCGCCTTGGCGACAACCTCCTCGATCCGAGCCGGATGGATTCGACCATCGGCGATGAGCTTCTGGAGCGCGATCCGCGCGACCTCCCGTCGGATAGGATCGAAGCCGGAGAGGGTGACCGCATCGGGGGTATCATCGATGATGACATCAACACCGGTTGCGCTCTCCAGGGCCCGGATGTTGCGCCCCTCCCGACCGATGATGCGGCCCTTCATCTCCTCGTTGGGCAGAGGGACGACCGATACCGTTGTCTCGGCAACCTGTTCGGCGGCACAGCGCTGGATCGCTAGGGCGATGATCATGCGTGCCCGTCGGTCAGCCTCCTCACGGGCCTGCTGCTCGATCTCGCGGACGCGGCGCGCGGCATCAGCCTTGACCTCCTGCTCGATCTCGTGCAGGACGATCTCTCGCGCCTCCTCCATGGTCAGGTGGGCGATTCGCTCGAGCTCGTGCTGGCGCTCCTTTTTCAGCTCCTCGAGTTGCTGGCGCAGTGCCTCGACCTGATGCTCCTTCTCGGCGAGGGCGCGCTCCCGGCGGTCCTGGACCTCGATCCGACGATCAAGGGTCTCCTCCTTTTGCTGGAGCCGCCGCTCCTGACGGTGCAGTTCGGCCCGACGGTCACGAATCTCGGCCTCGGCCTGGCTCTTGATCCTCAGGGCTTCGTCTCGTGCTTCCAGGAGGAGTTCACGCTGCCGGTTCTTCGCTTCATCGATGAGCCGGTCGGCTGACTCCGCCGCCAGCCTTGCACTGTGATGATATTGCCGATTGCGGACGAACCATCCGAGGGCGAAGGAGCTGAGACCGACGATGATGACGGCGATCACCGAGATGATGACGTACGTCAGCATCCTTCACCTCCTTACATAAAGTATCTATCACGCGGGCCGTGCAGTCGACAGAGCGCGGCCCGCATACACAAAAAGGGCGCATGCGCGCCCAGTGGTCTCGGGCCTTTTAGCTTACCGCGGCAGCATATGCCGCGCAAGCCAGATCGTTATTTTCCAGCATTCTCTAATCATAAAAGCCCGGTGCCATCCATGTCAAGCGAGAGACCGACCCATTGTACGGATACACGTGCGCGCCTCTGAAGAATCCCCTTGCGAGCGGAAGACGATCAGTTGCCAGTGTGCGATAATCCAGGGCGTGCCGGGATGATGCGCGCGGCCGGTACCGGGCGCGCTGGGATCTGTTCGGATGAGGGGGAGACAAGCTATGGAGCGAGCCGACGTGGTTGTTGTCGGTGCGGGCCTGATCGGAAGCGCAGTGGCCTGGCGCCTGGCGCAGGCCGGACTGCGGGTGGTTCTCCTCGACCGCGGTGAGCCGGGCCAGGAGGCTTCGTGGGCGGGGGCCGGCCTGCTCCAGCCGGAGGCCGGGCGAGAGGCCTCGCCGGAGTTGCTTCGCCTCTGGTTGGAAAGCCTGGCGATGTACGGTGACTTTATCCGGGAGTTGCGAGAGGCGACCAGTGCGGATGTCGAGTTTCGTCTCTGCGGGCGGCTCGTGCTCGCGCTGGACACGGCGGAGGAAGCCGCGCTTCACCAGCGAGCCGAGGCCCAGCGCGCGGCAGGCATTCCCTGCGAGTGGCTGACTGCCGCAGAGGTGCGGCGTCGAGAGCCCGCGGTGACGCCCGATGTGCGCGCTGCCCTCTACTTCCCCCAGCACGGCCTCGTTGACAATCGGCGCCTGGTCCGGATCCTTGCCCTGGCTGCGGCGATGGCTGGCGCGCATGTCCGTGGCTACGAGCCGGCCGTGGCGATCGCCACACGCGGGGGACGGGTCGAAGGGGTTGCTACAGCTAACGGGCGCATCGCCGCCGATGTCGTGGTGAACGCGGCAGGGTGCTGGGCCGGCCAGCTCCTCCCCGAGCGATGGCCATCTCTGGGCGGGGAAGAATCCCCATCCCCAATCATTGGCCCGGCGAAGGGGGAGATTATCGCCCTCGAGGCGCAGCCGCGACCGCTCGCGCACGTGGTCTCCACCCGGGATGCGTCGGTCTCGGCCCGGGCGGATGGCCGCATCGTCGTCGGCGCCACAGTCATTCACGGGACCTTTGACCGCCAGGTCTCGGTGGATGGCCTCACCCGCCTGCTCACAGCGGCGACAACGGCCGTTCCCGCTCTGCGCACGGCGCGCTTCGTCGAGGCCTGGACCGGCCTGCGTCCCTATACGCCGGATGAGCAGCCGATCCTGGGGCCGGACGAGATCACCGGCCTGTACTGGGCGACTGGTCACTATAAGATGGGCATCCTATCCACGCCAGCGACGGCCGCAGTGGTGGCAGACCTCGTTGCCGGGCGTTCCCCCCGCATGCCGATCAGCTCGATGAGCCCACGGCGCTTCGCGCGGTGAGATAGGCGTTGCGAACGCCTGCAGAGAGGGCCGCAAGGCGGGCGCGTCTGCGGGCATCGGATCGCGCGGCCCCACTATGCGATCGCTGGCTGGCCAGGATCATCATCGCCAGCGCCGGCAGAAAGGTGAGTGGCACGACGATCAGGTGAATCGTGGTCAAGCTCATCGTTGCCTGGTTCCACCACCACAGGTAGGCCCAGATTGGGGTCGCGAGTGTGGTGGTGAAAGTGAAGAGAGCAATCCGCACGCGCACCCACCAGTCATGACCGAGGGCTGCCAGGGCGACCAGTGGTGCAAGGTACCAGCCAGCGAAGTGGGACGCCGCAAGAATCGTGACAAACAGCACCTCGAGCGCGGCCCGGGCGGGATCGATCTTCCCCTCGTGGAGTGCCCGGGCACCCCATAGACAGACCATCCCCAGCAGGCAGAGGCGGGCGGCAGTCAACCAGGAGGCTGCCCCTGGTAGGAGAAGGATGAGCAGGGCCGGGATCGAGGAGAGAAAGTTCGCATCGACGGCCAGGGCCCGCTCGATCGTGGCGGTGCCGGACCAGAACGGGGCGTAGGTCCCCGCGGCCAGGCCGATCATAACCGCCAGGCTCGCGATAAGATTGCGAATGCGTCTGCGAAGCGGCCGATCCGCTTCCGTCCGTGCCTGTGCCAGGAGGAAGAACGGGACCACGCCGACCGTGATGTACTTGATCAGCACAGAGGCCCCCATCGCCAGCGCGGCCGGGATGGTATGCCGTCGCTTCAGCAGGACGAGCGCGAAGACGAGGAAGAACGTCAGGATCGCATCGTTGTGGCCATTCCCAACCATCTCAATCTGCACGAGGGGATTCCAGCCGAAGAAGATGGCGGCGAGCGCGCTAGCCCGCGGGCCGCGGTCGGCGAAGGCTCCTGCCAGGAGCACTGTTGTCCCGATCACCGCTAGCGCGGCAAGCCCCTTCAGCAGGAGCACAGCAAGCGTGACGTTGGGGCCGGCCAGACGAGCGTCCAGCATTGTCAGGAGGATCCAGAGAGGCCCGTACGGCGAGGTCGACTGGGCCCACATGCCGGCGAAGCCGACGAAGGGGTCATTCGTCACGGTGGCGGGAGCGGTGACCAGCGGGTTCAGCCGATGGAAGAGCGCAACGTGCCCCTGCACGGCGTAGTTGTACACGTCGATCGCCGAGACGGGGTACAGCAAAACGAGCGTACCGCTGAACAGTACGGTCCCCCCAATTGCCAGGGGGACCGCCCGCGGCGTGCCGGTCACCGCGAGGAGCGCAATTCCATACAGAATGAAAAGGAGAACGAGACCCGCCGTCACCAGGACTGCCGCCGATGGCTGGTAGGCGGTGAGCTTGCCCAGATCGGTGAGCTCGTTTCCATGGGAGAGGAGGGCAAATGGACCGAGGGCGGCGGCAAGATAGATAAGCTCGATAGCGATCCCCGCCGTCAGACCGTGGCGCGTCATCGTTTTACTCCTCGGGCCGCTCGAGTGCCCAGAAGACGCGGGACCGCGCGCTAGCCGGGACCCGCGGTTCCAGCTGATCGAGAAGGTGCACCAGGGTGAGCGGAAGGAGACGGTAGAGATACGGTGAGAACAGGAAGCATGCCCGCCGCTCCACGACCTGAAGGCCTGCCGCATCGGCTGCCCGCTCGATAGTGGCGGGGGCGTGGATGAAGACCTTCCCCCCCCACGACTGCCTCCCCACAGCAAACCAGGCCCGCGGGGTCCAGCGATACGTATCAAAGACGAAGCGTCCCCCCGGCCGGAGGAGCGGCGCGACGGACCGAATCAGCACATCGACTTCGGCGAAATGGAAAACAACGCGCAAGGCGACGACCGCATCGAACGAGGCGGCAGCGAAAGGGAGCGCAAAGGCATCGGCCAGCACCGCCGGGGCCCCGACCGCGGGAACCGCGCGCGCGAGCATGGCATCCGAGGCATCGAGCATGATAACGTTGCATCCCTGCTCGGCGAGGCTTCGGCTCAAGCGGCCGGTGCCGCACCCGAGGTCGAGCACACGTCGGGCCCCAGCGATCAGATCGATGACCTGCCTGATCTCCCGCTGGTTGACCCAGGCACCGCTCGGACTTCCGAAGCGCTGCTGGTCATACGCGGCGGCGATCCGCTGCTGCCGGTAGAACTCGCGCTTTTCACGAACACCCGGACCGTGCAACAACGCCATAGTCGTAGATCTCCTCGTATTGTCGCACCAGGCGCGCTGGATCGAAGGAAAAGCGCATCAGAAAGCGTTGCGCGCGAACCATCTGTGCGCGGTGGGCCGGATCGTCGAGCAGGCGGCAGATCGCCCGCGCGAGATCCTCCGGATCCTCCGGATGGGCCAGCTCCGCTTCGCGCCCGGGCTCGATGATTTCACGGAGGAGGGGAAGATCGCTCGTAACCAGCGGGACCCCGGTCGCCATCGCCTCGAGCACCAGTCCCGGATAGGCCGCCTGACCGATCGTCAGACGGTAGGGCAGTGCAAAGACGGTGCTCCGCCGCAAGAGCCCGGCGACCGGCACCCGCCCGATCAGGTGGACCCGCTCGCCGACACCGGTCTCGCGAATGGCCTTCCAGATCGGGCCGCGCGGTCCCAGACCGCTCCAGGCGATCACCAGATGTGCCGTGGGATGTCGCTCCAGTACGAAGGGCATTGCCCGCACGAGCACATCCACTCCCTTGACGTGGTTGAAATGACCGATGTAACTGATGATCGGTCCGTGCTGGGGAAGGGCAACCGCGTCGGGATCCAGGTCTTCATCAAGCCGGCTGAGATCGACCAGGTTGGGGATCACGCTGATGCGGTCGCGCGGAACGCCCAGGCCCTCTAGCTCGGCGGCCTGGAGCGCACTCGCCACGACGTAGCGGGCCGCGCGGAAGCGCGCCGTCCGCGCGATCAGCCGGTTATTGATCAGGAGTTGGGGGAGGTAGAACTGGGGAGCCGCGACCAAGCGCCGGGAGACGAGATCCCGCACGGCCGGCAGGTGAGCCTCAAAACCGACAACGATCGGCCGGCCGAGCAAGGCCTGGACGATGTCACCGACGAGGGCAAAGCTCGGAGTGGGAAGGTTCATCTGGACGACGTCGGCATCCAGGGCTGTGTTCTGGAGCCGGCGAACGATGCGCACCACGCGGGCCAGCTTGGAAAGGAGCAGACCGGCATTTGCCTCCGGCCCGTAGATCCGCTCGGGATCGAGCAGGCGCGTCTCGGCAAACGCGGTGACTAGCTGGACCTCATGTCCCCGATCGCGGAGCCCCCGCGCCAGGCCAACCAGCGCGTTGATCTGTCCGCTCAAGAGACGCGGGTGGATCGAAACCAGGCAAACTTTCACGATCTCTCCTCGACGAGTAGGCTCTCCGGGATACTTGCGTCGCGCGGGTCGCCGGTGGGTTTCCCCGGCCCCAGTAAGAAGGCGGCGAGCCCGATGACCACCCACAGCCAGAAGATCAACAGGCGAGTGGCGACGGCCGCGACGACCGCGGGACCCAGAGGGGCCCCATGCGCGACGATCAGCCCGATCAGGGTTGCCTCGGCAGTCCCCATGCCGCCCGGGGCGAGGCTCAGCCCACCGACCAGCCCCGCGCTTCCGATCATCAAAAGCGCGGCCGGATACGAGACCGGATAGCCGACCACGCGGGCCATCTCCCACAGGATCACGCCGTCTCCCAGCCGCCCGATCGTTACGCAGGCCAGGGCGAGTGCCAGCGTCAGAGGATGACCGATGCGCGCCCCACCTGTTTGCAGCTCGCTGATCGCCCCGCCGAGCCTCTGGGCGCCGGGGAGTCTGGATATCCATCGGCCGCCCCATCGACGCAGGCGCACGATGAGTCTGCGCGTGATACGCGCCGCGGCATCACTCCGCTGGCCCTGCTGAATGAGGATGGCTGCGATGATCACTCCGATTCCCAGGGTTGCCCAGCCCAGCGCACGGTTCCTGGCCACGACATGGGAGAGATCGAGCGTGCCGCCAATAAGAACGAGCAGACCGAACGCGGTGAGATCCGTGATTCGCTCGACAACAATAGCCGGCAGTGACTGTGCAACCGGGACCCGCGCGGTCTGCTCCAGGAGCTTGAGCTTGTAGAGCTCGGCAATTCGGCCGGGCGTGACCGCCAGAGCAAAACCCACAAGCTGGGTATAGCCGCTCGTCCGCACCGACAGCGCGGGCGCCAGCCGTCGGAGCAGGGTGTGCCAGCGCACGAGCCGGAGCCCGAAGCTCCAGCAGGCGAAAGGAAGGACCCAGATCAGGACGACCGGGCGAAAACTCCCGGATGAAAGAGCGAGCGATTGCCAGATCGCCCGCATAGCGACAACAGCGAGAGCCGCGCTGATCAGGATCAGACTGACCGTGATGATCCGATAGCGTAGCCGTGCCGCCAGCCCGGTGGCGTTTCGCACCTGCTTGTGATCCTCTCTGCAAGCATCCCGCCTGTCCGCTGGGGCCGCACGCATGCCGCCTCCTGCCCGAGCAGACGGGATGGGTTTACCGGAGTCCAGAACAGGTTCCCGCCGGACATCCCGAGGACCAGCTAGCGGGAACGGGGTAGTCCCTGTTCCAGTACTCCCGCGGGGACGGCCGGGCGGTTTGATGCTGGATGCGCACGTCTCGGTCCGGGACCGCCCGCGCTCGTCTGCCAACGGGAGGGAGGATATCGCTTCACTCTGAGAAGAGGCTAAGCTGAACCTGAAATGAAACTGAGAAGCCTGAGAGATTTCTCAGGATACCGGCAGCAGAGGGGCCGGCTCCAGGGCAGGGAGGGTGACGGTGAAGGTGCTTCCCACGTCCGGCACGCTCTCGACAGTGATCCGGGCGTTGTGCTCACTGGCGATCCAGCGGGCAATCGCTAGCCCCAGCCCGGTACCGTCCTCTGAGCGCGCGTGCGGGGACCGGTAGAAGCGCTCGAAGACGTGCGGCAGATCCTCAGGGGCGATGCCCCGGCCGGTATCGGAGACGGAGATGCGGTGGATCCGTCCCTCAGTCCGGGCGGTCAATCGAACGAGCCCGTTCGGGCGATTGTACTTGACCGCATTGTCGAGCAGAATGGTGAAGAGTTCCCCGAGCCGATCAGGATCGGCCATGACCCGGGCGCCCGGCTCCAGCCGATTCAGGGCAAGTTCGACAGTAATCGTGCGCGGGCGGGCAAGCGCCTGAGCGTGGTGGAAGCAGTTCTCGATGATGGACCGGAGTTCGACCGGTCGGCGCTCCAGGTGTCGGCCGGCGTCGGCGCGCGCCAGGGCCAGGAGCCCGTTAACGAGCCGGGCCATACGCGATGCCTCGTCAGCGACATCGTTCAAGGCCTCAATGCGCTCGGCAGCGGGCATATCCGGGTTGCGCAGGAGGAACTCCACATTCCCCTGAATGGTCGTCAGCGGAGTGCGGAGCTCGTGAGAAGCATCGGCAACGAAGCGCTGCTGTGCGACAAAAGCTGCTTCCAGCCGGTCGAGCATCTCGTTGAAGGTCGCGGCGAGGTGGCCGATCTCGTCGGCGACCGGCGGGGTCGGTAGGCGTCGGTCGAGCCGCTGGGCCTGACCGATCGCCCGTGCGGCCTGGATGATCTGATCGATCGGTCGCAGGGCGGCGTGGGCCAGGAGCCAGCCCCCGCCACCCGCGGCGGCCAGGGCGATGACAATACTCACGACCAGCCAGAGCCGAAGCTGTTTCAGCGCCGCGTCGATGTCCGCCAGGTTTCGCCCAACCTGTACGTAGCCGACGACCCGCCCATTTACCAGGATCGGGGCGGTGTACAGGCGCACGGCCTGCCCCGCCTGGAAAACAGTCTCGATGACCGGCGTCCCTGCCTTGGCACTGGCCAGTGTAGCCGCGCTGGCCGGTAGATCGCTTCCCTGCAAGGTGTCCGAGCGCCAGACGACATCGCCGTGAATGTCACGAATCTCCGTGTAGAGAGTAGGGGCCCGGAACTGGCTCTCCGGAACGCGCACCCGGGTTGGGACGAAGAACTGCTGGTTTTCGTAGCGAACGCTCAGGGCGGCATCATGGGCCTTGTTCTCGACCGAGGCATCAACATCGGCGTGGAGTTCGCCGTTCAGCAGGGCATAAACGAGCGCGCCAAACAGGATCATCGCGATGGCGAGAACGGCTGTGAACCAGAGGGTGAGGCGGGCTCGCAGTGACACGCCCTCATGCCTCCCGGAGGACGTATCCCGCCCCGCGTACCGTCTGGATGAGTCGGGGCTCGCCGCCCTCCTCGAGCTTGTTCCGGAGGTAGCCGACATAGACCTCGAGCACGTTGGCATCGCCCCCAAAATCGTATCCCCAGACCTGCTCAAGGATCACATCCCGCGTGAGCACCTGGCGGGGATGCCGCATAAAGAGGGCGAGGAGTTCGTACTCCTTGGTCGTCAGCTCGATTACCCGATTCCCGCGCATCGCTTCCCGGCGCGCCGTGTCAAGCTTGAGATCGCCAAAGGAGAGAACGGTGCTGGCCGAGCCGTCGCGGCGGCGAAGGAGCGCACGGACGCGGGCGGTCAGCTCTTCGAGGGCAAACGGCTTGACCAGGTAATCATCGGCGCCCGCATCCAGGCCAGCGACCCGATCCGGTACCTCGTCACGCGCGGTCAGCATCAGGATGGGGACATCTCCCCCCGTGCGCAGTCGTCGGCAGACTTCGAGGCCGTCCAGGCCGGGCATCATCACGTCGAGGATGACCAGGTCGGGCGGACGGTCGCGGGCGATAAGGAGGCCCTTGGTTCCATCGCTGGCAATATCGACCTCATAGCCCTCATAGGCGAGGGCCCGGCGTAGCATCGCCGTGATCCGCCGATCGTCGTCGATAACCAGAATGCGTGCCGCCATAACCGGGCTTTCCGGACGTCAAGATTTAATCTGGTAGCGGGCCCGGAGACGGGGAGCTCGCGGTCCCCGAACGATCCTCCACCGTACTCGCCGGACACCCGGATGCGCGATACACAATGCGAGTCGATATCGTGAGCCCAGAGTACCAGGCCAATTATAGTATACGGATAGATCAAGTGGTCGCAGTGCCCGGACGTTCACCCGGGCACTGCAATGCTCGTGGGGCGGCCGGGGGAAGTCTGAACCGCGCCGGGCTAGCGCCCGTACATGCCCATGAGTTCGGCCTCGCCAAGAATGTGGCCCTGCATAGCCTGGCGTAGCTCCGACGCCGAGGCGCCGGGGGTGAGGTCGACCGGCCCATCGAGTGCATAGGCGTGGAAGATGTAGCGGTGGGCCGGTCCGCGCGGCGGGCAGGGGCCGCCGTAGCCAACGCGCCGGAAGTCGTTGCGTCCCTGCCGGGCGCCGTTCGGGAGAATGGCCTGGTGGGAAACCCCCGCGGCGAGCTCGGGAGGATCGGGCGGCAGGTTGTAGAGGACCCAGTGGACGAAGGTTCCCCGCGGCGCATCCGGATCCTCGACGATGAGGGCAAGGGCGTGGGTCCCCGCAGGCAGATCGGACCAGCGGAGCGGTGGAGACTGGTCGGCACCGTCACAGGTATGCTGGCGCGGGATCGTCGCCCCGGGGGCGAAGGCCGGGCTTTCCAGGGTGAATGCCATGGTTGCCTCCAGTGTCGCTCGACCAGGCGGCTGCGCCGCACGGCAGCCGACCAGGAGGGCGAGCAGGATCAGTCCTCGGGCCAGATGGGTCATGGCCTGATTATAGCGCCGGGGCGCTCGGATGCGCCCGGCGCCGGCACGCGGCCTGGCGAGACCGGTTGATGGGGTGGTCCCGTCCGGCTTGACTCCGTGCGGGCTATGGCGCACCATAGAGCCACGGCCACGCCATCTCGGTCGCGGTCCGCACTGGCCCTGGCTTCCGTCCAGATCCAGAAGATACGGGGGTGGAACAATGGCGCAGGTTCGGCATGGCACGCTTGTCGAGCGGTGGTCCGAGCGGCGGCCCGGATCGGCCGCGCTCTATCGTCGCGCGCGTGCGGTGTTTCCCAGCGGCGTCACCCACGATGCCCGGTACATGGAACCCTTCCCGATCTACATCACCCGTGCCCAGGGGTCACGGAAATGGGATGTGGATGGGAACGAGTACATCGACTACTGGTCGGGCCATGGGGCCCTTCTGCTCGGTCACAACTACCCGCCGATCTGCGAGGCGGTGGTCGAGCAGGCCCGGAAGGGGACCCACTACGGCGCCTGCCACGAGCTCGAGGTCGAGTGGGGAGAGCTGGTACACCAGATTGTCCCCTCGGCGGAGAAGGTGAAGTTCTTCAGCTCCGGCACCGAGGCGACGCTGATGGCCATGCGGCTCGCCCGGGCATTCACCGGCCGGGATAAGATCCTCAAGATTCAGGGGCACTTCCACGGCTGGCACGACTATGCAACCTTTGCCATGACCCCGCCCTACGAAGAGCCGGTCTCGCGGGGGATACCGCGGGTGCTCCGCGAGACGATGATCTCCGTGCCGTTCAAGGATATCGAGGCTCTGCGCGCGGCGCTGGACGCCAACCCGGATGTAGCCGGGCTGATCATGCTCTGCAACGGCGCGGGGACTGAGTATCTCCAGCAGGTCCGACAGCTCACCCGCGAGCGGGGGGTTATCCTCATCTTCGACGAAGTTGTGACCGGTTTCCGGTACGCGCCGGGCGGCTGCCAGGAGTATTACGGGGTCACGCCGGATCTGACGACGATGGCGAAGATCCTGGCCGGCGGCCTGCCGGGTGGAGCCATCGGCGGACGTGCCGATATCCTCGCGCTCCTCGAGTTCCGTGATGATCCCCAGTGGATGCGCTTCGGCCGGATCAACCATCCGGGAACATTCAACGCCAATCCCCTGTCAGCAGCGGCCGGCGTGGCCTGCCTCAAGATCGTCCGCGATCCCTCAGTGCAGCGGAAGGCGGCTGAGACGGCCGACCGGCTGCGGGCCGGCTTCAACGAGGTTCTGAAGCGCCGTGGGGTGAACGGCGAGGCGGGAGGAGAGGTATCCCTCCTGTCGCTGAGCTTCCCTGAGGCACGGCTGAAAGGACGCGCCTTCAGCGATCGCCTGCGCATGGCGATGCAGATCGGTGGCGTCGACTTCAATGGCTCTGGTATGATCGTCTCGGCTGTGCACTCGGATGAGGATGTCGCCCGTACGGTCGAGGCGTTTGACCAGGCGATCGGGCTTCTCCAGGAGGACGGCGCGCTCTAGCGCCGGATGGCCCGGTGGGGATGCCCCGCCAGGGCTCGCAATCGGATAGCAGCCGGCGGCCGGCGCGGAGCGGCACCGGTCCCGCGCCAGTTCAGGAGGACGTGAGGATGGCGGTCAAGGCTCTTCCCCTTGCTAAGACGACGATGCTCGAGATGTATGATCGGATGCTGACGATCCGGCGGTTCGAGCTGCGCGTGATCGAGCTGTTCCGGGAGGGGGTCATCCGGGGCTCCACGCATACCTACATTGGTATGGAGGCGAATGCGGTCGGCTGTTGTACCGCGCTTCGGCCGGATGATTACATCACCTCGACCCATCGGGGACACGGCCACTGCATCGCCAAGGGGGGCGATGTGCGCCTGATGATGGCCGAACTCCTGGGGAAAGCGACTGGCTACTGCAAGGGGAAAGGCGGCTCAATGCACATCGCCGACCTGGATGTGGGCATCCTGGGGGCCAATGGAATCGTCGGGGGCGGCATTGGCATCGCGACTGGCGCGGCCCTCTCGGCGAAGATGCGCGGGAGCGGGCAGGTCTGTGTCTGCTTCTTTGGCGAGGGCGGCATAAACCAGGGGACTTTCCACGAGAATGCCAATCTCGCCAGCATCTGGAAACTGCCCGTGATCTACTTCTGTGAGAATAACCAGTACGCCATGTCGATGTCAGTGAAGCGGGCAACGGCGGTGGCGGATATCGCCAGCCGGGCCGCGGCGTACGACATGCCGGGCGTGAATGTCGACGGGATGGATGTGCTGGCGGTCTATGAGGCGACCCGCCAGGCGGTTGAACGGGCCCGGGCGGGCGAAGGACCGTCCCTGATTGTCGCGACCACCTATCGTTTCGAGGGACACAATATCGGCGACCCTCAGCCGTACCGAAGCCGCGACGAGGTCGAGGAATGGCGGAAGCGCGACGCGATCGAGCGTTTCGGGCGCTTCCTCATTGACGAAGGGATCGCGACCCGTGCCGAGATCGAGGCGATTCACCAGGCTGTGGATCAGAAGATCGATGAGGCGGTCGAGTTCGCTCGCCAGAGCCCGGAGCCAGAGCTGTCCAGTCTGGAGGACGATGTCTATGCCTGATGCGACGATGGCGGCTTCCCCTGGTACACCAACCGCGACCCGCGAGATTACCTACGTGATGGCGCTGAACGAGGCGCTGCGCGAGGAGATGCGGCGGGATCCGCGGGTCTTCGTCATGGGAGAGGACGTGGCGATCTGGGGGAATCGCGGCGGTGTCTATGGGGTTACCCAGGGGCTGTACGATGAGTTCGGGCCGGAACGGGTCCGCGACACGCCGATCTCCGAGGAGGCGATCGTTGGGACCGCTGTGGGCGCGGCTGTGACCGGCATGCGGCCGGTCGCCGAGATCATGTACATCGACTTTATGGCCCTGGCCATGGATCCCCTGGTGAACCAGGGGGCAAAGCTCCGCTATATGTTCGGCGGCAAGGCGCGGGTCCCGGTGGTTATTCGGACCCAGGAAGGGACCGGGCGCGGGATCGCCGCCCAGCACTCGCAGAGCCTCGAAGCGTGGTTCGTGCACGTGCCGGGGATCAAGGTCTGCGTCCCATCGACGCCGTACGATGCGAAAGGGCTGCTGAAGACGGCGATTCGGGACGATAACCCGGTGATGTTTATCGAGCACAAGATGCTGTATGCGACGCGCGGTCCCGTGCCGGAAGAGGAGTACACGATCCCCTTCGGTGTGGCCGATGTCAAGCGCGAGGGGCGCGACGTTACCTTCATCGGCATTCATACGATGGTCATAAAGGGGCTGGCGGCCGCCGAGAAGCTGGCTGCCGAGGGCATCAGTGTCGAGGTCATTGACCCGCGCACCCTCGTTCCGCTCGATATTGAGACGATCGTAAACTCGGTGAAGAAGACCGGACGGGTGGTGATCGCCCACGAAGCCTGTGAGCGGGGGGGCGTCGCGGGCGAGATCGCAATGCAGATCATGGAGCACGCCTTCGATTACCTGGACGCGCCGATCGTCCGGGTCGCCGGGCGGAATGTGCCGATTCCTTATAACCAGCGGCTGGAGCGCGCCGCCGTTCCCCAGGAGGAGGACATTATCGCCGCGATCCGGCGGATCGTACCGCGGTAGTGCGATAGGGAAGCCCGTGGCGGGCAAAGGACCGCGGGGACTGGTGCGGCCGGATCCGGTTCCCCGCCGACCAGGCAATGCGGATCGTTATCCGATATAACGCCGAGCGCGGTTTCGAGGATGCGGCGCTCGCCCTTGCCCGACGCTTCTTCGCACGCTTTGATGCAGCGATTGATTCCCTGACACTGGCCCCGACGGCCGGTGTGGATCTGGAACTGTTCCTGGACGGTCGACTGCTCTATGCCGCTGGAGCGGGCAGCCGATTGCTGCCTCCGTCCGATATCGTTGCGGCACTTCCTGGCCGGGTAGAGCCTTCCCCTGCGCCTCCGCGCTCCTGATCCCACGGCAGGCCCGATCGCCCCTCTCTTTTTCCCCAAACGGTGGATAGAGCGGAGGGGAGATGCTCTGACGTGCGTCTGAGTCGCTTCTTGCGCGTTTTTGACGCGAGATATCATACGCTTGACTATGCCGACAGGAGGTGCCCCGCGCGGGGCACCACACCGCGGTAAGCTCACGGATGGAAGGAGGTGAGGTGCCATGGCTCGGAACACGAAGCAGCAGAACACTGCGGTAGTGGCTCGCCGTCCGGAAGAGCGCTATCTTCCGCTGAGCCAGGTCATCGATCGCCTCTTCCAGGAGAGCTTCCTGCCGCAGTCGATGCTGGATGGTTTTGGCCCGCGGTTTGGTTCTGATGGGACCAATCTGTGGGAGACTGGTGATCGCTACATCGTTCAGCTTGCGATGCCCGGCGTGAATCCGGGCTCGATCTCCTGCCGCATTGAGCAGAATGTCTTGATCTGCACCGGCGAGTCGGCCCTTCAGCCGCCGAAGGACGCAACCCCGATCTGGGAGGCCCTTGGCGGTAACGTCGAGCATCGTATCGAGCTGCCGACCGAGGTCGATCCGGGCAAGGCAGAGGCGACCTATGAGCACGGCGTACTCACCGTGACTGTACCCAAGGCCGCTCACGTGCGCGCCCATTCGATCAAGGTCACAGCGAAGTGATCCTTCCCCGGTCCGCGGCCAGGCGGACCCAGGGAGGGTAACCCATAACGTGCGTCCGGGAGGCCCCTGTCGTCAGGCAGGGGCCTCCCGGCGTGATCGGGAGGTGCACACCATGACCGGACGACCATATACGCGGCGACTCAATGATCTGGAGGAACGATTTGCCGCTCTCGCCCCGGATATTCCCGAGGGACCGTCAAAGGAGGCTCTCTCGCTTCTGCACGGGATGATCCAGGAGCTCTGGCGGGCGCTCCGTCCCGGCGCGGCCGAGTCGACGAATCAGCTGACACTCGATGACATTGCCAATCTGTACAAGACGGCGCCTCGGATGGAAGGGATCGCCGAGAACCAGCCTCTACCAGTGGGAACCCCGGCGCCCGATTTCACCCTGCCCGATGCCAATGGTCAGCCAGTGTCGCTCCGAGATTTCCGCGGCTCGCCGGTCGTCCTCGTCTTCTATCCCCTGGACTGGAGCCCAACCTGTAGTGATCAGCTGAGCCTTTACCAGGCGGAGATCGACGAGTTCGCGCGATATGGGGCGCGCATCCTGGCTGTTTCGGTGGACAGCATTTACAGCCATGGTGCGTGGGCGGCCGTGAGAGGCCTGACTTTCCCACTGCTCTCGGATTTCGAGCCCAAAGGAGAGGTGGCGCGGCTCTATCGGGTCTGGCGCCAGCGTGATGGATTCTCCGAGCGCGCCCTTTACATTATTGATCCCGATGGGATCATCCGCTACGCCCACGTCTCGCCCCGGCTTGATCAGGTACCGGATATCTACGAACTGTACCGCGCCCTGGAGGGGATCGCGCGGCCCGAACGGGCGGCTGCCGCGGGCGTGGCTGGAGGGTGAAGCCGTGTCGCTCTTTCGGACCGGTCGATATGCCCCCTACGGGGTCCGCAGTGCACCGGTGATCGCCCCGGTCACGGTCTATGGGACATCCTGGTGCGCTGCGACCCAGCTGATTCGACGGTACCTGGATCGAGCCGGCATTCCCTACCGGTACGTGGATCTGGAGAGCAATCCTGAGGCCGCGGCCCGTCTCCGCTGGCTGACCGGTGGCTACGTCAGCCATCCGACTGTGAGTGTCGCGGGTGAGATCCTGGTTGAGCCGAGCCTCGGTGAGCTGGACTGGGCGTTGAGTCGCGCGGGCTTGATCTAAAGCTATGCTGTCTGACGCGGCCGGCCGTGAGGCATGGTGAGTGGGGTGTCGCGGCTGGCCGCGTCCGGCGCCGTTCGCATTCTGGGGATCACGTTGGTCGTGCCCCGAGGGATTGAGAGGAAGCACGATGGGTGCTCTTGAGGGGTCGGTTACCGTCTACAGCACGCCGACCTGACCATGGTGCACGCGTGCGAAGGAGTTCCTTCGCCAGCACGGCATCCCCTTTCAGGAGAGGGATGTCTCGCGTGATCCATCCGCGGCCCAGGAGCTGGTGCGCCGCAGTGGGCAGATGGGCGTGCCGGTCATCGTGGCGGGGGACGAGGTCATCATCGGATTCGATCGATCCCGCCTTGCTCGCCTGGTAGAGCGCATGCGGGGACAGATTTCCCGTCCGCGCCTCGGCGCCCTGGTGAAGGAGATGCCGGGGAAAGGCCTTCTGGTCGGGGGAGTGCGGGAGGGGTCTCCCGCAGCGCAGGCTGGCCTGCGCCCGGGCGATCTGATCGTGACGGTGGATCGTGTGCCGGTTCGGACGATCCCTGATCTCCAGCACATGATCGGGGAGCGGCGTCCAGGGGAATCGGCACGTCTCGAGATTTACCGGGATGGTCAGCCGCTCATACTGCAGCTCGCGTTTTAGCTCGCCGGACATCCCCGTCTGCTTTCCTCTCCGCGGACTGCGCTTTCTGGAAGGCTTCTGATCCAGAGAGAACTTCCAGATCGCTGCGCGGATAAGAGTTGTTGACATCCCGGACGCGGGCAATTCGATCGTCAATATTCCAACTGATAGCTGATCTATTTCTTACGGGAACCAGATAGTTCGTGGTCTACGCTGAACGTGGACAACGGTTCCTGCTGGAGGATGCGATGCGCCGCGTTCCTCTTAAAGGGTGGGTAATCATTCTCATCCTCGTCGCGATCTGGAACCTGCTCTTCTATGCTCCGATTTTGACGTCGACTCAACCCCCACCAACAGTCACCCTTCCGTACAGTGCATTCGTGCAGCAAGTAGAGCAGGGGACCGTTCAGAAGGTGATGATCAGCGGAACGACGATTACAGGTGAGTTTCGCCAGCCCGTAACCCTGGGTGCAGAGGGGAAACCGCCCCGGTCGTACCGTTATTTCTCGACCGAGGTTCCGGCGGTCTCGGATCGGCTCCTCGCCTTGCTCGAGCAGGAGAACGTCGAGATCACCGTGCATAATCCGGAGCCGCCGCTCTGGCTCCAGGCCCTCGGCGTGCTGGCTAATATCCTGCCGTTGCTGTTCCTTCTCGGTCTCTTTGGCCTGAGTGCCTATCAGGTGCGGCAGGCACAGGGCGGGCTGGGGAACGTGTTTGGCTTCGGCAAAAGCCGGGCGCGCGTCTACACCGAAGAGCGGCCCCGGGTGACCTTTGCGGATGTCGCCGGCTGTGAGGAGGCGAAGCAGGAGCTGCAGGAGGTTATTGCCTTCCTGCGCGATCCGCAGCGGTTCCATCGCATCGGGGCACGAATCCCTCGGGGGGTTCTGCTGTCGGGGCCTCCCGGCACGGGTAAGACCCTGCTTGCGCGAGCTGTCGCCGGAGAGGCCGGCGTTCCCTTCTTCAGTATCAGCGCCACCGAGTTTGTCGAGATGTTTGTTGGCGTCGGGGCGAGCCGCGTCCGCGACCTGTTCCAGCAGGCGAAGGCGAAGGCTCCGTGCATCATCTTCATCGACGAAATCGACGCCGTTGGACGGGCGCGCGGCGGCGGGTTTGGTGCGGTCAATGACGAGCGCGAGCAGACCCTCAATCAGCTCCTGGTCGAGATGGATGGCTTCGAGACCAATCAGGACGTGATCGTTCTGGCGGCGACCAACCGTCCCGATGTTCTCGATCCGGCCCTGCTCCGGCCAGGACGGTTTGATCGTCAGGTCACCGTGGATCGGCCCGATCGCCGTGGACGTGAAGCGATTCTCCGTCTGCATACTCGGGGCAAGCCAATCGCGCCGGACGTGCGGCTCGACATCATTGCCCAGGAGACGCCGGGTCTGGCGGGCGCAGATCTGGCCAACCTGGTCAACGAGGCCGCCCTGGCCGCGGCGCGGGCGGGTAAGTCGGAGATTGGCCAGGACGAGTTCGCCGAGGCCATCGATAAGGTACTGCTGGGGGTCCGACGAGGGATTCTTCTTGATCCCGAGGAACGGCGGGGTGTGGCCTACCACGAGGCAGGGCACGCGATTGTGGCGGCGTTCACGCCAGGGGCTGATCCGATCCAAAAGGTTTCGATCATCCCACGCGGTCGGGCCCTGGGTATTACCCAGCTCGTGCCCATGGATGACAAGCATAACTACACCCGCTCGTACCTCCTGGGACGACTGGCGATCATGCTGGGCGGCCGCGCGGCCGAGGAGATCGCTCTCGGCGAGGTCACGACCGGTGCCGAGAACGATCTCAAGGAGGTTCGGCGGCTGGCGCGGAAGATGGTCACAGAGTGGGCGATGGTGCCCGGATTGCCGCCCAGCGCGCTCGAAGATAGCGACGCTCCCACATTTGCAACCCGTCCGTGGCCTAGCGAGGGGCGGGAGCACAGTGAGCAGACTGCTCGTATGATTGATGAGGCGATCGCATCGCTCGTCGGGGAGGCCTACCAGCGCGCTCGGCAGATTCTGCTGGCCCGGCGCGCCCAGCTCGACGCGCTCGCGGAGGCCCTGCTTCGCGAGGAGACGATCGAGGGTGAGGAGATCCGGCGCCTCCTGGGGGAGGCTGTCACTGCAGAAGCGAATCCCGACGGCCGGGTGACCGCGCCGGATCTGGCAGACCTGCCGCGCGCTTCCAGTGGATCTCCATGGAGCGGAGGTGAGGCATGAAAATCCTGGCAATTGCAGATATTGCCGGCCGTGTCGATCTTCTTGACCGGCTGGTGAGCGAGGTGCGTGAGACGGGTATTGAGGCGGTCTTCTTTGTCGGCAATGCGCTGACCGGTGGAGCCCGGCTGGACGAATGGATGCGCTCGCAGGTTGATGGGCGTCCGCCGCGCTACCACCTGGCCGAGCTCGAAAGCCAGGAGCGCCAGGACGCCCAGACCCTCGATGAGATCCTCGATCTCCTGGGGCGCTTCGGCGTGCCGGTTCGGCTCGTCCCGGGTGATCTCGATGCACCGGAGCGCCTGTTCGTCCAGGCCGTGCGCAATCACGAGCTGATCACGCCGGATGTTGTCTGCGTCCATCGCTCGTTCACGCTGGGCCCGCGCAACTATGCTGTCGCTGGCTTTGGCGGGCTGATAGATGACGGTGCGCGCGAGCATACGCTGGTCCTGCGCTATCCCTCCTGGGAGGCCAAGGCCGGTCTGGATTTTGTTCGGCGCCTTGAACGCGATCTGATTCTCCTCTTCCATACGCCGCCGCGATTTGGATCACTTGATCGCCACGATGGGGCGTTGGTTGGCTCGCCAACCATCGAGGAGATCATTCATACCTACGATCCACACCTCGTCGTCTGTGGCCACGCGGCCAATGGGCAGGGCGCGACGGTTGTCGGCCGGACCCTTGTCGTGAACCCCGGTCCGCTGTGCTACGGCGCGTATGCGCTCATTGACCTCGCCTCTCGGGACGTGGAGTTTCGCCGCCTTGAAGGCGGTGGGCCCGCACAGTCGGAAGCCGATCGCGCCCTCCAGCGGCAGATCGAGCAGGCGCTGGAGGAGGAAGCAGTCACGCGCGGCTCCGGGATTAGCGTCGTCGTGCGTGATGGCATCGCGCGTCTCTTCGGCACGGTTCGTTCGATCGCGGTCAAGGCCAGGGCCCACGAGGTGGCCCGCTCGGTTCACGGTGTTCGCGAGGTCGAGAATGTCCTGACAGCCGACAGTACGCTCGCCGCGCAGATCACCGCGCGGCTGGCCAGCGACCCACGCACGGCCCTGGCGACGATCGACGTGACATCAGTTGGCGGTGAGGTAACCCTTTCTGGCACAGTCGAGTCGCCGGGGATCCGTGAAGCGGCCGAGCTGATCGCCCGCTCGGTGCCGGGGGTGAAGCTCGTAATCAACGAGCTTAAGGTCGCCGCTCGCGCTTCCAGTTCATAAATTGATCGGTGCAGGCGGCTGTCAGGGAAGACAGCTGTCACAGATGGCCTGGAAGGCCGTCTTTCTCCCTGCCTTCCAGGCCATCGTGATATTCTGGTCACGCATGCGCGACAAACCGGACGCCGGCGGCCGATGGGAGGAAGCGAGCAGCGACCGCCAGAGGGCATCGCGTCTTCGCGGCCGTCTGGGTGGCGGCCGATCGGCGCGATATCTTCGAGCGTCCGGCTGCGCTGGTGGTCAGCCGCTCCACGCGGGACGACCAGCGCCCGTGCGGCAAGAGGAGCGCCGCCATCGTCCGGACGAGGTGGGGCTACCCCATCCCGGACCACTGGGGGAAGGTGATCGGATCGGAGCACGTGCCTCCGTCCGACCACCGATCATCGTGATCAGGATAGGGCCTGGAGCGGGCGGCGCAGCGATCCTCACCCGCGTATCGCCAGTGTACCCCATCTGTGTTAGAGCGTGGTGAGAAGCTTGTAAGAGATATGTTCAGCCCCTCCCTATCGTCCACCCTCCCCATCACCTATCTCATCCTTCGCTGGAGGCTGGCGCGCGGCCCGGGGCGAGACGAATGACTGCCCCGGTACGGGTAGACACAGCCCTCACAGCCAGGCCGTCTTGATTTGAACAGTTGCCGACTCCTGTGGGGTGATCGATTGGGGAGCCAGGAAGACCTCGCGGGCGGTCCAGACGCCGTCTGGGTGTACATCGCCTACGATAACCCAGCCGTCTGAACAGCCGTAGTTGATCCGCTCCCCGTTGATGCCAGCCGTTGCGCCAGTGAAGAAATTGCATACAGTTCCATCGGCAAGCTGGAGAAACCACGGTCGCGGTGGGACCGGTACTATCTCGGCCGGAGGAAGCGGCTTCTCCAGTACCAGGCGCACGATCGAGCCAGGGTCGAGTGGATCGCGGACGCAGGTCACGGCCGTCTGATCACCGGACACGGCGAAGCACGGATCATAGATCACGTTGCCCGCGCTGCAGCGCCAGGCATCGGTGCGAGGCGCGGCGATCGAGCTGGCGAAGCAGGAGCCAGAGGTCTGGTGGCTGGCCGAAGCAGGAGGGACAAAGTGCACGACCGCAGTCGCGGCTACGGACGCGCGCTTTTCCCAGGGGAATCGGCTCGAGTTCAGCCGCTCCTGCAGGCCGAAGGGACCATTGATCCAGGTGCGGTACCCGTTGGTGAAAGCGGTGTAGTTATCCATCTTTCGCCAGACGAGCAGGCCGTTCGTGGTGTGCTGGACGGCGTCGCCGTTTGCGGTATGGCTCTCGTTATCGACGCACGCGCCTACGATTGAAGGGATCAGATCGTGGAGGGTCTTGAAGCCGAGAACAAACCGGCAGGAAGCCGTCTGTTCCATGGGTGCCGCGGCTACTGCCGGCGTCAGTGCCGCCAGGGCCATTGTGATGCCCATCAGAATCCGCACGAGGTAGCGCATCATCTCTCCCACTGGACCAATAAAACTCCGTGTCTGGCCGGAAGAGGCGCGATGCCGCCGCTCCCCCAGCCAGTCGGCAGGAAGTGTGCCCTTGCTGCCCCGAGATCTAAAACGCTTGTGTGGGCTCGGCGGTCACGACTGCAGTCCCCATACGGCCTAATGAAGTCGCCGCATGCGTGTCACTGCTGACGCGGTTGTCCGGGCGGCCAGGGCGTCCGCGAGGATCTCCAGGTGGTGGCGGCTCGACATCGGCGTGGGCGGCGTCGCCGGGGGAAGCCAGACGTGCTGCAGGGCCTCCGTTGTCGGCACCAGTGTGCCCCCTGTGGGGGAGCAGAGGAAGGCATGGGTAATCAATCCCCGGGGCTGCCCGCGGTACGTGCGCGGGCGGGCGTAGATCCCGACCAGGCGATCGATCGCGATCTCCAGCCCGGTCTCCTCGCGCACCTCGCGGATGACCGCCTCATCGGGCGCCTCGTCGGCATCGATGAAGCCGGCCGGGAGGTTCCAGCCGTGCCCGTCCGCGCGCTCACTGAACAGGACGTGATCACCGTCCATCACGACCGCAACCACGCCGACCAGGGGTGTGAATAGGGTTGTCTGTGCGAGTATGCCCAGCCAGGGGTGCTGTGGATCTTGGGCCTCTGTCTGATCGACCGCCGCCGCGCGGACCTCGAATCCAGCCCGCTCGAGGTACAGCTCCAGCTCGTAGCGCCCGAAGTAGGTGATGCGGCGGGGCGTACCGGGGCCGTAGATGCCGTCAGTTATCTCTTCTCCCTCGCCCAGCTTCACGGTCAGCCCGAGATAGCCGTGGCCAAGCAGACGGCGAAAGGACGCCAGTACATCCGGCACCTCGGATCGCGATAGGTGGAGGAGTGCGGCGCAGCACCAGATACCGTCAAACGAGGATGGCGGGAAAGCCAGATGACGAAGATCCGCCCGTTGGAAGTCAACACCGGGCACGCGGCGGCGGGCCTCGGCAAGCATCCCGTCAGACAGATCGACGCCGATGACCTGGAATCCCTGCTCGTGGAACCACTTGCTATCGCGCCCGGGGCCGCAGCCGGCATCAAGGATGCGAAAACGGTTGGGCGGTGCCCGCTCGACGATAGCACGTGCAAAGGCCGCGCGCCGCTCTGCGAGCTCAGGGGATATGGTGTCGAATGTACGTTCCGCGAACGTGCTCGCGATGCGGTCGTAGGTCGCGATGGTGGGATCATCCATCGTCCGCGGGTTCTCCTTCCCCTGCATCATCCAATATTCGGGCCGATCAGCTTCCGGCACGTCAGGAGCGCGGTTGCCTCACCCGGCAGCGCATGCACACGTCAGCGGCCGTCCCGAAAGCCCATTCCGCTTCATGGGATATTCTACGCTGATAAGGCAGGAAATCCACTTGGGCAGAGAGAAGTATGGGCAGGGGGAAGTATCAGGCCGTGAAGGATCGCACAGTGACGATAACAGGCAGTGATCAAGCCAATGGATCAGCCCTCTCCTGTTCCGGGAAAGCTCGGGTGGCATCGATTGACCGGGAGGGTGGCGTCTGCCAGCGCTGGTACAGCGCCGCGATCACGTCGTCGATCGGAACGCGGTGAGTTTCGACATCCAGGATGCGCGTCTGCGCCGCGGCCTGGTCGAGGAGGGCGGCGATGCTCACTGCGGCCGCATCGAAGACGTACTCGTGGCGTCCGTTCTGACTGTGAAGCCATACGGCGCCCTCCAGGAGAGGGGGATGGTCCGTGATCGTCTCGATGAGGAGATGGCGGCGATCACCGAGAGCACGGCGAAGGCGGGCAAAGTCGCCGTCGAAGGCGATGGATCCGCGATGAATCAGCACGATGCGCCCGGCCAGCCGTTCCAGGTCATCCATATCATGGCTCGTCACGACGACAGTAACGCGGCGCTCGCGGTTCAGTTGCTGGATGAAGCCCAGGATCTGGCGCTTCGCCAGTACATCAAGCCCGATGGTCGGCTCGTCGAGGAAAAGCAGTTCAGGCTCGTGGAGAAGGGCCAGGCCAAGCTCAGCGCGCATTCGCTGTCCCAGGCTCAGCTCGCGTGCAAGGGTCTGGTAGAAGTCATCCAGGCCAAGGATCTCGCGGAGAAAGCCGAGAGTGCGGTGGTAACGCTCAGAAGGGATATCCCACACGACGCGCTTCCACTCGAAGCTGGCGGCCACCGAGTGGTCCCACCACAGCTCGGTGCGCTGGCCGAAGACGACCCCGATGCGCTGCACGTAGGGAATGCGATCGCGGATGGGGTCCATACCGAGCACGCGGATGCGCCCGGCATCCGGCGCGAGCAGGCCGGTGAGGAGCTTGATCGTTGTGCTCTTACCAGCGCCGTTCGGACCGGCGTAGGCGACGATCTCACCGCGTTGGATCGTCAGGCTAATGCCGCGCAGTGCCTCAACCCGGCGGACCTGCGGGTGGAGAAGGCCGCGGATGATGTCGCGGAGCCGACCGGCCCGCTGGATCTGATGGTATACCTTCCAGACGTTTGACAGCTCAACGACGATGTCCGAATGACAGGTAGCGCTGGGAACCAACGCGTCCATAGTGCATCAGCCCTCGGTAAAAGACAATGACCGCGAGGCCGCTCAGGAGGACTGCGGCGAGAGGGGTCACGGCCGGTGCGTACGGCGCCGGGTCGATCCCGAGGAGGGCGCGGCACGGATACCAGGCGACGAAGCCGGTGGGAAGCACCGTGAGCAAACCTCCCAGCCAGACCGGCCCGAGCCCGTCGAGAGGGAACGGGGAGATCTCGCGCATGATGCTCATGGCCGCGCTACTGATCTCCTCTGCCGCTCGTGGTGCCCAGTAGGCCACGCTTCCCCAGAGAAAAGAGAACGCCAGGGTGATCGCACAGGAAGCGAGCAGATTGATTACGGCCAGGCCGAGCCACAGGGCGGTCGGGTGGAGGGCAAGCTGTCTGGCCGCCCAGAGCACCAGCGCGATCCCCGGGACGAGCGCCATCGCGCCCGAGAAGGGGATGAATCCCTCGGTCAGGAGGGTGAGCCAGACCGGGTGCGGTTGGATCAAAACGTGATCGAGCTGGCCGCGCCCGATTCGCCGGCTGATGATCGCGACGTTGAATCCGAAGAACATGTCCTGGACGGCCCGGACGAGCAGGGCATAGCCGAGCATAAAGACCACGCGCGGCTCCGACCAGGGACCGATGCCCTCGAAACGCGCGGCAAGCAGGAAGGTCGTCGCAATCGTGCCGAGCGCCAGTAGCATATCGGAGACAAAGTAGGTAAGAAAGAAGCCGGGCTGACGCGTGATCCAGACCAGGTCCATCCAGGCAAACAGACGCCAGTGGCGCAGGATCGTGCGCAGGGTCCTTCCCATCGGCTCACTCCCTATACCCATCGGCTTACCCCCCGTAGCAGGCTAGCTTCTCCCGGTTGGTCTGCCATGCCCGGAGGGCTATTGCCCACAGAACAATGGCCCACCCGACCTGGAGCGGGATCAGGAGCAGGGGTGCGCCGGTGGCGGTATAGAGGCGGAGCGGCGCCGAGGCCATCGAGGCATAAGGGAGCCAGGCAAGAACATCGCCGAGGCCCCACGGCATCAGCGCGAGCGGGACCACCGCGCCGGAGAGAACCATCGCCAGGGCGCCGCGCAGCGCTTCGATCCCCCACGGGCTCTGATCGAGGGCGACGATCAGGGCGAGAAACAGGTACTCGAGTGCAAAGCCGATCACCGCGGCCAAGACCAGGCTTACCGCGAAGGCGACCGCGGCCAGCGGGCTTGCTGGCCATGGGTTGACCCCGAGCGCCGGGGAGGCCAGCAGCAGGGGAATGGAAAAGAACACGAGGGAGAATCCCCAGCGCCCAACCGTTCTGGCCACGACCTGGCTTGCCAGCCGGGTGGGCTGGAGGAAGAAGGACGTAATGCTCCCCTCCCATAGGGCCATGATGAGGTCAGTACGGCAGTTAAGGATATCGGCGAAGACCTCGGAGATCAGCGTATAGGTGAGGACTGCATCGGTAGAGATCCCCGAGACCGTGCGCGATCCGCCGAGGACGGTACGCCAGAGCGAGAGGAGGACCACCACGCGCGCGAGGCGGAGGAGATAGTCGAGGGGAAACCACGGGCTATCGCCCGCGTAGGCAGCCGCTGCCATGGCCGCCGTCTTGTAAAATCGTCGGGCCGATCCGATGAGCGCGGTGATGCGATGGAGCGGCTGGCTCCGCCGCGGCTGATGCCAGCCAGAACTCTCTGCCGCGGCCGATGCGTGGTCGAGCGTCATCACGCTCCCTTCTGTATCCAGTGAGGGTAGAAAGCCGGGGGAAATCCGGGCAGACTGCCGGACCCCGGCTCGTCCACTAATGATACGTGATCCTGACTATCGGCCGCGAATGCCCCTGGCTTCCCTGTCTGCGGTCAGGGGAGAGGAAACAGGTATTCCACCTAACCGGTCCGCGTCTCCAGACGCTCGAGGATCCGCTGGCGGAAGAAGTAGCAGATCACGTGGCCGATCTGCATGTGGACGTCCTCAACAATGCCGTAATGGTTGCTGTCGACCACGATCCCGAGGTCAACGAGTGTGGCAAGCTTACCGCCGCCGAAGCCAGTCAGGCCAATCGTCGTCGCGCCGACCTCCCGTGCGTAGCGGATCGCGCGCAGGACATTCTCGGAGTTGCCGCTTGCTGAGATGCCCAGGACGACATCACCGGCGCGCACGTACGGCCGAAGCTGGCCCAGGAACACGCTGTCGTAGCCGACATCGTTGGCCCAGGCGCTCAGCAGGGGAAGATTGTCGGTCAGCGAGAAGGCGCGCACCGGCCGGGCCGGCGCATCCCCCCGATGCCCGAGTGCTCCCTTGGTCAGATCGGTGACGATATGCGAAGCGGTGGCCGCACTCCCTCCATTGCCGAGGACGAAGATCTGCTGATCATGCTCGTAGGCGGTCCAGAGCGTCTCCACCACTCGTGCCACGGTCGCAAGATCCAAGCGACCCAGCGCGGCGGTGAGCATATCGATATAGCCGCGGGCGAAGGTCTCGGGGTCGGTCATTGAAGAATCCATTGAAAACCTTCCTTCTGCCGGTCCACCCGCACCCGGAATAGCCCTTGCAGGGCGCGTTCCACTTGTTCTCGAACCGTTTTGCCTCAGCCGTGCATCTCCCCTGGCGTCGTTGGTGCACCGTCATCGCGGTGCCGCTGGCGCAGGGCCTCGAGCTGGCTCCTGAGATCCCCGACTTGCTGGGACAGAAAGAGCAGGTAACCAAAGAGCACGACCCAGACGATTGTATAGGCAGCGAAAAGATAAACCAGATTCTGCGCGGGCATGGTGCATCATCCTTCCGCTTCTTCGAGAAGCCGTTCAATCTCGTCACGCATGAGCTCGATGCGGAGCCGCTGACGCATCACCACAATGTAGAACAGGGTGAAGGCCAGCAGACTGATCAGCATCGTCACGAGCATCGAGGGGGGGAGGCCACCCTCTTCGATCACTGGCTGTGGATGGAGGGTCCGCCACCAGACAACCGACATCTGCACAATCGGGACATCGGCGAAGCCGATGATCCCCAGGACTGCCCCAAAGCGTGCTCCCCGGGCGCGGTCAGTCGTGTAGGCGCGGAGCATCAGGTAGACAACATAGATCACCCAGAGGATGAGAGTAGTCGTCAGCCGCGCGTCCCAGGTCCACCAGGTTCCCCAGATCGGCCGTCCCCACAGGGAGCCGGTGATCAGGACGAGCGTGGTGAACACGACGCCGACTTCGGCCGAGCAGCGTGCCAGGATATCCCAGTGATCGGCCCGGCGCCATAGGTAGAGAAGGCTGGCCAGGAACACGACGAAGAAGGAGAGGTAGGCCAGCCAGGCCAGCGAGACGTGGAAGTAGAAGATGCGCTGGACATCCCCCTGGACCGCCTCGGTCGGTGCCCAGAGGAAGGCCGTGTAAAGCGCCGCCACGAATGCGATAAACAGCGCGCCCGCCAGCACCCAGTCGTACCAGGCCAGCGCCCGCCAGCGTGACTCGCTGCGCCGGTTGGCGAGCGGAAGAGACGTGACACTCATCGGTCACTCCTCCACGACATAATCAAACACGACAAAGGAAAGGATACCAAAGATGAGATCGAACGCGACGAGCAGTTCGATCCAACCCGCCCGGCTGCTCGACGAGCTACGCGTCAGAAGCAGGGCAGTTGCCTCGACTGCCGCGATGACCACCGGGACTGCGATCGGGAAGATCATGAGTGGAAGCATCACCTCCCGGGCGCGCGTGCTAGCCGCCATCGCCGCGAAGAGCGTTCCGACACTGGCGAGGCCGACCGTACCGAGGAGAACGATCAGGGCAAGCTCGGGCAGGGCGATCCCGATGTTGAAGAAGGTGACGAAGACCGGCAGGGCGATCGCCTCGACGACGAGCATAAAGAAAAGATTCCCCAGGAGCTTGGCCAGGTAGATCGCCCCGCGGTCGACCGGCGCACTGAGCAGGCCGTCGAGCGCCCCCCGGTCCTTTTCCAGAATGAACGATCGCCCCAGGCCGATGATCCCGGCAAAGCTGATTGCGACCCAGAGGACGCCCGGCGCGACAGCCTCGATGGTGTCCACGCGGAGATCGAAGGCAAAGTTGAAGATGACCAGCACGAGCAGAGCGAAGACGACCATGCCGCCGAGCAGCTCGCGCGTCCGCGCCTCGGTGAGCAAATCCTTCCAGAGCAGTGCCCGGACCTGGCGCGCGAAAGAGCTCACCGTCTCTCTCCCTCCCCCCGGAGCACCGCAGCGAGCACGGAAGGGGTCAGCTCACTGGCTGATCGATCGAAGACCTTGCGCCCGCGCGCGAGAACGATCACGCGATCGGCGAGCGCAAGTGCGAGCTCGGGATCGTGCGTCGTGAAGAGCACAGTGCGCGGGTGTCCTGTCACATCGTAGAAGAGTGACCCGAGCAGGGCGATCCCTGCGAGGTCAAGTCCAGTTTCTGGCTCGTCAAGGAGCAGAAGTGGCGGATCATGCACGACCGCCCGGGCCAGAGCCAGCCGCTGTTGGAGACCGCGCGAGAGGGTCCGGACGCGGTGTCCCGCGCGATCGGTGAGCCCGACCTGCCCAAGAAGCGCGTCAGCGCGGCCGGGTGGGTCGGGCAGGCCGTACAGGTGGCCGTAGAAGATCAGGTTCTCGCGTGCGGTCAACTCATCGTAGAGAAAGGTCTGATGGGCCAGGAATCCTACGTAGCGGCGGACAGTGCTGGCCTGGGATGGGAGCTCCAGGCCGCCGACGCGCACCTGGCCGCGGGTCGGACGGACCAGGGTCGCGAGGATGCGCAGGAGCGTCGTTTTGCCTGCCCCATTCGGCCCGAGAATGGCCACTCGCTGGTTCCACGGCACGACAAGGTCAAGACCATCGAGCGCGCGCCGGTATCCGTAGCGCCGCACCAGCCCCTCGATCTCGAAGGCAAGGTCGGTGGCGATAGACGGCGCGAGTCGGCTGGCGACTGCCATTACCCTGCTCCCGACTCGCCCGGCACCCCTTGACTGCCGAGGATGAGATCAATCAGGGCACGCTTCTGGCGAGCCCGCTCGATCTGATAGGACGCGGCATCGATCTGTCCTGCGGCAAAGAGATCGTCCAGACGGGCCAGGGACTCGAGCAGGGCCCGCCGTTGAGCCGCTGGGCTCGCCGCCACGGCCGCGCGCGGCCGGAGGCCCAGCAACAGGCCGGCTGCAAGGGCAAGGAGGATCAGGGCGATGCCGCCGATCTGGACGGCCCGTGGATCAAGCCGGTTCGCCGGGACGCTCGGCAGACCGATCGCATCGACTGTGACGGGGGTGTTGGCGGCGAGATGATCCACAGCCAGGACGCGGTACGTCTGGCCATTGAGCTGGACTGTTCCGCCGTCTTGCAGACGATCGCTCCGAAACTCCAGTCCGGCGTCTGGAGCGAGGAACCGCATCGTCGTGACCGGGTAAGGCAGGCTCATCTGTACTTCGACGACGCCGTCGGCGTAGCCGACCCGGTAGGTATAGACCACGGCGTGCGTGCCCGGGAGGACCGGCGCCGTGCTGGCGACCCCCCCTGCGACCGGTAGGAGGTGCGCCGGATCCAGCCCGACCTGCGGCTGGAAATCGCTCGCGCCCTGGGGCAGGGGGAGACGCAGTGTCCGGGGCTGTACGCCGGGCACCGCCGCGCCGGGGTCACCGCGCAGGTCCCCGGTGTAGGTCCGATCGCCGGCGTTGGTGATGCTCAGCATAACCAGCAGGGTGGCTTGCTGGGTCGATGGGTCGATCTCACCGAGCAGCCAGTTCGCGCTGTCAACGCGGATTGCAGCGTCGCTGGTCGTGGTCTCATAGATGCGGAGGGTGAGGGGACCCGTACCAGCCGATGAGGCATCCACCAGGTATGGAATGCCGTGGTAGACGACCGAGACAACATCAGTCGCCCCGGCCTGGTCGGGTACATCGGCGAAGCTGAATCGCCCGGCGGCGTCGACAGTCGTCGAGCGGTCGAGCAAAACCTTGCCGTCCTGGCCTACCGCGCGCAGGGTCACAGTCAGGCCAGCCGGGACGTGCGCGCCAGCTGTCCCGTTTACGACGGTTCCCTGGATGGTGCGGGTCGTGGCCGCTGCAGCAGGAATAGCGGCGGCCGCGCTGAGAAGAAGGACGGTAAGGAGTGCCAGGATTCCGCGCCCGGCACCTGCCGGTAGTGCGAAATAGGGCTGTCGACTCATCGCTTCGCCGTGGCCTTCAGGGCCTCACCACAGGAGGGGCAAAAGCGAGCCGTCAAGGGCACCTCCCCGCCGCAGGACGGACAGAGACGCCGCCGGGCCCGGATCTCCCGGATCTCACGCTCGATCTCGTCGTCGATCGCCGCGACCTGCACATCGATCGCGCGCAGGAGCCGGGCGGCTTCCGTTTCAAGACGATTGCGCGTCTCGGTATAATCCTCGGCGCTCACCTTGCCGACCCGATAGTCGAACTCGAGTTCGCGCAGTTCGGCGTAGACCTGGTCGCGGCGCCGGAGGAGTTCCTCGGATACCCTGGGCAGATCGACCGGTGTCGTCTCTCCGCGCAGGAGAGGATAGAGCACGAAGGCCGCGACCGCGATGGTCAGCACGACGGCGGCGGTAACCAGGATCGTCATCGCGTGCCCTCGAAACGCTCGAGGTCGCGTCGGACCTGCCGCCGGTAGCGGTCGAGCGTCGGATCATCGATCTGGAGATGCTCGGCAGACAGCCGCCCGCGCTGGAGGCTCTGGCGGAGGAAGATCAGGACAATCGCCGCACCGATAACCACGGCGAGGATCGGCAGGTACCAGACCGCCAGGTTGAAGCCCTGGCGCGGCGGCTCCAGTAGGACGGCCTCGCCGTAGCGGCTGACAAAGTAGGCCACCACCTGATCGGGCGTCTCGCCTGCGGCAAGCTTCTCACGGATGATGCCGCGCATCTCCTCGCAGAGCTGGTTGTCGCATACGTTCAGCGGTAGGTTCGTGCAGATCGGGCATCCGAGCTGGCGTTCAACCTCCAGCTCCTTCTCTGCGAGCGGATCATCGGCGTATCCGACGCGGGGCACGGCCAGGCTTGCCAGGAGCGCGAGCCCGAGGGCGATGACCAGGCTGACTCGCTGCCGCCGTCCCTGGAAGGTTTCAGATGGCCTCAACGCGGACCCCCTCGCCCACTGGCCGAAGCACCGGTACTCGCGCCGGCTCCCGGTCGGGCCAGAGTGTAATCAGCGCGCCGGCAAGGAGGACAGCGCCCCCGATCCAGAGCCAGAAGACCAGTGGGTTCACGAAGATGAAGAAGCTCGCCGACCCATCGGGCTGCCAGCCGGCCAGCACGATGTAGAGATCATCCAGCGGCGTGCTCCGCAGGGCGACTTTCGTATTCGGCTCGGTTTCGAAGTTCACGTGGAACTCCTTCGCCGGCTCGAGCCGACCGGCGGGATGGCCGTCCTGTTGAATGGCCAGGTCTACCCAGACCTTCCGATAGCCGGGGAAGGAGCCTTCCTGCAGATGCCCCATCGTCAGGGTATAGCGGCCGATCGTCGTCGAGGCACCGGGACGGAGTACGACGTTCTTCTCAAGCTGATAGAAATGCGAGCCGACGACCGCGATCGCGATCAGGACGATTCCAATGTGGACAATGTACCCGCCGTAGCGCCGGCGGTTCGAGCGGATGACGTTTACCAGCGCCAGGGCCGGGTTCTGGCCGGCGCGCATCCGTACGCGCACGCCCCAGACGAACTCCTGCAGGGTGGTTGCGAGGACAAAGGTGCAGACGAAGAGGGCCACGTCGGCCGGTGCCTGCCGGATTCCCGCGGCAAGCAGGAGGATCGTCACGCTTGCGGCGATCACCAGGGGAATCCCAAAGTTGCGCCGCAGGGTTCGCGGCGAGGCGCGCCGCCACGGCATCAGCGGCCCAATGCCCATCAGGGCGACGAGCGCCAGGAAGAGCGGCCCATCAACCCGTTCGAAGAAGGGGGGGCCAACCGTGAGCTTCACCCCCTGCAGGGCCTCGGTGACCAGCGGGAAGATCGAGCCCCAGAAGGTGGCGACAACAATCCCGAGCAGGATCAGGTTATTGACCAGGAAGCTGGCCTCCCGGGAGAGGGCAGACTCAAACTCGTGCTCGCCGCGGAGCTCTGGCATCCGATAGAACAGCCAGCCGAGCGAGAACACCAGGGACAGCGCCAGGAACGAGAAGAAGTAGATGCCGAGCGGTGACTCGGCAAATGAGTGCACTGATGACAGGATGCCGCTCCGGACGACGAATGTCCCGAAGATCGAAAGATTGAAGGTGATGATGACCAACGCCAGGTTCCAGACCTTCAGCATGCCCCGGCGCTCCTGGATCATAACTGAATGGACGTAGGCTGTCCCGACAAGCCACGGCATCAGCGCCGCGTTCTCGACCGGATCCCAGCCCCAGTAGCCGCCCCAGCCCAGCACGTGATAGGCCCACCACATGCCGAGGAGGTTCCCTGCTCCCAGGACAGCCCAGGCAAAGAGCGAATACTTACGCGTTGCACGAATCCACTCGCTCCCGAGCTGGCCGGTGATCAGCGCGGCCATGGCAAACGCGAAGGGAACCGACCAGCTCATGTAGCCGGCCAGTAGTACTGGCGGGTGAAGGAGCATGCCCGGGTCCTCAAGGAGCGGGTTAAGCCCGAGCCCATTCGGCGCAGTGAACGGCAGTCGCTCGAAGGGATTGCTGACGAAATTGAGCATCAGCAGGAAGAAAGCCTCGATCGCCAGCAGAATCGCCGTGACATAGGGCATCAACGAGAGATTCGCACGCCGGTTCTGAAGGACCACAATCCCGAGGTAGATCGCCAGACCGGTTGCCCAGTAGAGGAGTGAGCCTTCCTGCCCGCTGTAGAACGAGGCAATCGTCAGCGGGAGGCTCATCTCCCGGCTGGAATGGGCGGCGACGTAACGGACCGAGAAGTCGTGGGTGACGAAGGAGTATACCAGGACTGCCGCCGCGATCGCCATGAGGATGGCTGTACTCCATGCGGCGTGTCGCCCACTGGCCAGGAGGGCTGGATCGCGCCGGAGGATGCCCAGCACATTGGCAAGGATGCCGTAAATGGTGACTGCCGCCGCGAGGAGCAGGGCTACCGAACCCAGATCGGCCATACTAGCGAACCGGCACCGGCGTGGGAATCTCCGCGGTAAACTTGGATGGGCACTTGGCGAGGAGCGTGCTCGCCTCGAAGACGCCAGCGGTGCTGTAGTGACCTTCGACGACGACCTGGATGCCCGGTCCAAAGATATCCGGTACCACGCCCCGGTAGACCACCGGGAGTGTCCCCCCGTTATCAGCGATCGTGAAACGAACGGTCGCGTCGGTCGCTGATCGCTGGATCGAGTTCGGCTGGACAACTCCGGCCACCCGAACCGCCTGTCCCGATGGACCCCTGGCGCGAAGCTCGCTCACCGTCAGGTAATAGACCGTCGTGCTCTGGAAACCGGTAATGATCAGATAGCCGATCGCCGCGATGACAACCAGGGCGACAGCCATCACGCGCATGGATCGCAGGCGCCCAGGCGAGTCCGGCTCCAGGCGGCGCGGAGTGCTCGCCGCGAAGGGCCGCTGATCCGCTATCAGGATGCGTTCACTCACCGCAGGAGGTCCTCCAGAGTTCCGATCATCTGCATCGCATCCACCGGGCCGGTGAACTTCCGCGCAATCGTTCCGCTGCGGCTGATCACGTACGTCTCTGGAAAGCCGACGACGCCGTAATTGATCGAGACCCGACCGCCCGGATCGGGAGCCATCGGGTAGGTCGTCTGGAACTCCTTGATGAACGCGCGCGCATCGTGATCGTTATCCTGGACATCGATGCCGAGGAAGACGACCCCGCGATCGCGGTAGCGCTCCCAGAGCGTCTGGAGGAGCGGCTGCTCATCCCGACAGGGGGCACACCAGGATGCCCAGAAGTTCACCACAACAACCTTGCCCCGGTAGCTTGCCAGATGCACCGTCTGGCCGTCGAAGGTGGTGAGTTGGAAGTCGGGTGCGACCATATCCGGACGGGGAACGAGCCCCGCCTGGAGCCGTTGCGTGGTCAGACCGTAGAGGAACAGCGCCAGGAGGAGAGCAACCGCCAGCCACGCCACTAGCGGAAGTGCACTCAGCCGGGCAGGCGTTCTCGACGGATCTCGCGCGATGCCGACGTCGGTCAACTCTCGTGACAACCTTTCGACTCGACCATAGGGATATTAGTGGCAGGCCATGGAGTTTGTCAAATAGCAGGCCCCGTCAGTACGGCGGAAGGTGGAGGAACCACCGCGCGCCCAGGAAGTTGCTTCCCACTGAGATGATCAGAAGCACGATGAACAATGCTCGCCACCCGATTCCGAGTGGACGGCGCAGGCCAAGCGCGGTGAGAATCAGCAGGAACGGCGTGAAGTCGAGCGAGAAGCGGTAGCCGTACTGGTACCAGCCGGTGTTGTAGTAGAGGAGATCCGGAAGGGCGACCAGGATCGTGCTGGCCCAGGAAGCCGCCGCAAGCAGGGTATCCCGTGCCCGGGGCCAGCGCAGTGCGAAGAGCAGGGCCGGTGATACTGCCCAGAGCCCGGTGCCCTCCGGATCGAAGCGCAGGGGAAAGGCAAGCCCCAGCAGGGACAACTCCGGCAGGTGCAACTGGCCCAGGAACGCAAAGGGGTTCCCACTCAGGATAAGCCAGACCGCAGGGCCGATCGGACCGATGATCGGCGGTGTGATCAGGAAAGCGGCCAGGTTCCGGGGGAGAAAGTGGAGGCTGAACAGGCCGTAGCGCGCGCGATCAGGTGCCAGGCGCGGAGCAATGCGCATCGCGAGATAGCCGAAATCGAGGGGCGATCCGAAGCGCAGGGCATTCTGGCCAAGCAGGAGGATCAGAGCCAGGACCGACGGCGCGGCGAACGCGACCAGGTGGCCAGCTAGTGGACGCCCGGACCGATCGCGGCGCAGGGCGCACGCCAGCCAGAAAACGCCGCCGAGCACCGTCGGCGTTCGGGCGAGGAATGCGGCGGCCAGGGCAGCGCCCGCGACGAGTGGGCGCCCGCGGCCGGCGCATTCGATCAGGTAAAGGAGCATGAATGTGACCGCCACGACGTGGGCGGTGTACCAGACCGTACCGGCCACAGTCGCGTAGAAGTGGACCGTTCCAATCCCGAGCAGAACCGCGATTGCGATCGCCGCACGCCGGTAGACTGGAATGCCTGACGGCGCGGCGAAGCCCGGCCGGGCGAGCCGCCGTACCAGCAGGTAGGTGAGGGCAACGTTGAGCGATCCCAGGACAATCGTGAAGAGCACATCATTAAAGCCCGGGCCGACCAGGGCCACGAAGGGGAGCATCAGGAACGCGGGCATCGGCGGGAAGGAAACGTAGAAATGGCCCGCGAATGGTGTAATATCGCCAAGGCGTGCCGCACGCGCCGGGTCAATCCAGAGGCGTCCGTGGAGCAGGGCATCGGCCAGGAGAACAAAGTGCGGCTGTTCGGACTGCTGACCAATGCGCGACCCGTCGGTCCATGCATAGACAAGGAAGGCCAGGAGGGCCAGGACCGCCGCGATAAGGCGGTCCCCCCCGGACCAGGTACCGGTGTCCATCGCGGTGTCCGGGGCGTGAGAGCTGGCTTCGACACGTACTGCGCGCGTGGTATTCACGGGGGATGGTCCTCCTTCCCATCCTGTTTCGAGCCCGTCTACGTGTGGTGGCCTCCAATTCAGTTCCTGGACTGACCGCCGGGTTAGGGTAAACGATCCCGCGGTCGATCGGCAAGCTTCTCCTGTGCGGTTGCCAGCGCCGGGTGTTGTAGGCCGTGCATAGGGGAATCGAGGAACAGCTCCTCGCTGGCCAGGGCGCACAAGAAGAGCCACGATGCGTCACGCGAGAGATGGGCGGGGCTCCGGCCGACCGCGAGATGCGAGTCCGACGGGCGCCGGTTGCCGGAAGCTGGTTGTTGAATCTGGTTGTTTTAAGGGGGTAGAAGCGGGGTGAACGACTATGCGCAAGAGCTCGCGGGGGCTCGCGAGCTGGCCATTCAGGCGGGTGATGTCCTCGTCCGCCATTTCCAGACCGATCTCAGCGTAGAGATGAAGGGCTGGGCGGATCCGGTCACTGCCGCTGACCGGGAGTCCGAGCGGCTGATTCGCAGCGGCCTGCAGGAACGCTTCCCGTCCGATGGTATTGACGGGGAGGAAGAGCCACCGGTGCGCGGCTCCTCCGGCCGCGTCTGGCTGATCGATCCGCTCGACGGCACGGCCGACTTCGCAGGTGGTCTGCCGATCTTTGCGGTTGTTCTCACCCTGATTGAGGCGGAGGCGCCCGAGCGGCCGCTGGTCAACGTGACGTATGACCCGATTCGCCGGGAGCTGTTCCACGCCGTGCGCGGCGGCGGGGCGTTCCTCAACGATCGTCCGATGCGGATGCGCCCGCGGAAGGATCTGGCATCTGCCCTGATCCATGTTGACTTCTTCTGGCGGCGTCAGGAAGCCTGGCAAACCAGCCTGGAGTTGGTGCGGCGGATCACCGCGGTCGCCCCGCACGTCCGGACGCTCGGCTCCGCTGCCTTGGCCCAGGCCTACGTGGCCGCTGGCCGGCTGGATGGCTACGCGAAGGTTGTCAGTGGCCGCTATGATATCGTCGGTGGGAACCTCCTGATCACCGAGGCGGGAGGCATCGTAACCGACCTGGCCGGTCGCCCATGGCGCTCCCGCGGGAGCTTGCTTGCGGCACCGCCCGATCTGCACAGCCAGCTGCTCTCCCTAACCCGGGACCTGGAGCTGTCCTGACCCGGCCCTCGGCTTGACGATCATCCGTCCGCCCGGTATCGTGGGCGGCAGACGCCCCGCCGCGGATGCCCGGCGTGCCGTTCCGGGTGGGATGCACCGGGAGCAATAGAAGCGGCAGGGAAGAGTGGAGGGGATCATGCTGCGGGTCGGTCTCGTTGGGGCCGGGAATATTGGCCGCGAGCATCTGGCGTGTCTTCTGCAGCTTGATGAGGTGCGGGTCGTCGCCGTCGCCGATCCGGTCCTTGATCTCGCCCGTGATCTTGCGAATCGGGCTGGCGCGACCGCCTATGCCGATTACCGCGACCTCGTCGGACTGGTCGACGCGGTGTGGATCTGCACGCCGACCTTCCTGCACGCGGAACAGACGATCACCTTCGCCGAAGCGGGGGTGCACGTCTTCTGTGAGAAGCCGATTGCGCTCGATCTCGCCGGGGCCGACCGTATGATCGCAGCGGCCCGCTCGGCCGGGGTTCAGCTGATGATCGGGCACGTGATCCGGTACTACCCGGAGACGGTACTCCTCAAACGGCTGATCGAGGAGGGCGAACTCGGCGAGCCCGTCTTCGCCTTTGGCCGACGGCTGATGGCCAGCGCGGTCGAGAAGCATGCGGGCTGGCGGCGCGACGTGCGGCTCTCCGGTGGGCTTGCCATGGACTCTGCGATCCACGAGGTCGACACGGTTCGGTGGCTGGCCGGTGAAGTCGCCACAGTGTACGGACGCGTTGTCCATGCCGATCCTTCCTACCCCGAGGTTGATACCGATTTTCGCGCGCTTCTTGGACTGCGTGGGGGAGCGACCGGAGCGGTTGAGTTCAGCATTCATATGCCGTTTCGCGACTGGTCGTGGGGGGTTGTCGGCACGCGGGCGACCGCCGTCAGCCCGCGGCGTGGCGAGGTGCGGGTCGCGCGTCTCGGCGAACGGGAGGAGCGGGTGATCGGCGTGGATCCGATCGTTGACCCCGCCTCGCGCGTCAACCAGATGATGCTGGCCGAGAATCGGGCCTTCGTTGAATCCATCCGGCAGGGCGTTCCTCCGCCGATTCCTGGCGAGGAAGGGCGGCGGAATCTGGAGGTTATCCTCGCTATCTATGAGTCGTCGCGCGAGGGCCGGCCGCTCACCCTCTGAGCGGCCCCTGGACAGCGGCATGATGCGGCCTCCCTGAAGCATCTCCCGTGCTGGCGGGGCTGTGCCGGAGCATCCGGCGCGCAGTCCCCCGCCCGTTTCTTGACATAACTATTCCCCTGGAGTACGATGCCGGTCCGGCTTGACCTTGTAGTCGGCCGCTACCACAGGTGAGGTGTACCTTTGTGTTCCGCACGACGCGCAGACACGTGCTCCGGGCCGCTCTGGTCGGTGTGGCAGGAACGGCCATCGCAGCCTGTACTCGGGCCGGCTCGTTCTCGCCGGTCCCATCAGCAGCGCCGGGGTCGGCCAGCTCGACTGGCGGGAAGAGTGCCGCGCCGGTGACGATCACCCACTGGGACTGGTGGGTCACCCAGGGGCCAACGATTGACCAGGAGATCCGTTTCTTTCAGGAGAAGTATCCCCGCATAACCATCCGCAAGACGACCCAGGTTACGGACCAGTATCCCAGCCTGCTCCAGCTGGCCGTGAAAGGGGGCACGGCCCCTGATGTCTTCCTCATCCCGGGCACGCCGGACCTGATCGAGCAGATCGGCCAGGGATGGCTTCGGTCGCTTGATCAGTGGGCGACGGCGGAGTGGCGCGCGACCTTTCCACCGTACAGCTTTGCCGAGGGATCAAATATCTTCCAGGGGAAGCTCTACACTGCTCCCTTCGACGGCCCATCTCCCTGGCTCCAGCTCTATCTGAATGATCGCCTCTTCCGGCAGGCCGGTCTCGTCGATGCCCGGGGGAACGTCCAGGCGCCGCGTACCTGGGCCGAGGTCAGTGCTGCAGCCCGGGCGATCACCCGGGCTGCCAAAGGCGATGCCTTCGGCTGGGGATTCGGCGATAAGCAGAAGTTCGTCCTGCCCTGGCAGATGATGATGTGCCAGACCAGCGGCACGCCCGATGCTCAGACGAGCTTCGATCTCCGGACCGGTACCTATACCTGGGCTTCCAATCCGGTCTTCCTCGACTGGATCACGTTCTTCATGGGCATGAAGCGGGATGGTCTGATCGTTCCAGATGTGATGTCCATCGATGATGAAACCGCTCGCGTCCACTTCGCCAGCGGGCGCTTTGCCATGCTCATTGGTGGAGTCTGGGTTCAGAGCGGCTGGGCCAAGACCAATCCGAACTTCACCGAGTATACGGTGGTTGGTCTGCCGCACGAGGGGCCAGTGCCAACCAGCTACTTCTACCGAACGCCGGGGGGCGTGGGCTTCGGCATCGCCAGCCAGACGAAGCTTCCCGATGAGGCGTGGCTCTGGTTCAGCTGGCTTAACTCGAAGGAGGCGGCGATCCGGTGGGTCCAGGCTGGTCAGGGGCTGCGCGTCTTCCCTGAGGCGAACAAGCTCGAATATGCGCGAACGAAGCCGTATCGGGAGTATATGCAGGTCGCGCTGGAGGGCACACGGCTGGCCCCTGCGCCGAATCTGCGGCATCCGACGATGGAACAGGTCAAGCCTCAACAGACCCTGCCAGATATTCAGGGCATCCTGGAGGGGATTTACACCGGTCAGATAAGTGACTGGAAAGGGGCGCTGCTGGATCTGCAGAACCGGCAGAATGCAGCGTTTGCCGCTGCCATCAAGGATGCCCAGTCGCGGGGCATCGCCGTCGATTTGGCGTGGTGGCGGGTTCCAGACTGGAACCTGACCCGCGATTACGTCCAGACCTAGTCGCTCAGGAGATGGGCCTGGGTGGGGCATCCTGCCCAGGCCCGGGGTGTCGCAGGAGAAAGGTTCTCGTATGGTGCCACTCGCCGCGCGAGCCGGTCAGGTGTCGCTGGGTTCCGGGATCCGGAGGTCTTCTCCTTACCGTTTTCTCCGTCGCCACGGCTGGTCTTATCTGTTCCTGGTCCCGCTGTTCGCGCTGGTCCTGCCGTTCGTAGTTTATCCGCTCATCGCGTCAGTAGAGATCACCCTCTATGATTGGGATGGGATTGGCCATCCGACCCGCTATGTCGGGCTGGATAACTTTGCGCGGGTCATCCACGATCCGCTCTTCTGGAACGCCTTCGCGCACACCTTTGAATACGCGGGCGTTCTCGTGCCGATCCAGCTCACCCTTGCCCTCGCCCTGGCACTCGTGCTGAACAACCCACGCCTGCGCGGTGCCGCGGTCTACCGGGCGATCTACTTTGCTCCCGTTGTTACCTCGGCGGCGCTCGTGGGGATCGTCGTGAGCCTGCTGTTGACGAGCGTGGGGCAGTCGCTCAATCACGCCCTGCTCCAGCTGGGCTTGGTTCGCGAGCCGGTCGACTGGCTGGGCAGTCCGACCCTTGCCCTGCCGACGATCATCGCCGTTGGTATCTGGCATACGTTCGGCTATAATCTCGTTTATTTCCTGGCCGGGCTTCAGTCGATCCCCCGGGAGCTCTTCGAGGCCGCTGCTGTGGATGGAGCGAATGCCTGGCAGCGATTCTGGTCTATCACTGTGCCAATGCTGCGTGAGGTCGGTGCGGTGATCCTGTTTCTGGCGATCCTGGGAAGTCTCCAGGTATTTGACCTGGTGCTGGTGATGACCGGTGGCGGGCCCTACTACGCGAGCGAAGTCGTCTCGACCTACATCTATCGCTTCGCCTTCACGCCCGCGGCTGTGCAGGCAGAAGCGAACGTCGGCTACGCCTCGGCGGCGGCCTTCCTCATGGGGCTCCTGGTCATGGGACTGACCGCATTGCAGTTCCTGGCAGCGGGCGTTCTGCGCCGGCGGCGGGCCGAGGCGGCCGGATGAAGGCGTCTTGGCACCGCGATGCCATTGGATTGAGGAGGGGGCACGAATGGCGGTGAGCCTCATCGGGCGCCGCGTGTCGGATCGACCACTTCGGCGGCTTCCGATGCTCCTGGTGCATCTGCTCCTGATCGGGCTGGGGTTCCTGTACCTCTACCCGTTCCTCTGGGTGCTGGCGAGTTCGTTCAAGAGCCCGGGCGAGTTCTTCGAGGCCGGGCCGAGCCTGATCCCCGCGGCCCTGCGCTGGGATAACTACAGTGATGCCTGGAATATCGGCCACTTCAGTACGTACTTCCTCAACACCGTCATCGTCGCGGTGAGTGTGACTAGCCTGGTCATCCTGATCAGCTCAATGGCCGGCTTCGTCCTGGCGCGCACTGCGGTGCCCGGCCGGACGGTCATCCTGGGCGGCATGGTTGCCCTGATGTTTCTCCCCGGCGGTTACACGATTATCCCGACCTTTGAGCTCGTCCAGAAGCTGGGGCTGCTCAACACGCTGTGGGCGGTCATTCTGGTCCAGGCAGCCGGGGCGCTCGTCTTTAATGCCCTGCTCTTCCTCGGTTACTTCCTGACGATCGGGAGGGAGATCGAGGAGGCGGCCCGCGTGGATGGTGCGAGCTTCCCCCGGATCTATGCGCAGATTATGCTTCCCCTGGCCCGCCCAATGGTGGCTACAGTCGCGCTGTTCCAGTTCATGACCAACTGGAACAGCTTCTGGATTCCGCTGGTCTTTACGCTCGGTAATCCGTCCTTGCGGACACTTGCGGTGGGAATGTATGCGTTTGTCGGGGAGAACTCCACTGGCTGGACCGCCATCTGCGCGGGCGCGGTGATGTCGATCTTGCCGATTCTGCTGGTATTCTTCCTCCTGCAGCGGCACTTCATCGAGGCCGTTGCTGGGGCGATCAAGGGCTAACCGCTGAAGCCCGACTGCGGCGGTGTGCCGGTGTCGGAGGCGGGAGCACGGGTGTGCCCGGGTTCTCCCAGGATATCGCGGGCGCGGGCGATGGCCTCGAGAACGGGCCGTGTCCCGCTCTCCTGCTCACGACTGAACTCCACCACGTAGGCCAGCTCATCGACTGCCACAATGAGCTCCCAGAGCGCCTGGCGAAGCCGATTCACCTCGGTCTGGAGATGTGCCAGGTCAGTTGTCTGATGGGACTGCACGGCGATGATCCCGCGGCGCGTCGAGTTCCGATGAATGCCGCGCCGTGCCGCACCGGGTTCAGGATCCGTGCCGGGGGGCCACCGGGGGGGAAAGGCTCTGTCATCGTGTCCGATCGCACTGGTTTGATCGAACTGGGAACTGGAACTGGAAACTGGAAGGAGAGGTCAGAATTTCTTATGCCCCGGACCCTTGACTCCGGCTGTCGGGCACGCTAGATTTAAGAGCGTACAGGTGAATAGTCGTTAGCCGCCGAATCTCGCGGGTGCCGCGGGAACGGGGGACCCAGTGAACGGGGTGAATCCAGCGTCCGGTTGATGGGCGACCGGCGCTGGTAGGCTACTCTTCAAGTCCGAACCCGTCAGCTAACTCCGTAGGCAATGTGAAGAGGGCGATGCAGAACGTAGCCCAGAAGGAGTTGTTGCCCTCTGGGTTTTTCGTTTCCCCGCGGTCGGCTAACGAAGGCGATGAATTCATCGGTCGCCAGCGGGCTGACCACCGGGTGCCCTCGGTGTCCACCTAGATCCATGCCGCTCAGTGTGGGCGCGTGAGCAAGGGCCTGAAAGTCCGTGAGGTGGTTCTGTTCCTCCCCACAGGCCACGGACAGGGGTCGCGCTGGCGGCGGTGGGGCGGGATTGACCGGGATGGTCATGGTCCCGACCCGGCCAGGGGCCCTCGGTCGCTGCCTCGTGGGGGCGCGTGGTAGCGATGGGAGTAAGGGCAACAAAGCCGGCGAGGTAGAGCGTTCACGCTACAGAGCGCCGGCAGGCGTGATAACGCGGCGCGCCCGGAAACAGCCGGGCGCGCCCCTTTTTTATACCCTCTACCTTACGAGCGAACGACCGGGAGGGGCACCCAGGTCGGGCGCTTTCCGGTGGGACCGAGGGCGACGACACTGATGCGCGCCGCGACGCGTTCCGCGACCTCTCGGAACGCTGTTGCCTCCGGGGAGGTTGGGTCTCTTCGCAGGATCGGTACTCCCTCGTCGCCCCCCGCCCGGATCGCCGGGTTGAGCGGAATGCGGCCCAGGAAGGGAACTCCCAGCCTCTCGGCCGCCCGTTCCGCGCCGCCGTGACCAAAGATATCGACGCGCTCCTGGCAGTGCGGACAGATGAAGTAGCTCATGTTCTCGACAATGCCCAGGATCGGCGCGGCGAGCTTCTGGAACATGGCCAGCGACTTCTGGGCATCCATCAGCGCCACATCCTGCGGCGTTGACACGATCACCACGCCGCTCAGGGGGATAAGCTGGGCCAGTGAGATCGATGCGTCTCCCGTGCCGGGCGGGAGGTCGACGACCAGGTAATCGAGCTCGCCCCAGAGGACGTCGTGCAGGAATTGCTGAATCGCGCCGCCGACCATGGGGCCGCGCCAGATGACCGGTGTCCCCTCCGGGATGAAGAAAGCGATTGAGATCACCTTGACGCCGTATGCGACAAGGGGCTCGATCTTGTTATTCTGGGCTCGCGGCTCGCCCCGGGCACCGATCATCAGGGGAACATTCGGCCCGGTGATATCAGCATCCAGCACGCCGACCCGGGCACCGCTGTCGGCGAGGGCCAGGGCGAGATTGACTGAGACCGTTGTCTTGCCGACCCCTCCCTTGCCCGAGGCGACGGCGATAACGTTGCGCACCCCTGGTATCCCCTGTTTGCCCTGCTGGCCGCGACCCTGGACGACCCGTGCATCCATCTTGATGTTGACGGCGCGAACACCGGGCAGAGCGGATACCGCGCGCCGGCAGTCGCTCTCGATCCTGCCGCGGAGCGGGCAGGCTGGTGTTGTCAGGACGACTGTGAAACTGACCACATCGCCCTCGATCGAGAGGTTCTCGATCATTCCCAGGGAAACCAGGTCACGCCCGAGGTCGGGATCTCGAACCGTGCTCAAGGCGCGCATCACGTCCGCCTCGGTTACTGCCTGCCCTGCCATCTCATCATCTCCTCGAGCTCCTTCGGGGGAGTCTGTCTCTGGCATTAGTGATCATAGGTGAGCCCGGTCGGGACACCGGACCGGAGGCGTGCTAGCGGGCCATCTCAATCCGAAAGAATGTCTCGGCGTATGGGATGCCGCGCGGCTCCCCCGCCTGTTTGGCACGCTGGCGTACGCGCTCCTCGAGTTGCTCACCATTCCCCACCTGACTCGCGTGACAGCGAAGCGCGGCGATCTTGCGGTCAATACTGCTGCTGATGTCGATCCACTCAGTTGGGGAGCTGGAGCCCCAGAGGTAGACCTCTTTCACCTTGTGAGGCAGCAGGCCATTCCGCTCGTGGTCGGGGAAATTGAGCCGGTCGCGCGCGGTAGGATAGATAGCATCGAGGGTAGCGGTTCCCACGGCCCGATGGTCCGGGTGATTGATATGGGTGGCCGTATAGACCACCGTTGGGTCGTGGGTCATGACGATCTGCGGCCGGACCCGTCGAATCTCGCGCACGATAGCCTCGCGGAGCTCAAGCGTTGGCGCAAGCTCACCGTCTACAAAATCAAGGAAAGTCACTTCCCGTGCCCCGATCACCTCAGCCGCGGCCCGTTGCTCCTGTTCCCGGATCCGGATCAAACGCTCTACCGTCATATCCGGATCGCTACTTCCCTTGTGCCCGCGCGTGCAGAGAAGGTAGTAGATCTCTCTTCCCTCAGCCGCCCAGCGGGCGCTTGTACCCCCGCAGGCGAACTCCGGATCATCTGGATGCGCGGCGACAACCAGTACGCGGACGCGCTCCCCACCCTGAACCTGCTGCTCCATTCTCCCTTCTGGTCCTCTTCTGGTTCTGCCTTCATTATACCCGAATACCCGCGGCGGTCCTTGTCCCTATTTCTTGACACGCTGATGCCGCCGCCGGTACACTCGAAACGGTTTCGACGATAGTCGATATAGATTATCAGGAAGGCGTGCGCGTGAGTACACAGCAGCAGATTGAGCTGGAAGAGCCCTTCGTGCGCGTGGATGTGGCGACCGCGAAGCGAATGATCGAGAATGGCGAAGTTCAGGTCATCGATGTCCGGGAGCCGGACGAGTATGCCCGCGGACATATCCCGGGCGTGACGCTTGTTCCCCTGAACACGCTCCTCGCCCGGCCGCGGGATTTCTTGAAGCGCGATCACGTGATGTTCGTCTGCGCGGTCGGTCAGCGAAGCGCGGTGGCGTGTGAGATGGCGGCGGCGATCGGGCTTGAACACATTTACAATCTCGAGGGGGGAACCACCGCCTGGGAGAAGGCAGGCTTCCCGCTCGAGACCTGATCTGGCGTCCTGGTGCTCCGCGCGACCAGGGCGCCCCGGCGTCCGGTCGGGATAGGCCGGCGCCGGCAGGCCCGTGCGTGGCCCATGGGCGGAGTGAGGAGGGTCTGGTGAGAAGCGAGCTGCCGGTCCTGGATCGTCCCGCGGCGGTGCGTACCCGGCCCTGGTCGGCGATCGATGATGAGGACGAGGCACGGATCGAGCGGGAGTTGCGGCGGCCGGTCCCCTTGCGTGAGCGCCTCTTCCGATGGCTGCTCGAGTATAACAAGTACTGAATTCCCACTCAGCATTAGGTGTCGGTCGGCACCACCGTCTCATCAGCAGAAGTAGGACAAGTTCGCATCGAATAGGAGGGGCTACGTCCCGCTCCTCATGGGAGCGAGGCGGGCGCAGGCGCAGCGGCCATCGCGCGGCCGCCAGGCGGCCGGGAGGGTCACGCCGAACCGGGCGAGGGCCTCCGCCAGGGTGCAGAGTGGGAGACCGACAACGTTTGTGTAGCATCCGTTAATCCATTCCACCGGCTGGAACTCGGTGTTCTGGATCGCGTACGCGCCCGCCTTATCGAAGGGATCCCCACTTGCGATGTAGGCGGAAATCTCTTCGTCGCTCATTGCCCGCAGATGCACGCAGGTCACCGCGCTGTCGACTACAGCCCGGCCGGTCATTGCACTGACAACCGCGACGCCGCTGATGACCACATGGGTTCGTCCCCGGAGAGCGTGGAGCATCTGCTCCGCTTCGAGCGGGGTAGCCGGCTTTCCCAGCGGACGGCCGCGGTCCGCGACGACTGTGTCTGCGCCGATCACCAGGGCATTCTCGCGTCCAATCTGCCGTGCTCCGGCCCGCGCCTTGGCGAGGGCAAGGCGGCGGGCCAGCCCCTCGGGCGATTCGCCCGGATGAGGGTGTTCCGGGATATCCAGCGGGATCACCCGGAAGGGGAGGCCGAGCTGAGCAAGGAGCTCTCGACGGCGGGGCGAGGATGAGGCCAGGACAAGCGAAATGTCGGGCGCGGGGCCGGCGGCTGTTCTACCAGCCGGGGACGTCTCCGGGTCTGCGAAAGGTCTCTGCTGACCCGGCGTGCTGGCCAGTGTTTCTGTTCTCGGAGCAGTCCCTAATGGTAACACGGCTCCACGCGGATCCGAGGGATCCCCTGCTGGTCTCCGGTGTCGGCGCACCAGCCCCGCAGTGGTGCTGAGGATAATCAGCGCCTGTTCTGGATCTTACCACGGTCGAACTGCACCGAAGTAGCGGCTCGACCAGTACGGATCGGACAGGCTCCGGACGGCCACCCCGATGCCGTAGTCAACCGCATTGATGAATCGCCCGCCGCCGATGTAGATGCCGTCGTGGGAGAGGCCGGCCTGATAAGTATTGGCAAAGAACACGATGTCGCCCGGCTGGAGGTTGCTCCGTGAGACCCGGGGGCCGCTCTGGAGTTGTCCCCACATATCGCGGGCGATCGGGATGCCGGCCCGCTGGTAGACATACCAGACAAATCCCGAGCAGTCGAAGCCGGCTGGCGATGTCCCGCCCCAGGCGTACGGCGCGCCGAGATAGCGAGAGGCAATTGCCACGATATTCCAGCCACTGCTCGACGAGGAGGGTGCAGGCTTGGGCGCTGCTGCCACTGCTGGCCGGGGCGCCGGAGGCGGAGTGCGCGGCGGTGCAGGCGCCGGTGCGGGCGGATGGATAATCGCGCGGCTGACGCCCGGAATAATCAGCTGCTGGCCGGGTTGAAGGGTGGAAGGATCACTCAACCCGTTCGCGCTCGCGATGGTGTTCATATCGATACCGAAGCTCGCCGCAATCTGAGAGAGGGTGTCCCCCTGCTGTACGGTGTAGTTCACGTGCGGCTGGGCCGGGGCCGCCGGGCGGCGGGGCGCGGGCGCCTGGCTTGCGCCGGGGATCACGATCTGCTGACCGGGCCGGAGCAGGTACGGCTCGCTCAGACCGTTTGCATCAATAATTGCTTGCATATCGACCCCGAATTGGGCGGCGATGCTTGAGACACTGTCCCCTTCGGTGACGGTGTAGCTCGTCTGCGCGGGCGCGGGGGTCGGGGCTGGCGGCGCGGGTACCTTGCCCCCCGGGATAACGAGGGTCTTGCCGATCTGCAGGGTCTGCGGGTCCGCGATCCCGTTCGCCTGGGCGATGGCATCCGGATCAACGCCGTAGCGGTGGGCGATGTCCTCCAGGGTATCACCCGGCTGGACCACGTGAAGCGCGCCCGGCACCGGTGGGATCAGGAGCTTCTGATCGATTGCCAGGGAATCCTGGCTCCCGGCCAGACCATTGGCTGCCACAATGCTGTCGATCGAGATCCCGAAGCGCGCGGCGATTCCCGAGAGCGTATCCCCGGCGGTGACGGTGTAGGTCAGGGGAGTCAGCGGCCGGGGGGCCGCCCGGCGGTCTTTGTACGGAACGCGATCTGCGATGCCCGGGGAAGCTGATCCCTGGCTGGATCGTGCCGCGGTTGCCGCCATACCGGGCGGCGCGGTCTGGCTGGCCGTGGAATCTGTCGGCTCCGGCCGTGGAAGCGAGCGCGTACTCGGCTCCGCCCGTCCGATATCTTCGAGGCGCCCACCGGGGATGACGATCTGCAGGCCGGCGGGCAGGCTCTCCGTGTTGCCAAGCTGGTTGAACTGGATAATTGCTCCCGCGTCCGAGGCGAAACGCTGAGCGATCGCGGCAACGGTATCACCGGGACGGGTGGTGTAGAGGACGCCGGAGACCGGCAGAATCACCAGCTGTTGCCCCGGGGTGAGCGAGGCGCCGGGCGTCAGGCCGTTCGCCCAGAGGATCGTGTTTTCACTGATGTCGAAGCGCTCTGCCAGCGCACTGATCGTATCCCCGGTCTGGACCTCGTAGTGCATGATCTGAAGGCGCTGCGGGGTGCCTTCCCGGGTGACCGCAACCGGCGAGCCCACCAGCGCATCGCGGCGGGCTTCATCCGGGTAAGCGAATGCCGACGGCTCGAAGATGGCCTGTTGAACGGACCAGAGCCCGGTCTCCCGAGCCAGGAGGTTGGTTCGGCCGGTGGAGGCGACGACCAGGCACAGGCCGACGATCACGATGTGTCCGAGAGCGCGCGGGGGGATCATCCTGATGCCGCGACGGATGATTCCCCAGGAGGTGCCGCCCGGGCGTCGACGCGCCCGGGGCAGAGGAGGGGCAATCGAACTCACGATTCTTCACCGAGCGTTCGAGCCTCACCTACGTCCTCCGTTGGAGCAGGTATCGGAGACTCCTTGGAATCGTGACCACAGCCACGCCTGTCACCGCTGACGGCTCGACTCCAGCCACGTCGAACAGATCACGCGTGGTAACTGCGCGTGATGGGGGCCGCGGAATGACTTGATCACTGCCATCCCGCGCCAATCCAGCCTGCGGGTGGCCGTGACAGCCTGGTCGCATCCGCTCGTCCAGGCGGGTCCACCAGCGGCGGCATTATAGAGGCCGGACGTGATCCGCGTCAAGCCCCGGAGGCGTTAAGGATGGGCTACCCATGCGGACTGCGGACCGACCCCGCGTCCGTGTGGTCCGGAAGGCGGGCGAACCGTTCGCGCTGGCCGGCGGTCCAGGCGCGGCAGGCCGCGATCGCCTGGCGAGCCTCCTGGAGCGCCGCCCGAACCCGCCCTGGTGCGGTCCCCCCCGGGATATCCCGCGCGCGAATGGATGCCCAGGTATCGATCCGATAGACATCGCTGTCGAACAGAGGAGAGATTGCGCGGTACTCCTCCAGGGGGAGGTCCGCCAGGGTATGCCCGGTGGCCAGGCAGCGCTGGACGAGCCGCCCGGTCAGGGTGTGCGCCTCGCGGAATGGCACCCCCCGGGCGACCAGGTAGTCCGCGACATCGGTTGCCAGGGTGAAGCCGGATGCGGCGGCAGCTGCCAGCCGCTCGGCATTGACCCGCGCTGTGGCGAGCATGGCGGACAGAAGGGTGAGCGACGGCAGGAGGGTGTCAATGGTGTCAAACAGGGCTTCCTTGTCCTCCTGAAGGTCGCGGTTGTAGGTCAGGGGAAGGCCCTTCAAGAGAACAAGCACATGGAGCAGGTGCCCGTAGATACGGCCGGTCTTTCCGCGGATCAGCTCAGCTACGTCAGGATTCTTCTTCTGGGGCATGAGACTGCTCCCGGTCGTGAACGCGTCACTCAGCTCCAGGTACCCGAACTCACTGGTTGTCCAGAGAACGATCTCTTCGCCGAGCCGCGAGAGGTGGGCCATCGCCAGGGCGGCCGCGGAGAGGTACTCAACGACGAAGTCGCGGTCGCTGACGGCATCCATGCTGTTGCGCGAGATACTGTCAAAACCAAGCTGGGTGGCAACAAACTCCCGGTCAATCGGATAGGGCACGCCGGCGAGTGCTCCGGCTCCCAGGGGAAGGACATTAATGCGGGCAAAGGCCTCCTGGAAGCGCTCTGCATCGCGGCGCAGCATCTCGTGGTAGGCCAGGAGGTGATGGGCGAGAAGCACTGGCTGAGCCCGCTGAAGATGGGTGTAGCCGGGAGCGATAATGTCCTGCCACTCATCGGCTCGGTTGCACAGGGTCTCCTGAAGATCGGCAAGCCGATCGATCGTATCGAGGACGGCCTCGCGGAGGAAGAGCCGCAGATCGAGCGCGACCTGATCGTTGCGGCTGCGCGCCGTGTGGAGCTTCCCGGCCACCGGACCGATCAACTCGCGGAGTCGTGCCTCGACGTGGGTATGAACATCCTCCAGGGCGTGTGCGAACTGGATCTGCCCTTTCTGGAAGTCTTCCTCAACCTGGCGAAGCCCCGCCTCGATTTGAGCGGCCTCCTCAGGCGGAATGATGCCCTGGCGGCCGAGCATGCGGCAGTGAACAATACTGCCGAGGATATCGTGGTGAAAAAGGCGACGATCAAAGTCGATCGACTGGGTGAACTCCTGAACGAGCCGATCCGGCTCGCCGCTGAAGCGACCGCCCCAGAGCCTCACGCGGTCACCTCCGTGCGACCGCCTCGGGTCACCATGGATCTCCGCCGCGTGCGGCAGACGTGAAGTTCGGTCATTCCCACCCTCGACCTGATGAGACAGCGAGGATCGTACTGGACGTCCTGCAGAATGTCAAACGGCGGAACGCCAAGCCGGAAAGGGGGATGCAGTGGGATGCCCTGTTCCCCCGGCCTGGAACGGGTTGTCCAGTGGAGGCACGGTGTTTACCCGTCCTGCCTTGCACTCTCAGAGGGGCGTGGAGAGCAGCCGGATCACCGCGACCAGCAGTACGCCCATGCCAGCAACCGCCAGGCCGAGTGTGAGGGCTAGCTGGCGCTCGTGGAAGCTCAAGTAGGCCAGGTAAAGAAAGCCGCCCGCACCGAATGCCAGGGCCGCCCCCAGGACAGCCGGCGAGAGGTCCGGGAGCAGGAGGGCAACCACGAGGAATCCGACCACGATCAGAAACCAGGTGATGCCGTTGCGGATGAGGGCGTCGCGGATGGTAAGGCCCGCGGCCACCAGCAGTGCGATAACCGCGCTGACCTCTGGAATGAGGTGGAGGATCAGGCCGATGGAAACGATCAGGCCCGTGATCAGGTTGATCCCATAGCTGCTGGCGGTGACTGCACCTTCAAGAAACGAGTGCAGCCAGATGCCGAGGGTCGCTGCCCAGGCCATGCCGTGCCGGCCGAGCAGATCCAGACCATTACGGACCGCACCGAAGGTGATGAGACCAATAGCAAGCCAGAGCCAGGCCGATAGCCCCGCTCGCTCCAGGGCCTCGGGCATCATCTCGAATGCCGCGGCGCCGAGGAAGATGCCTGCAGCGAGGGGAAGGAGCCAGGGCCAGCGGCGAACGGCCGCCTCCGCGTGCTCGCTTGTGGCTCTGCCGCCATCTGGCTGTCCTTCTGCGGGCACGCGTCGGCGCTCCCTGGCATCTCTTCCGGCGATCGGGCTGCGTCTCATCGCAGGGACGACGGAAGAATCCCCAGTTGCTCGCGATACTTCGCGACCGTTCGCCGTGCGATGACGATCCCCCGGCGTGCGAGCTCGTCAGCGATCTCCTGATCGGTCAGGGGCGAGGTCTCGCTTGCGATCAGTTCCTTAATGACATCCATCACGCTGAGCGAGGCCGTGAAAAAGTCGCTGAAGGGGATGACCTTGCGGGACGGCAACATCACGTACTTCGAGGCGGTAGCCCGACTGACGGTGGACTCGTGCATGCCGAGATGGTAGGCCACTGCGGCCCGGGTGAGCGGCTTCAGGTGGCGAATTCCGTGGAGAAGGAAGTCCTTCTGGGCCTCGACGATGTACTCGGTGATCTTCTGGAGGGTCTGGCGCCGCTGATTGATATTGGCGATGAAGAGCTTCGCGCGCGAGACATACTGTCGAATGTGGCGTTTCTCGTCGTCGGTGAAGCGGTCTGGCTCCTGCTCCAGGCGAGCCGCGAGCTGCTGATAGAGGGGGGTGATGCGCAGAAAGAAACGCTTCGACTCGATGACCTCGACCTCAAAGGTATCCTTCTCGGCCTGGGTGATGATCACGTCGGGCAAGACAATGGACGAGCGGTTCTCGTTAATTCCTGGATCTGGCGTTCCATAGCCCTGGGCGGGATACGGGTTCAGCCGTCGGCGGATGAACTCGCTCGCCTCGTTCACCTCCTCGAGGGTAAGCCCCAGCTCGCTGGCGATCTTGTTGTACTTGTGCTCAGCCAGCTCCTGGAGATGCGAGCGGACGATGGCTGCAGCGGCCGGACAGCGGATCCCCTCACCCTCGAGATAGGCGATCTGAATCAGAAGGCACTCCCGCAGATCGCGCGCGCCGATGCCGATCGGCTCGAGTGACTGGAGCGCCGCAAGGACCCGCTCTACCGCATCGACCGGTACGTCGAGCTGATGAGCGGCCTCCTCCACGCTACACTGGAGATAGCCATTGTCGTTCAAATTCCCGACAAGGTACGTCGCAATCGGCATATCATCGGCCGGGAGCATCGCCTGCAGGTCGTTGAGCAGGCGTTCTGAGAGGCTCATTTGTGCCGCGACCTGGGTAAATGGGTCGAAGTCATCCTCGACCGGCGGAGCTGAGAGGCTCAGATCGCCGACGTAGTCATCCGAGCCGTCAATATCGCTGTCAGGGTTGGCGATCGGCGCTTTCTGCTGGCTGAGGCAGGCCGGGCAGATGCTTCCCTGGAGCGGGCCGCCGCAGACCGGGCAGGTCTCTTTCTCGAGGAGCTCGAGGGCCGGGTTTTCGGCCAGCTCCTGGGCGATCGCCTGCTGCAGCTCCTGGGACGAGAGCTCGAGGATGTAGCTGGCGGCGACCAGACGGGGTGATACCTTCATCCCCATCTGGGCCGAGACTTCCTGTGTCAGCTCCACTCCTGGCGATCTCCTTTCCTCAACCGTCTCGGCCGGCAGCACGACCGCCCGGGAGAGTGACTGCCAGGCGAACGCGCGTCCCGGCGATAGCTTCGCTCCGAACTGCTCCTCCCTGGATCTGGATCAGGCGGCGGCCAATGAAGAGCTCCAGGCCGCCGGTATGCCGGGAAGTTGTGTCCTCGCTTTCCTGGCCGCGCGCCGGCTGGGCACTGGCGGTCTTCCCGACGCCTGGTAGACCCCGAGGGGTCATCACGATCATCGTTGTCTCGCGACCGGAACGGGCGGTGATCTCGACCGGGCTGCCGTCGGCAGAGCGTGCAATCCATCCCATGAGCATGGCAAGGGCTGAGCCGGTGATCGAGGGATCACACTGGACAACGCGCGTGCTCGAGCGCGCGGGTGGATGCCAGATTGTCTTCACCCCCAGGCGAGCCACCTGCTCGATCGCAGAGGTGATGAGCCCATCGATCCGGGTGGGGCGCGGCACCGGCGGGGAGCCATGCTCGACCGCGTGGAGAAGCACGAGCTGCTCGAGCAAAGCCGCGACGTAGTTGGCCTCGACCAGCACACGCTCCAGGCAGATGCGGGTTGGAGGCGGTAGTTCGGACTGGCGGAGCGCGAGCTGGCTGAGCCCCTTGATCGCGGTGACCGGATTTCGGAGGTCGTGCGCGATCATGGCGACCAGATCGATGGCCTCGCCGTCGTGCTGTACCAGTGGATCTGACATGCCGCAACGCGGCCGCTCTCCCGATCGGTCATGCCAGCGCGGTCTTTCTGCCGGTGGTGCAAGTTTCGTGCCGACCACGAGGCTCATGGGGCATCGCTGGTCTGGAGACCTTCGATCTCGAGTTCTTCCTGAACGTCCAGGACCCCCGGTACGCGCCAGGCAACCGCCTCGGCGAGTTCGGCGTCGGTGAGCGACGGGACCACGCCGCGCAGATGAACGACTCGCCGCCGAACGGTCACGTGGATTGGCAGGTCGCTGGTAGCGGCATCTTCCTTGAGAGCGAGCCGCACCTCGCGGGCAATCTCGTCATCTCCGGTGAGGAGGGCATGCGGGAGCTGCTCGAGATCGATCGGCGCATCGAAGGTTGTCGGGGCGAATCCTCCGACGATCTCGTAGCCGCCCGCCTCTCGCGGGGCACGCTCGATAACCGGGTCAGTTGGCGGGAAGAAGGGCTGGGCCTCGTCAGCGGCGATGGCGGTGTCGGTCGTGCCGATATCGCGGGTGAAGCGTTCCTCGGTCGGGGTCGCGTACTGGAGGTGGGCGAGTGCGATCTCGGCAGCCAGCTCCGGCTCGCTGACCGCGCGTCGGACCCGGATCTCGCCGATCAGGGGGTCCACGATGAGGCGGTTCGTCACGCGGGTCACGCCGGTGACCTCCCGCGTCAGTCGCTCTGCGGTCAGGCGGGCCTCGTTGGTGCGGACTGCTCCGTCCAGGGTGACCACGCCGGTGGGATCAGCGGAGATGACCAGGCCGAATACCGGGACGGGCGACAGCGCTGTCCGAACGCGCTCCGGAAGGTCGAACGTGCGTGCAGGGGGAACGGTTGGCCGTGGACGCCACCGCGCGCCGCGGCGAGTTATCCCGATGTGCCTGTCCTCGCCTTCCACTCGCTCCTCCGTCCACGGCCAGTCGGGTCATCCGGGCAGAAAGCGTACCATCGCGAAGAGGCTCACCTTCGCAAGGGATCAAGCGCGCTCAGCGTCCTCCCTTGAGGCCCGAGATGAACTCCGACGCCTGCTTGCGGGTGAGCTCGTGCGGGCGTGCTCCGAAAAGCGCCTGCGACCGCTCGTCCACCTCGGTCTCCGAAAGGTTGTGCTGATCCCGAGCAATCGAGTAGATTGCCCGAACCTGGGCCGGGGTCGCGAGCCCGTTTGCGGATGCGACCGGTCGGTGAGACGCGGTTTCCTCGGATGCGGCGATCACCCGCCCGTCGGACACCGGGAGCGCGGTCAGTTCCTCGGCGTCGGCAATCTCTTCGAAGGCCACGACCCCCACGTTGACCGCGTCCCGCAGGGCGCGTGCCTTAGCGCGCGTCTCGGCCAGTCGAATAGTGCACGTCAGCATGGCGCGCGAGACATTGGCCGGGCTGGCATCGCCGATGCCGGAGAAGGTCCCGCGGTCGGTCTCGACCTCGGCGTGGACGATCGCCGTCTGCCCGTTTTCCTCGTTCGGCACCTGGATCAGGCGTGTCCGGATGGCACGCAGGCCCTGGGAATGCGCCAGATCAAGCAGGCCCGCGTACAGAACGAAGGTCCGCCCCTGACGCTCGACGATAAACTCTCGCTTGACCACCGTGATCTCCTTGGCCGGGGCATCCTGTCCCGACATAGAACAAATGATCTGATCCCATGATACTGGACGCGGGCACGATGTCAAGATGGCCCGGCCGCGTGGAGTCACGAGGGGGCTGATGCGCCCGTCCCGACCGGTGCCGCGGCCGTCTCCAGCGCGGGCTCGATATTGAGGTCCCGCATGCGGGCCAGGAGCTGCCGGCGGGGAAGACCAAGAGCATGCGCGGCAGCGCTCCGATCCCCGCCGTGCTGGCGCAGGGCTTCCAGGATCATCAGCCGCTCCACATCAGCGATGGTCGCCTCGAGCGTGACGCCGTTACGGACCCGGTCGCCCACGTCAATGATCCGGTTCGTCGAGACAGGCGTCAGGAGCAGATGACGGCCGGTGATCACTCCTCCCTGGGCCAGGACTACAGCGCGCTCGATCGTGTTCTCGAGCTCGCGTACATTTCCTGGCCAGTCGTGGCGCATGAGGAGTTCGATCGCTTCATCGGTGATCTTGGCTGGCGGCGCGCCCGGGGCAAACCGGTGCTTATCCAGGAAGTGCTCGACCAGGAAGGGGATGTCATCCTTGCGCTCGCGCAAGGGCGGCATGTGGATCGTAATGACGTTGAGCCGATAGTACAGGTCGGCACGGAAACGGCCCGCCTCGACTTCCTCCAGAAGATTCTTGTTCGTCGCGGCAACGACCCGCGTGTCGACCTTGATCGGGACGTTCCCGCCCACGCGTTCGAACTCGCGCTCCTGGAGGACACGCAGTAACTTCTTCTGGGTCCCGAGGGACATCTCCCCGATCTCATCCAGGAAGATCGTCCCCTTGTTCGCCAGCTCGAAGCGCCCCTTCCGCTGGGTGTAGGCGCTGGTGAACGAGCCCTTCTCGTGTCCAAAGAGCTCGCTCTCCAGCAGGGTCTCCGGAAGCGAGGCACAGGCGACCTTGACCAGGGGAGCAGTGCGCCGGAGCGAATTGAAGTGAATCGTCTCAGCGACCAGCTCCTTGCCAGTGCCGGTCTCTCCCATAATCAGGACAGTGGCGTCGGTCCGGGCAACCTTGCCGATCGTCTTGTAGATCTCAAGCATACAGCTGCTGCGGCCGACGATTCGCTCGGTTGGGTCCCGTGCCCCGACCTGAGTGCGCAGGGCTCTGACCTCAGCAGTGAGCTCCTGATACTCGAAGAAGCGGCGGATCGTCACCAGGACATCTTCGATCTCGAACGGCTTGGTGATGTAGTCGTGGGCGCCCAGCTGGATTGCCTTGATGGCAATATTGGCGGTGCCAAAAGCGGTCATCAGGATGACCGGGACACCCAGGCCCTGGTCGGTGATCCGCTGGAGGATGTCCATCCCACTGAGTTCGGGCATGCGGAGGTCCATGAGGAGGAGATCGACGGGCTTGCCATCGGAGAGGAGGTTGATGACTTCGCCGCCCGTTCGCGCCTCGCTGACGCGGTATCCATCGCCTTCGAGGAGAGAGCGCAAGAGCGCTCGAATTGATGCATCATCGTCCGCGATCAGGATATGTCGTTTCGTCATCGAAACCCTCGTGCGAGACCGGCAGTCCGTCGCTGGACTCGCTTAATTATATGGTCGCCTGCTTCTGGACGCAAACGGGCGCCCGTGTGCCGGTGGAGCACCTCCCGTGCGGCGTGAGGGGAGTCCCCCCGGGGTCGGCCGGGGGCTATGTCTGGGCAACCTCGGGTTTCTGCCAGTTCATCAGGTGGGCGTAGTCCGGATCGACCTGGAAGTTCCAGGCGCGCGTAGGGCCGGCCATGACGTTGAGGTAGTAACAGTCGTGCCCCGGCGTTGCCGCGACCACGTGATAGCCGCGTGGCACCAGGATGAGATCCCCGTCTAGGCAGGCGACAGCTTGATCCAGGGACCTGTCGGCCGTGTACACCCGCTGCAGAGCAAAGCCGGTCGCCGGGCGGATCTGGTAGTAATAGACCTCCTCCAGGTAACTCTCGCGGGGCGGATCCTCGGTATCGTGCTTGTGGGGCGGGAAGCTCGACCAGTTGCCGGGAGGCGTGTACACCTCGACCAGGATGAGGCGGGAGGCCCGTGCCGCTGGTGGAAGAATATGGTGAATAAATCGTGCCGTCTGGCCCGCGCCGCGTTCTTCGGCCACGATATCGGCAGGCGTAATCAGACGCGGGGCACCGGCTCGCTCGGCCGGCGCGGCGGCGACGACCACGTGGAGCGGACCGCGGGCGCGGAGCGTATAGGAGACCCCTGGCGGAAGGAGAACGGCATAGGGCTTGGTCCGCTCCCAGACGTCCTCTCGTTCCCCGACCTCACCCAGAGTGTGCCCGTCAGCGGTGGCGATTGCCCGCCCTCCCAGGATAACGAGAGCGGTCTCGCGGTCTTCAGTCTCGCCGGCAAGCTCCTGCCCATCCGCAAGCCGGTGCGCGGTGAAGTGGATATAATGCCAGCCGGCCTCGGCCGGTGTGATCGAGACGAGCATGCCCTCCCGGCGGACCGGCGGACAGCGGAGGGATCGATGCGTGTTCATAATACCTCCTCCCGCGCGGGTCTCATCTCTCGCAGTGTACCATGATGGGCACGGTTCACGGCTGGGCCTGTCGGCTATAATGGCCGGGAAGTGTCGATCGTGAGGGGCACGTCCATGTCGTTCATCCGGGCACTGCGCGAGGCGGCCGAGGAGATCGGGCCGGGGATCGTCGCCGATCGACGGGACATCCACGCGCATCCGGAGCTCGGCTACCAGGAGAGGCGCACCGCGGCCATGGTCGCTGCCCGCTTGCGCGACCTGGGCATCGAAGTGCGGGACGGTGTCGGGACAACCGGCGTCGTCGGGGTGATCCGCGGTCGTTCTCCAGGCCGGACCGTTCTCCTCCGGGCCGACATGGATGCACTCCCGATCCAGGAGGAAAACGAGGTCCCCTACGCATCGCGGACACCGGGGGTCATGCACGCTTGCGGCCACGATGCGCACACCGCTATCCTCCTGGGAGCGGCGCGCCTGCTGGCCGAGCGACGTGCGGAGATCGCCGGGACGGTCAAGCTTATGTTTCAGCCGGCCGAGGAAGGCGGGGCGGGCGCGCTTCGGATGATCGAGGAAGGGGTGCTCGATGACCCGCCTGTCGATGCTGCTTTCGGCCTGCACGTGGATGCCGATCGGTACGTTGGTCAGGTCGCGCTCCGCGCAGGGCCGGCCATGGCGGCAGCGGACAGCTTTACCATCACGATCACCGGCCGCGGTGGCCACGCCGCTTCACCCCACCGCGCAGTTGATCCCATTGTCGTCGGAGCACAGATGATCACCGCACTGCAGACGCTCGTCAGCCGCGAGGTATCCCCGACCGAGCCAGCGGTGGTGACTGTGGCCAGCCTCTCCGCGGGCACGACGGACAACGTCATCCCTGCGGTGGCGACACTCCGCGGCACAGTGAGGACCTTCAGCCCAGAGGTGCGCCAGCAGGTGGAGGCCCGTCTCCGGGAGATCGCGCAGGGCATCGCCGCGGCCATGCGCGCGACTGCCGAAGTCTCCTATCGCACTGGCTACCCGGTCCTGCACAATGATCCGGCGCAGGTGGAACTGGTGCGCGCGGTCGTGGGCGAACTCCTGGGACCGGAGGCTGTGGTCGAGCGTGGCCCGGTTATGGGGGCGGAGGATTTTGCTTTCATTCTCCAGCGGGTTCCCGGCGCCTACCTGCACCTCGGGGTGCGGAATGCCGCCTGGACTGTCCCCCGCCCGGTTCACACCGCGACCTTCGATCTCGACGAGGCCGCGCTTCCGATCGGTGCGGCCGTGCTGACTGCGACGGCGCTGGCCTTTCTGGCAAAAGGACCACCGGGCCATGGTGGTGGCGCGTAGCAGGAGTGCGGCCGGTTTTTACACGTGAGCGTTCAGAAGACCGTGCCGGAGCGCGACCTTGACCAGCTCAGACCGATGGTGGAGATTGAGCTTCTCCATGATCCGTGAGCGGTACGTGTCGACGGTCTTGACGCTGATGACAAGCTTGTCAGCGATCTCCTGATTGGTGTATCCCGCTGCGGTCAGGGCAAGAACCTCGCGCTCGCGATCGGAAAGATCGTCGAAGTGATCGTCATTCTCCCCAAGACAGCCGCGGTAATCCTTGAGGAGGAGCGCTGCGGCTGAGGGATAGAGGAAGGCATCACCCCGGTGCACGGTCCGGATCGCCTCCATCAGCTCGGTGTCTGCCGAGGCCTTCAGCACATAGCCAGAGCCGCCGGCCCGGAGAACCTGGAGGAGATACTGCTCCTCGGCGTGCATGGTCAGGACGAGGATCTTGCAGGGTAGCCCCAGCTCGCGAATCCGTCGGATGGCGCCGAGGCCGTTGAGGCGCGGCATGGCGATGTCGAGCACGACCACATCCGGGCGCAGACGCTCCGTTTGGATCACCGCATCCTCACCGTCAACCGCCTCGCCGACAACCTCCATATCCGGTTCGCCAGCCAGGAGAGCCCGCAGGCCCGCGCGCAGAACGGCGTGATCATCGGCGAGGAGAACGCGAATCTTCTCCACGTTCAGCCTCCCTCCAGGGGAATACGAATAGCGACACGGGTACCCCGCCCGGGCTCCGACGAGATCTCGAAGTGACCGCCGACCAGGCCGACGCGCTCCTGCATGCCGAAGAGGCCGAGCCCGCGCTCGCGTGAGCGGCGAACCCCCTCGACGTTAAAGCCGCGGCCGTTGTCGACGACGCTGGCAAGCACCACCCCGGGCTGGCGCGTGATCGTCACATCCACGTGCGTGGCGGCGGCGTGCTTGACAACGTTGGTCAGCGCTTCCTGAATGATGCGGTAGACCACGACCTCGACCTCGTCTGGCAGGCGCTGTTCCATGCCGCTGGAGTGGAAGTCGATCTTGATCTGGGTGCGGCGCTCGAGATCGTCGGTATACCACTGCAGAGCGGGAACGAGCCCCAGGTCGTCCAGGGCGCTCGGGCGGAGATCGAGGGCAAGCTTTCGCACCTCCTCGAGAACCCGTCCGGTCTGGCTCCGCATCTCGGCGACCCGTGCGGCCAGCTCCTGGGGGGTGGTACTCTTCTCAATCATGCGGAGCCCGATCAGAAGCGAGGTCAACGATTGCGCCGTCTCATCGTGCAGTTCACGCGCGATGCGCTGGCGTTCCTCCTCCTGTGCCGCGAGAACCTGCCGCGAGAGCGAGCGGACACGCTCGCGATAGATCTCCAGGCCATCGAGCATTGCATTCATCGTATCAATGAGCTGGTCGATCTGGGGGTCGCGAAAGGCCACGTGGCTGGCCCGGGCGCGGAGGTCCCCCCGGCGCACCGCCTCGACAGTGCGCTCGAGCGACACGAGGGGCTGGAAGGCGGCTTTGAGGACGACGAAGTTCACCAGGACGCTCAGGGCGATACCCGCAATGGTGAAGAGGAGGACCAGCTCCTCCCCCGATGCGCCCGGCGGTGCGGAGCTCCGGTAGCGGACAGTCAGCCATGTCCCAACGGTGGCGCCGAGCACGACGATGAGGGAGTTGGCCAGGAGCACCTTGTAGAAGATCGGCACGCTGAGCAGCCATCGGACGAGCAGGCGCAGCCACCGCTCGACGCGGTGGACGCCGCCCAGCGAGACGACCAGGGTGGAATCTCGTTCGAGCACTTGCATTGGACCGCCTCTCCCTGCAAATTATAGTGATTCTAAACAGCGGCGCCAAGCAATGGCGTGGCTCCAGAATGGCCCGGCTGCAGCAGCGGAAGAGGCTGCTCTATTGCCCGTAAATCGCGCGGGGTTCGGAGAGGTGGTACAATGCATGCCGGTATGATGGATCTTCTCTCGATGCCCGAGCCGGAAGACCGGGGCAGTTCGGTGGAGCCCGCGGCGGAGGCGAGCCGGTCGGCGATGCCCCTGGTCGGCTCGTTTGGCGTTACCCTGACGATCGACGCGCGAGGAGCGGGACACCGGGTGACGATCGAGCCGCGTGCGTCGGCTGAACGCGTTGCCCGGGAGATCCCGCTGGTTGTTGGCACTCTCCTCTTCGCTGAGCGGCAGATGAGGGCTGTCACCGATCCAATCCGCCTGGAGACAGTGGATGCGATCGGCCGGGCGTGTGCCGCCGCTCGCGAGGGCCGTCTCCCCACGCCGCCGGATCTCGCCAGCCCGCGGACGGGCGCGTTATACACGATCGAAGTCTATGCGAACCGGACCTTCCACCTGGTCGTGGATGAGAGGATGTTCGGGATCGTCGCGGAAGCGGCTGGCGGCATGGCGGTACAGGATCTGGTTGTTGAGCTCCTCCGGACGCTCCGCGAACCGTACCGGACCTTCTTCCGCGAGATGCTGGAGGCGGCATCGGGGGTCTGGCGAGACCGGCGTCCCCTGGTGACCGAGTCGAGCTGGAGCTGGCCGGTCGCGCTCCAGCGACTCAATCAGCTCGTGCGTCGGGGAGAAGGGAGCGTGATGGAGCCGCAGGTTTGCGAGCGCTGTCGTGCGTCCCGCCCGGCCGGCTTTGCCTGCCTGCACTGCGGCGCGGCCCCGGGGAGTGCGCCGGCAAGCCCATCCGCTTCCCCACCACCTGCGGCGTCCGCCGCCGAGGCCCGGCCGTCTTCTCCGAGTGCCAGCGCACCGAGTCCATCGGCTCCCGCGCCAACGGGAGAACCAGCTCGCGTTCCGAGTGCGAGCGCGCCCGCGGCCTCGTCTGCCGCTTCTCCGGTGTCTGCCGCGTCAGCCGGCGAAGCGATTCGATCCGCGGCGCCGCCGGATGTTCCCCGGGACCCGCGTCTCGAGCGGACAATCCTGCCGGCGCAAGAGGCGCCGCCGGGGGTCGAGCGGCCCGAAGAGCGCGAGCGGCAGCAGTGGCCCGTTGCGGGCCTCGGGACCCGGACAGTTGCCCTGATCATCGACCTGGCGCTCGGCTTCACAATCGCTTCGATCGGGGGCTTTGGGCTCACGTCTATTCTCCTGACCCTGAACGCTTTTGGCCCTGCCGATGATCCCCAGGGGTTCATGGGGGGTATCGCACTGCTCTTCTTCGCCCTCTACTTCGTCCTGGGCTGGGCCAGCGCCGGGACCTTTGGCATGATGATCTTCCGCCTGCAGGTCGTTCAGGAGGCGTCGCGCGAGCGTTGCGGTCTTGCGCGGGCGATCGTGCGCGGCATCGGACATCTCCTGGTACTGGTTGTAGCCTTCGTCGTCTTTTACGTCGGCAACGTTATCGACAATCACCTCGTGTTTATCCAGGGGACGGCAGATGTAGTCGTTCGGATCATCATTGGTCTTGCGGCGCTGTACGTCCTCTGGCTGGGGACCGGACAGGCAGTCCTGGGCGAGGCTTCACGGCAGACCTGGGCAGACCGGATCGCGCGGACGCTTGTCGTGATTGAGCCGCGGGACGTGGAGGTCCCTAGTCGTTCTACTTCTCCCGCCGTGCCGTGAGGGGCAGCAGGGCGCGGCTTACCGCACGCTGATCTCGCAGAGAATCTTCACCCCTGTCCGGATCGCCTCCTCAGAGGTCGCGTACGAGATGCGGATGTGGGTTGCCCGGCGCGAGAACACCGCCGATGGGATGACCAGCACGTTGCGGCGAATCGCCTCCTCGACGAAGGCAGCCGCATCGGTATCGCTTACCTTCGGCATAATGTAAAAGGCGCCTTGCGGGCGCGTTACCTCGAAGCGCGCTCGAAGCCCTTCATAGACGAGGTCACGCCGTCGCTGATAGTCAGCGATGTGGCTGGATGGCCCACTTTCCAGGGCAGTGATCGCCGCGATCTGGGCAAACGAGGGCGCGCAGACGAAGCTGTACTGCTGGAGCTCCTTCATCTTCTCGATGAGCCGCCGTGGGCCAGTCGCGTAGCCGATCCGCCAGCCAGTCAGGGAGTGGCTCTTAGAGAGCGCATTCAGCGTGAGGGTGTGAGGGTAGAAGCTCCCGATACTGACGTGGCGTGCTCCATCGTAGATGAAGTCCTCATATACCTCGTCCGAGATAACCACGAGCCCGTGCCGATCAGCAAGCGCGGCGATTGCACGCAGGGTCTCCTCAGGGTAGACCGCGCCGGTCGGGTTGTTGGGGCTGTTGAGCAGGATTGCCTTGGTCCGCGGGCTCACCGCCTGGGCGATCCTATCTGGATCGAGCTGGAAGTCCGGGTAGGTATCGATGAGCACCGGCCGGGCGCTGAAGAACTCGGCCAGCTGAGGATACATCACGAAATACGGGTCCGGGATGATGATCTCGTCACCGGGATCCAGGAGCGCCGCGAAGGCGAGGAAGATGCCCCCGGAGCTGCCGGAGGTGATGAGGACATCGTCAGCAGAGACCCGGATGCCGTTGACCCGGTCGAGTTTGCGGGCGACGGCGGCGCGGAGCGGTTCGATCCCCTGGGTCGGCGTGTACCGGTTCCATCCCTCGTCGATCGCACGCTTGGCCGCCTCTCGGACTGCCAGCGGCACCGGGAAGTCCGGCTGGCCGATGGAGAAGTCGATCGGCTTCTTCAGCGAGGCGCCGAGATCAAAGACACGCCGAATGCCGGAGCTTTCGACGCGCCTGATCCGCTCCGAGAGCCAGCGCTCGGCGAGATCAACGGGGTCGGCCAGGTTATCCATTGTGGATCCCTCGTCCTCAGATAAATGCGAGTGAGCCGTCGGCGCGGGTCGGGATACCCCGGTGCCAGGTGCGGAACGGATAGCGGGGGAAGGCGTCCTCGTTCAATTCGATCCCCAGCCCCGGCCGGGTAGGGAGCTCGAGGTAGCCGTCGACGAGCTTCATCGGCTCATCGACAAGATCCCGCCGCGGGGGCTCATCGTCCGGGTGGTACTCGAGAATGAGGAAGTTCGGAATCGCCGCGGCGAGGTGGACATTGACCGCCGTCGCCACCGGTCCCATCGGGTTGTGCGGCGCCATGGTCACGTAGAAGGCCTCCGCCATCGCCGCGATCTTCTTGCATTCGAGGAGCCCGCCCGCGCAGCAGACGTCGGGCTGGAGGATATCCGCTGCCTGCTTCACCAGGATCTCGCGGAACTGGAACCTGGTATAGAGCATCTCGCCAGTCGCGATGGGAACGCGGGTATGCGCAGCGACCTTCGCGAGCGCATCGACGTTCTCCGGGCGGATCGGCTCCTCGAAGAACAGCGGGTGGTACGGCGAGATCGCCTCGGCCATGGCGATGGCACGGCTCGGCTCGAAAAGCTTGGCATGGGGGTCTACCGCGATGTCGACATCCTCGCCAACCGCTGCGCGGACGGCCTCCATCCGCGCGACGGCCCCGCGTAAGGCGGCGTTCCAGGGCATCGCATCGGAGCCGGGGGGATGGGGGTTGATCTTGATCGCGGTGTACCGGTACCGTTCGACCAGCTCCCGCGCATTCTCCGCGAGCTGTTCGGGTGTGGCGCCGGTCGCGCTCTGATACACCCGGATCCGATCGCGACAGCGGCCACCGAGGAGCTGATAGACCGGCACTCCCAGCCGCTTGCCAGCGATGTCCCAGAGCGCGTGCTCGATCCCGCTGATCGCCGCATTAATGACCGAGCCGCCCGGGAACCGGATGCCCTGGTACATGCGTGCCCAGAGGTGCTCGATCCGCCCGGGGTCCTCGCCGATCAGCCAGTCCGCAAAATGGTGGATCGCGGCGGCAGTCGCATCGTCGGGCCCGACCGAATAGGCTTCCCCGATGCCGTGAAGGCCTTCATCGGTGTGGACCTTGACGAACACGAGATTGCGGTGATCCGGATGGGCGAAAAATGTCTCGATACGGGTGATCTTCACTGCCCCTTCTCCCCGGCCTCTTCTGAAGCGGTCGCGGAAGGGATTGTAGGCGAGCAGTGGTCGTTGGTCAAACCATCGCCTTGCGATGAGCCTGTGCGCCTGCCCTGGAACGGACTCTGCAGGGGAGGGTGCCTCCTGTGATCGGTCAGACCGTATGAATAGCTCAAGGAGGCGCACGATGGTCCGTTTGAATGCGGTGGACTGGGCGGCGCTGGTCCTGACGGTGATCGGGGCGATCAACTGGGGGCTGGTCGGGCTCTTCGGGTTCAACCTTGTGCACGCGATCTTCGGTGGAGTACCCGTGCTGGAGAGCCTGATTTACATTATCGTGGGGCTGGCCGGCCTCTGGCAGATCTACCTGATGGTCCGCCTCTCCCAGCATGTTCCGGCTGTGAGCGCGCACTAAGCGCTGATCCTCACCGTCCGACCAATCGGTGTCGTGCCTGGCGGCGCTCGGGGCCGCGCGCGACACCGGGCACGGGCGGGCACCGTTTCCGGCGAGTCAGGGCGGCACTGCCCACTGGCCCCGGCGGAGGGGCGTAGTCAGGTCGCCGTTGCCCTTCCGCGGGATAGCTCCTCGATTCGGCGAAGGGTCTCCCAGGCATTGGCGATCAGGGCGCCTGCGAGCAGGAAGTAAACGGCCCCCAGGCTGATGAAGACGGCGTAGCTCGCCACCGCGCCGATGAGCCCGAACGTGACCTGATCGCCGTAACGGACGGGAGAGGTGGGGGGATCATCGAGCATGAAGAAGGCGAAGAAGAGCGCAGCGTGGACATCCGGTGCTCGGAAGATCTCGGCAACCCGCGCCGGATCTCCGACGAAGGCTGTCAACGTAAAGAGGCCGAAATAGACGCCAAGAAACGTGATCGCCATTGGCAGCTTGTTGACATGTCGGGCGACGAGGACGCCAATCCCGAGCAGAATGAGGATAGCTGGAGCCGGGAGATCGGGAAGGGCTCCCCACCAGCTCTGCGCACTCCCAAAGACGAAATACGCCGCCACCAGGCCGAGCGCTGCCGGATTGAACACGTTGGACCACCGGCTGTGGAAGACGTATTTGCTTGCCACGGCGATCGCAGCGGTCAGGATGGGCACGTGAAGCGGCTCGGCCGGATCGAGGATCATCGCCACGATGAGCCCGGTGAGAACGGCCCCATCCGGGACGAGCCAGATGCCGCGCCGCCAGCGCGCGATTGCGACGTCGGTCAGCGCTGCAGCCGCGACTGCTCCAAGGATGCCCGGCGCGGTTCGAGCCGCTCCCTCGACCGCGGAAGCGACGGTGATCAGGGCGATCAGGGCAAGGAGCAGATACCCCTTGGGAGACCGGAAGAAGCGGCGGAGAGCCCGAGGTGTTCGATGGATGATCATGTCAGGTACCTCAAGAATCCGCGAGTTGCCACGCAGTCGAGTGTTGGCAGAATCATCAGCCCCTCAACCCCCTGACGCTCGAGCCAGGGAATGCCGCGGGCGGGGCCGAGGACGAAGGCCGCGGTTCCCAGGGCGTCAGCCACCATCGCGCTCGGAGCGATCACCGTTACACTGATTACCCCGCTGGCTGGAGCACCGGTCCGAGGGTCCAGGATATGGTGGTCCTGGTTCTCGGCAGTTCGCCGCTCGTAATCGCCGGACGTGCACACGGCCTGATCGTGGAGCTGGAGGGTGGCGATCAGATGCTCTGTCTGACGTGGATGGCGGATGCCGATGCGCCAGGGCACGCCGTCCGCGTTCCCGCCCCGGACAAAGAGATCGCCGCCAGCGTTGATGGCGAAACTATCAAAGCAATCGAGCTCACGGGCGGCCAGATCGATCGCAAGGCCCTTCGCGACAGCGCCGAGGTCCAGAATAAGCGGGCGCCGCAGGGTTATGGTGCGGCGCATAGGATCCAGCTCGACATCGCGGTAGCTACAGTATGAGTCTGGGGCAAGCGGCGAGATGATCCGTCGCCCGCTCCGGTAGTCGCGGTTGAAGCCGCGGCGTTCGAGGAGGAATCCGACCGTCGGGTCAAACGCGCCCCGGCTCTGACGTGCCACGGCCAGGGCGAACCGGACCATCCCGTACAGCATCGGGCTGACGGCAACCGGCTCGCCGACCCGCTCCAGGAGGCGCATAACCTCGCTCTCCGGATCAAAGCGGCTGCAGCACGCCTCAATCTGCTCAAACCAGCCGAAGGCGTGCTCGATCCGTGCGTCGATCTCCGCCGTCTCGACCGCCCCGGATGGGGTGACAACGGTTATGGATACCAGGGTATCCATCAGCACCCTGGTGCGCGTGATTCGCTCTCTCAACTTGCCTGCGCCTTGGCCAGGGCGTCAGCGACTGCTGCCTGGTAGGCGTACGAGCTGTCGGTCGCGCCCGAAACCAGGTCGACGTTGGCATCCTGGCGCGAGACGACCTGAGCTGGCAGGTCGCTGATCAGCGAGCACGGATAGCGCATCATGCAGCCGGTGATCTCGGCGGATACAATCTTCCCCTGCCGGATCACGACTGTCGCCTCAACCTCCCCGTGACGGCTCGAGCCGATGCCTGTATAGGTGCCGTCGCGGTAGGGGGATGCGGGCGGTGCCGCCGGGGATGGCGTTGCTGTCGCGGAGGGTGCGGGCGTCGGGCTCGCCGCCGGAGGGGATGCCCCCGGCGCGGTGATCTCGCCGGCCGGTGCAGTTGGCAGGACAGTGGGCGAGGCCGTGCGGATCATCGCCTTCACCCGGCTCTCATCAGCGGCAATGCGGTCGGCAATCGGGGCGGTGCGGATGTACCCAGCGGTGTAGATCGCCATAACCGCCGCGGAACCGAGGGTGAGGAGGCTCCGTGCGAGCTTCCGGCGGGACGACCGCCCTTGCCCCGTGCCCGATGTGCCCCGTTGGGGTGTGGAGCGCGGCCCGCCTGTCTCGAGTGCGTCTCTCATTCGGCTACCCTCCAGCAGGACTCTCGCTGTCCGTTATCCGAAGCATAGCCCGCAGATGTGAAAATTCGATGAAATGACGGTTAGAAGACTCTCGACGAAGCGGCCGGGTTCCCGGACCGGTCTGGCGCCGTCACTCGTGCGACCGATCGTCCGCGGCCGGCGCGCCGCACCCGCCGACCGTTCAACCCCGACGTACAGGAAGGTTTTCCCTAAGAGTTAACACAATCTTAGCAAATGGGCGGGCGGTTTGATGTATAGATGAGAGGAGCCTCGGTCAGAAGGGACTGCCTCCCTGATCGGGTGCGTACCCGGCGGCCGCCGGTCTCCAGGCGGTCGGAGGCTGCCGGGCATCACGGCGTCTGGAGTCCTTCCTGTGCTCCCCTGGCTCGTCCGCTGTCGTTCTCGTCTTCTCGCCCTTGAGAATCAGGCGATCTTTCGCGCCATTGCTCTCGCTGTCGTTTTCCTCGCGTTTGCAATCCGTCTCTATCGACTCGGGGCGGTCGGCATCGAGTATGACGAAGCGTTCAGCATCCGGACCGCCGCGGGATCCCTCCAGCAGATTCTCTTTACGGTTGCGACCTACGAACCCCATCCACCGCTCTACTACTCGTTTCTCCACGTCTGGTATCCGATCGCCGGGGCAACCGAATTCGCCCTTCGCTTTCCGACCGTTGCCGCGAACATCGTCACGATCGTGTTCCTGATCAAGATTGCGGATCTGCTGGAGTGGCGTGAGGCCGGTCTGATCGGGGCATTCTTGCTCGCCCTGAATCCCTATCAGGTCTGGTATGCCCAGGAGGCCCGGATGTACACGCCGGTGGCCTGTTTCGGGGCGGGTGCTGTTTACGGAGCCCTGCGGATCCTGCGTCGAGGGAACCGGCGGGACCTGGCGATCCATGTCATCTTCGCGATCCTGGCCCTCTACAGCCACTATTACGCGATCTTCCTCGTTGTGTTCCTGAACCTGCAGGCCGGGGCGTGGATGCTGATGGATCAGGGCGCGCGCCGCCGCGTATGGCGCTGGCTGGAGGCCCAGGCGGTCACCGCCGCGTGCTACATTCCATGGCTGGCCTATGCGAACCGCATCAGCCTGTACTACACCCGTCCGCCGGTCAACCTCTCAGATATGGCAGGCATCGCGGCAGAGGCCCTCAGGGATTTCAGTGTAGGGACCAGCCTGCCAGTATCGCTAGCGGTCCCATGCTCGCTGGTCTTCCTGGCGGTTCTGATCATCGGCATCTGGGCGGCCTGGCGTCCCCCGGGCCGTGGGCAGTCGTGGCGCGGGCTCATGGCCGCGGCGGGCTATCTCCTGCACGCGCCGTTTCTGGGTGCAGTGGTTTCGATTGTGCGCTCGATGTACCAACCCCGGTACTTCCTGGTCGGAGCCCCGGCCTTTTTTCTGGTGCTCGGCCTGGGGCTGGCGCGCCTCCGCCGCTGGAGCCGGCCGGCCGGCGCGGCCGTGGGCGCACTCGTGATTGCCAGTCAACTCGCGTCGCTGGCTGGCTACTTCACCGATCCGCGCTACGACAAGAGCGAGGTCGCCCGAGCGATCATGGAGGTGGGGAAGCATGCCCTGCCCGGTGATGCGGTTATCCTCGCGGGCTGGAGCCAGAAGGATGAGTTCTGGTATTACCACGATTTGCGCGGCGTCGAGCCTGCTCCCGGGTATGTCCTCCCGCTGAGTGGTCCGCACGGCTGGAGCCTGACATTACCCGAGATCGACCAGATCATGCGGCAGCACCGCGGGGCGTGGCTTCTCACCTACAGCGTGCTCGAGGTAGACGGGCGGCACCTGATCGAGACCTACCTGGCCCGGAACTACTACCAGGTCATCGCACGGCCGGTCATCAACAATTACCTCTTCTATTACACTGCCGCACCGCCGACCGCGCCGCACGTTGTGCGCCTGGAGGATGCCTGCAACGGTGAGGTCATGCTCGAGGATTTTGAGTATCACACCGTCGCGGCACGGGCGGGAGAGGTGCTACCCCTCGCTCTGCGTTGGCGCGCGCTTGCCCGAACGCCGCGCGACTATGTGGTCTCCTGGCGGCTCCAGGATTCCGAAGGGCACGTGGTTCTCCAGCGCGACTCGCCGCCCGCCTCTGGCTTTGCGCCGACTTCCAGCTGGCAGCCCGGCCAGGAGGTGGTCGATCGCTATGGTATGCTTCTCCCGGCGTATCTGCCGCCGGGCCGCTATACCCTTGAGATCGTCGTGTTCGACCGCGCGTCCGGGGCGGTGTGCACCTTCGAGCACGGCGGGCAGCCCGTTCCCGGCACGGCGCTTTCTCTTGCTGAGATCACAGTGCTCGATGGCCCGCCGGCTCCCGCAATCGACGGCCCACGGCCGGCCCACCCGCTGGATCTCACGCTGGGCTCCCTCGGGCTCGTAGGGTACGATCTCGATCCGGGGCCCTATCACCCCGGCGACCAGGTCGCGCTTCGCCTGTACTGGCGCGTCTTGCATCCCATCCCGGGCGATGTCACGGTCACAACCCGTCTGATCGATGAGCAGGGAAAGGTCCTCGACGGCCTGACCGAGCCGCTCGGCTCGGCGGCCTTCCCGACCAGTCGATGGCAGAGCGGGCGTACGCTCGCGACCTACGTGGACCTGCCGATCCCGGCACGGTCGCCGTCCGGCACCTACCAGATCGCCCTGGAGCTGAATGGCGGCGGCATAGCCAGCCATCGTATTGACATCGATCCACCCGTGACCGTGGTGGGCCGCCCGCACGATTTCACCGTTCCCACAGTGCCTCACCCGCTCCGGGCGACCTTTGGTGGAGCGATCGATCTCCTTGGCTATGGTATTCAGCCTGAGGCGACTGGCACGCTCGCTCCGGGAGGGCAGATCGAGCTGACCCTCTTCTGGCGCGCCGTGACGGTGATCGATGAGGACTACAAGGTCTTCACCCACCTCGTTGGGCCTGACGGCAAGATCTACGGTCAGGATGATGCGGTCCCCCTTGACGGCGAGGCACCAACAACAAGCTGGATCCCTGGCGAGGTCGTTCGGGATCGCTACACCCTCTCTATCCCGCCCAGCGCGCCGGCGGGGCGCTATACACTCACGATCGGTTTCTATGAGCCGCTGAGTGGCCGCCGTCTGCCGCTCGTGGGCCGCCACGCCGATAGTCTCGCGATCGCCTCACTGAAGGTGGTTGGGTGAGGGGATGCCGGTGCGAGCGCGGCAGGACGGTGGGTTGTCTGCAGAGCAGACGATTGCCGACTCGGTCATGGCCAGTCCGCAGGGAACGGTACCCGCGCGCGTCTGGCCTGTGTGGCCGGCCATTGTGCTGGTTGCCGTCTATCTGCTGATCGCCTCAGCGTATGCCCTGGTCGTGCCGTCCTGGGAAGCGCCGGACGAGCCAGCTCACTTCGCCTATGTGCGAGAGATCGCTACTGCTCATACCCTGCCGGTTGATCATCCCGGCGCGCTGGGCGAGGAGCACCAGCCTCCGCTCTACTACCTGATCAGCGCAGTGATCACCCTTCCGGCCGATCTGGGAGCGCCGGAGGGGGCCTTCCACGGTAATCCTCGCTTTATCTGGGCCGGCCGGGGAGGAATGGAGGTCAATGCGGCCCTCCATCCAACCGATGAGACGTTCCCCTTCCGCGGACAGGCACTCGGGCTCCGCCTCGCACGGGAGGGATCGGTGCTGATGGGTGCTGGGACGGTCATCTTCATCGTGCTGACCGGATGGGAGATCTTCCCGACCTGTCCGTGGATTGGCCTCCTGGCCGGCATCCTCGCGGCGTTCAATCCGCAGTTTCTGTTTGTTGCTGGCTCGGTCAATAATGACAATCTCGTTACCCTCCTTGCGACCGGCGCCTCCTGGCAGATGATCCGCCTGCTCCATCGGCCGGAAAGGATGCGATCGTGGGGAGCGGTGGGGCTGTGGATTGCTGGCATCGTGCTGACGAAGCTCACGGGCCTATGGACCGGACTGGTAGCTGGTCTCCTTCTCCTGGGGATCGCCTGGTCGCGGCGGTCACTCGCTCTCCTGGTGCGCGGGGCTGGTGCTCTGCTGGCTACGGTAGGGCCGGCGGTTCTGCTGTGGTCCGGACGGAATCTGCTCCTGTACCACGATCCGATCGGCTGGATGATGGATCCCCAGCACCTCCGGGCTGGTCCCCTGACTGGGTCCGAGCTTGTTGAGATGCTCCGGACGCAGTTCCGGTCCTTCTGGGGGCTCTTTGGATGGATGGACGTCCCAGCCCCGCGCTGGTTCGATATAGCTGTCACCGCGATTACGGCGCTCAGTGTGGCAGGCCTCGGCGTGTTCGTAGCGCGCGGCGGCATCGGTCGGCTCACGCGCGGCCAGCGGTCGGCTCTCGGTCTCCTGGCGCTTGGTGCACTGACTGGCGAGGCCGGCATCCTTGGCACAGTGGTGCGAGGCTGTAATGCGACATGCTACCAGGGACGACTGCTTTTCCCAACGCTTGGCGCGCTGACCCTCTTCCTTGCCCTTGGGCTGGTCGCTCTGCTTCCTCGGCGCGCCGCACCGGTTCTGGTCGGGGTGCTTGGCCTGGCCTTACCGAGTGTCGCGCTGTATCTGCTCGCCGCGGTAATCCGCCCGGCCTACTCGATCGTTCCCCTTCCCAAGTGGCGTCTCTGGCTGGCGCCGGAGCGGACTGCTGTGACTTTTGGCCAGATGTTCCGCCTCGAAAGCTATCAAGCAGAGCTGACCCCTGATGGGCACCAGCTCGTGGTCCAGCTTCTCTGGCGCGCGGACCGGCATCCCGATTTCGACTATTCGGTAGCCGTCCATCTTATCGACGCAGATGGCGTCCTGCGAGCGCAGAAGGATCAGGCCCCCGGAGCCGACCGTGGTTACCCGCCGACGAACTGGTTCGCGGGCGACCTCGTCGCTGATGAACACCGGATCGCGCTGCCTCCCGATCTGCCGGATGGTGAGTACCGCCTCCGGATCAGCGTGTACAACTGGCAGAATGGCCGCGTCCTACCGAGTGCGGGAGACGGGGCATCGCCGAATGGGACGGTGATCCTTGGGACGGTACTCCAGAAGCAGGACGGCCACTGGCAGATCTTCGAATCGAACGGCTGATCGGTCTGGGAATAGAGACTGGGAATAGATGCATCCCGGATCCAGGCACCGGGTGGGCGTTATTTGGGCTCGCCGCTGCGGCGTTCCTGGCGGCGCTGGCCGTTCCCTGTGGCTGGGAAACGGCGCGCCCGGCCCGTGCGGGGGGTATCATCTCGCCAGCGACCAGGCCGGGCGCGGGAATCCTCTCTCCTGACGGTGCTGACCTCACTGGAGCGGGGCGAGGGAACGACCGAGCGGGAAGAACGGATCAGGCCGACGGGACGGGAAGCGGCGCCAGCGGGGTTGGAATGGTTGATCCGTCCCCGGGGTGGCCGCGGGCGCAGGCGTCGTCCGGCTGATGCTGAACCCCTGCCCATCGCTGGTCAGAGCCGACGGCGTGGCGATCGCGTTGCCCCGGCTGTCGATCATTGTGACCGGGTAGGCACCGGCCTGGGCGATTGTCAGGGTCTTGCCGTCCTTCACTGTTGTCCCGCCGCTGAACTGGACCGTCCCGAAGTTATCCAGGGGGAGGACCGTGCGCCCGGCGCTCGGCGCTTCCTCGATCCACTCGGCTGATGAATGGGACGAAGCGTACTGCACGGTCGTCTGGTAGCTCTGACCGGTGGTATTGTTCTTAAAGGAGATCAGCCACTGGTCGGTTCCCTGCTCGGAGATCGAGACGGTCACCGAGTCTCCGGGGTTGACCGTCAAGGAGATCGGATGGGAGGGATGCGGCAATAGCTCGATCCAGGCGTCGTAGCGCACCCGTCCGGAGGAGATGACCGTCTCCTCGGTGCCGGCCTGGATCAGGTCCCGGCTGCGCACCCCGCCAATACCAACCCAGGTCGATCCGCTCGCGACGCCGCGTCCGTTCAGGGGGGGGCCACCCTGGGAGCGCGGCACGGTCCAGGTTCCGCTGACGGCGGTAAAGGTTCCCCCTGTCGCGACATAGCCGGACCAGTTATGAGACACGTTGGAACGGCTTGCTGGTGCTGCAGGCGGGATAGAACCGGGCACACCGGGAGCGGCCGGGATCGCCGGAGGCGGCGCCGTCTGATCGAGGTCCGTATCCGGGTGGGCATCGGTCTGGATCTTCCAGTCGCCCTGCTGCTGGACGAGGGTGTAGACGTTGCGGTCGCGGCTTTCTTCGCTGGAGCCGTCGACGTAGATGGTGCGCCAGGTCTCGTAGGTCGTGGCCTCGGCTGTGGTGGCATCACGGAGGGTAATAGGTCCCCACTCGATGTTCAGGAGCTTGATCGCCGACACACCCGCGCGGGCCAGTTCCTGATTGATCTGGACGAGCTGATTGTAATAGTCGGTGGTCGCGGTGGCCTTCATCAGCGACGGATCGCCTTTGGTGAAGGCTTCCTGCTGGGCCAGGTTCGCCTTCTGGATGATCTCCTTGATGCGTGCCACCACCTGCCCAGACGGGACGGTGGTCGGCGGCGTGGCCGGAGCCGCGGTCGCGGTGGCCGGAACCGGCGTGGCGGTTGCCGTCACGGCCGCCGGTGTCGGGGCGGCGGCGTTCGTTCCGGCGGTTGTATTCGGAACCACGCGAGTGGCGCTCGACGTAGCCGCGGCGGCAAGCAGGCGATCGGCCTCGGGAGACCTGCTGCGGAGACTTGCAAGCACAGCCGCCCCGGCGAGGATAAGCACGACGGCGAAGAACAGCGTGTGAGCCTTTATGGTACGCATGGGAACCTCTCTTCGACCACGCGTTTTTCCACCGTCTAGCATACCGCGGCGGCCCGGCCGGTGGGTTAAGCAACTGTCAGTGGTTTATTGAAGATCTGCTAACGCGGGCCGGCGATCCGATCTGCCTGCGGTCGCGCGCTCAGGTCTGGGCACGGGCAACGCCCCTTCCTTCCTCTTCGCGTCCGAGCTGTACCCAGTACCATGCGGCGGCGATGGCGAGCACGATCTCGACCGGCTTGCTGATCTCGGCCAGCCCGAGGGGGTTGCCGCGGCCGTGCGTGAAGTAGAGCCAGGCAACGAACGTAACCAGGGGGTAGATGACGAGTACCGCACTGACCAGACGACGGAGCGACAGCTGGCGGAGCGCCAGGAAGCCCGCGATCAGGACGATGTAGCCGACAAAGTTCAGGAAGAAAAGCTCGCTGAGCGGCGGGCGTGCCGTAATGCCGCGCATGACCAGGAGATCCAGCAGTAGATGGACGATGCCGTCGACCAGGGCCAGGATGACCACGATAATGCCGAGCGTGCGCATCATGGCTCTCCTCCGGGGGAAATCTCTCCGTGCCAATCCTAGCATAAGATATCCAGCAGAGGGTATTTTTCTGCTGGCTGCATCCCTGAGGGAGAGGTGCGGCTCTCGGGCTGCCACGCTTGACACCGGCCACGCCCCTGTTATAGTCCTCTGGCCGAATGTGTTGATACCGCGGAGGAGGCCTGATCGCGATGCCCGCGACCCGCATCACCCTTGAAGAGAGTGAACTCCCGCGTCAGTGGTACAACATCCTGCCTGATCTTCCCAAGCCCCTGGCTCCGGTCCTGCATCCGGCGACGCGGCAGCCGATTACCCCGGATGATCTTGCCCCGCTGTTTCCGATGGGGCTGATCATGCAGGAAGTGAGCACCGACCGGTGGATCGATATTCCGGACGAGGTGCGCGATGCCTACCGTCTCTGGCGGCCGACGCCGCTACACCGGGCGCTCCGCCTCGAGAAGTACCTGCAGACACCTGCGCGCATCTATTACAAGTACGAGGGGGTCAGCCCGGTTGGTAGTCACAAGCCAAATACGGCTGTTGCGCAGGCGTACTACAACAAGCAGGCCGGAATCAGGCGTCTCGCGACCGAGACCGGGGCGGGCCAGTGGGGGAGTGCGCTAGCGATGGCCTGCCGCCTTTTTGGCCTGGAGTGCACCGTCTATATGGTCAAGGTCAGCTACCATCAGAAGCCCTATCGGCGGCTTCTGATGGAGGCCTATGGGGCGGCGGTCTACGCGAGTCCGAGCGAGCACACCCGGGCCGGGCGTCAGGTGCTCGCCGAGCATCCGGACTCGCCGGGTAGTCTTGGTATCGCGATCAGCGAGGCAGTGGAGGATGCCGCGACCCACGCGGATACCAACTACAGCCTGGGGAGCGTGCTCAATCACGTCCTGCTCCACCAGACCGTGATCGGCCTGGAGGCGAAGCTCCAGATGGAAAAAGCGGGTGATTACCCGGATGTGATCATCGGGTCGTGCGGGGGCGGGAGCAATCTGGCTGGCCTGAGCTACCCGTTCTTGCAGGACAAGCTCGCTGGCCGGAGGCCGGACCTGCGCGTGGTTGCGGTCGAGCCCGAGGCCTGCCCGACGTTGACCCGCGGTCAGTACCGGTACGACTTCGGCGATACGGTCGGTCTCACACCGCTGGTGAAGATGTATACCCTCGGCCACACCTTCGTGCCAGCTGGCATCCACGCGGGGGGCCTGCGCTACCACGGTGATGCCCCGAGCCTCTGCCTGCTCTATGATGAGAAGATCATCGAGGCAGTCGCCTATCACCAGAACCCGGTCTTCGAGGCGGCGGTTACGTTTGCGCGGACCGAGGGGATCGTGGCGGCGCCAGAATCGGCGCATGCGATCAAGGCGGCGATCGATGAGGCCCTTCGGGCACGCGAGGAAGGACGCTCACGGGTGATCCTCTTCAACCTGAGCGGGCACGGCAACTTCGATCTCCAAGCCTACGATGATTATCTCCATGGTCGCCTGGTTGATACAGAGTACTCCCAGGCCGAGGTGGATCGCGCACTGGCGGCGCTGCCCCCGCTGGCGTGAGGCCTCCCCTCGGGCCCTGGGAGTATCCTGTCTGGGCTCTAGAAGGGGAAGCCCTTTGCCCCCTGGCAGCCGAGAAGCGCCGCGATCTCACCCAGGTGGGTGAGCTTATGCGTGACCAGCATCAGAGATAACGCGGCCACCCGCGGACGTCGTCCACGGGGCGTCTCGATCTCCTCATCCAGCGCGCCGGGGGTGAGGGCGGCAAGGTACGCGCGCGTCGCATCGTGGACAGCGCGGGCGTAGGCGCGGCAGGCATCCAGATCGGGATGCTCTGGCACGGCCCAGGGCGCCGCCGGATCGAAACCGAGGCGTTCGTGCCATCCCTGGCTCTCCAGGAGGGGTGGCTGGGCGCGTTCCCGGTGGATGATGCGATCCTCGGTGACGTACACGTGGCGGTAAATGGAGAAGATCGGGTTCGCAGTCGAGCCAGGGAGACGCCAGAGCGCCTGGCTTAGGGTAATTCCCTCGGTTGCCTGCTGGAGTAGGCGCTCAGCCGTGTCAACCTGGTCGCGGAGGAGGGTCAGGGCATCCATTGGTAAGGAGCTCTCCAGTGTGATTGGTCCCCGCGTACTCCCGGGAGCGTCTCAGGGACGCACTCGAGGGAAGAGCGTGGGGCCGTGCTGGCTATTCTACCAGACCCCTGGCCCACGCCGGGCCATATACTCCCCTACGGCAGGCGGCCAGGTGCTGGTTGTGCGTGGGGCGGCGACCCCGTCGGGGCGATCGTGCTAGAATGAGGCGGGAGGCCAGGAAGAATGATGGATCTGATCGTTATCGGGGCGGGGATCGTCGGACTGGCAGTTGCCCGAGAGATCCTTCAGCGCTGGCCGGGGCTGCGGCTGGTCGTTGTTGAAAAAGAGGATCGCATCGCCGCGCACCAGTCCGGGCACAACAGCGGCGTTCTCCATACCGGCATCTACTACGCGCCGGGCTCGCTGAAGGCCCGGCTGTGCGTCGCCGGCCGCGAGGCACTGGTGCGGTACTGTGAGGAGCACGGTATCCCCTACCGTCTCTCCGGCAAGGTGATCGTTGCGACTGCGGAGGAGGAACTGCCGCGGCTGGAGGAGCTGTACCGCCGGGGCGTGGCGAACGGCGTCCCGGGCTTGGAGATGATCGGTCCTGAGCGGCTGCGCGAGATCGAGCCGCACGCACGCGGCATCCGAGCGCTCTACTCGCCCATGACGGGCGTGGTCGACTTTACCGCAGTCACGCGGAGCTACGCGGACGACGTACTCGCGTCCGGCGGAGAGATCCTGACCGGCCGCTGTGTGACCGGCATCCTGCGCCCCAATCAGCGGATCGTTGTGATCACGACCCGTGGGGCGATCGAGGCGCGCTATCTGATCAGCTGTGCCGGC
>JADGGD010000333.1 GCA_019690095.1 Chloroflexota bacterium
CTCGGTAGGATTCACTTCCATTAGGGGCACGTGTTTATAGGCCGCAGCGTGAAAGATGACCTGCGGTCGATAGACGCCGAAGACTTCGTGAATTCGTGCTCGGTCCCGGATGTCCGCGATCACTTCCTGAAGTTCGAGGCCGGGGCACGACCAGCGCAGCCTCAGCGCCGCCTCGAAAATGGGATTTTCGCCGTGGCCAAGCAGAAGCAAAAGGCTTGGTGCGAACTGGGCCACTTGACGAGCGATTTCCGACCCGATGGATCCACCAGCGCCTGTGATCAGTACCACTCGGTCGCGAAGGAAGCCAGCGACCGAGTGGATGTCAAAATCGATGGGCTCTCTCTTGAGGAGGTCCTCGACCTGGACCTCCCGGAGATGTACTTCGACTCGGCCCTGCAGAACCTCTGAGACGTCGGGGAGCGTTCGAACCAGCAAGCCGAGCCTGCGGGCCTCGAGCACGAGCTCCTTGCGTACGGGGAGGGGCGCCGACGGCATGGCGACGACAAGCGCTTGGGCCCTCGTCCGCTCGACGACGGCGGCTAGCTCGCGGAGGCTTCCTTCCACTCGTGCCCCCTCCATCCGGAGGCCTCGCTTCTCCGGGGCGTCATCGATGAAGCCGACCACGTACCCTAGCTCTGGATGACGCTTCAACTCCCTGGCGGCCAAGTGGCCGCCGTCGCCGGCGCCTGCAATCAGCGTGGGTGGCCCCTGGCGCCGGCCGCTGGACAGGATGGTTGCCGCCACTTCGCCCTGGGCGCGCACGTGGAGGATCAGCCGGACCAAACCGACCATCGCGGTCAGGGTGAAGAAGTTGAAGAGAACCGTCCCCCTTGAATAACCGCCGCCTGGGTAGACAAAGAGGAGAAACATCAGGACGAAGGTCGCCGCGACCGACGCCACGGCAACAGTCACGAGCTCGCCGGTGCCCGCGTACTTCCAAGCGCGGCGATAGAGCCCCAGCACCCCGTAGATGGCCAGGGCCGCCACGGTGTACGGGAGAGCCACGTGCCCGTAGGCACGGAGCCACTGCGCCGGTATCTCACCGCTGAAGCGGAGGAGCAGCGCCAGGAGAAAGGCGCCCTGGGTGGCCAACACGTCGGCCAACGCCAACCCTGATAGCGCGAGCCACGTTCGCCACCGCCTTCGGCCTGCCACGCCGGCACCCCGGCTAGGCTTTGGGCAGCCGAAGGGGCTGCGGCCGCCGGCTTGTCCGACGCCGGCCGCCACATCGCCTCGCCTAGCGCTCACCATGACCACCGCCCTTGCGGGTCTGATCCCTCAGGAGGACCCGCAGGGTTTCGGCCACGTACTCCTGCTCCTCCTCGGTAATCCGGTTGAAGAAGGGGAGCGCGATCCCGGTCCGTCCTGCGGCCTCGGCGATGGGAAAGGCCCCTTCATGGTAGCCGAAGCGCTGCCGGTAGAAGGGCTGCAAGTGGATCGGTGTGAAGTACGGGCGGCACTCCACGCCCCGTTCGCGTAGCCCGACGAGGACGGCGTCACGGTCGATCCGCGGCGCCACGTGCACCACGTAGACGAACCAGGAGAGGCGCGTGACCTCCGGCCGAACTTTGGGTAGGCGGAGCCAGCCCGCGTCCTCTAAGGGCTTCAACAGTTGCTGATACCTTTCGGCGACTCGCTGGCGCGCGGCTATAAACTCGTCGAGCCGCCGGAGTTGGGACAGCCCGAGTGCTGCGCTCATCTCGTCGAGACGGTAGTTGTAACCGAGGCGCTCGTGGTCGAGCCAGACGCCCATCTCTCCCCGCCCTTGGTTGCGGAGACTTCGGCAAAGCTTGTCCACCTCAGGATCGTCCGTTACTACGCAGCCACCTTCGCCAGTGGTGATCTGCTTGTTGGGGTAGAAGGCGAAGACGGCGACATCGGCGTACCTTCCGTTGCCGCACGGCACGCCCTTCCACTCCGACCCGAGCGCCTCACAGGCGTCCTCCACGACCTTGAGGTGGTGGCGCTGCGCGATGTCGCGAATGCGATCAAGGTCGGCCGGATGGCCGAACGGGTCGACCACCAGGATGGCCCTGGTCCGCGGGGTCACAGCGGCCTCCACCCGGTCCGGGTCGAGGGCGAACGTCTCCGGTTCGACATCGACGAAGACCGGTAATGCTCCTGTATAGAGGATGGCGTTGCTCGAGGCGATGAAGGAGAAGGGCGTCGTGATCACCTCGTCTCCCGGCCCGATGCCAAGGGCCAGAAGAGCGACGTGGAGACCGCTGGTGCCGCTGCTCGCGCCGATGCCGTACGAGGTGCCAGCCATGCGTGCGATGAACTGCTCGAACGCGGCGAGCTTCGGGCCCAAGGCGAGGACGGGGGTCTCCAAGACCTCTTGAACTGCTTGCTTGTCCACTTCGTCTATATCAGGCCTCGAAAGTGGAATTCGCGGGGAGCCTGTCATCGCGACCGTGCCCCCATCTCTCCGCACGCCTGACCCATCTCCCGCGCCCTCCCTAGACC
>JADGGD010000334.1 GCA_019690095.1 Chloroflexota bacterium
AAGGGACGGTCACGCCGGAGCAGGTCGTCATGGGCACGATCACGCACCTCTACCACCACCGCGGCCAGTACCACAACTATTTGAAGGAACTCGGCGTGCGGGTGGACACGAACACGGTGTACGCGACGGAGTAGCGGCGCCGGCCCGGAAGGCGGATATGCGGCGGGGCGGTGGTGACGCCCACTTCCCCGCCTTGCGTTTGACGATGTGCTGGTCGCGCGGGTAGAATGTGCGGACCGCGCACTCCGGTTTAGGTCTGTCTTTGGGACTTCCCGTGATCCCGTCCCGTCACCGCTCCCGCCATCCCGTCCGTTCCTTCTGCCCCTGCCCACGCTTCAGAGGTTCAACATGTCAAAGATCCTTGACACCGCGCCGGTTGTCAAGCATATTTGACGTAAAGCATGTTTGACATAGGAGGCTCTCGCTTGGCGCCCAAGGTGCGCGTGCGGCTGAGGGAGCGGCGGCTGGAGGCCGGCTGGACCCAGGAGCAACTGGGCGAGCGGGTCGGCGTATCGAGGCAGACGATCATCTCCATCGAGGCCGGCCGTTACATGCCCTCCCTCCCCCTCGCGCTCCGCTTGGCCCGCACCTTCGGTTGTCGGGTCGAAGATCTGTTCGAGCTTGAGGAAGGTGAATAACGGTGAGCAACGACGTGTGGAGCGCACTGGCGGGTCTGGCGACGGGCCTGGCCCTTGGCGGATTGGGGCTGTGGCTCGGCTTGCGGGCGGCGCGCCGGCACCGGGCCGTGGATGAACGGCTGCGACACATCAAACAGAAGGCATTGACCAAAGCTTGGGGTCTCACGAGCGTCGCCCTCGGAGCAGCGTTCATCTGGCTGGCCGTGGCGCCCGAGCGCCCGTCCCCGCTGGCTCTGTGGGGTGCGCTCTACCTTGTCCACATCGCGGGCGGCGCGGTCATGTTCGTCATCGAAGCCGCGCGAAGCTGAGTCGCTGATCTGCGCGATCCCAGGCCATCCTCTCCCAGCGAAGGGGGGTATGACCGCGTGAACAAGGCCGAGATCCGCGATCAGGTGTGGGACGCGCTGCAAGCAGAGGGCGCGGCCGCGTTCCCCTTCCCGCCGCACGGTCGCATCCCCAACTTCCGCGGCGCGGCGGAGGCCGCGCGCCGGTTGGCGGAAACGACCGCGTGGCGGGCCGCGCGCGTGGTCAAGGTCAACCCGGACGCGCCCCAGCAGCCGGTGCGCGAGCGCGCCATCCTGGACGGCAAGACGCTGGTCATGCCCACGCCGCGCCTGCGCGACGGCTTCATGCTGCTGCGCCCGGAGGACGTGCCGCCCGGCGAGGAACGCCGCGCCGTCACCATCCGGCACCTCCTGGAGTACGGGCGTGTGGTGGACCTGCTGGAGGTGCCGCGCATCGACCTGTTCGTGTGCGGATCCGTGGCCGTCGACGGGCGCGGCCACCGCGCGGGCAAGGGCGAAGGCTACTCCGATCGCGAGTACGCCGTCCTGATGGAGCTCGGCATGCCGCCGATGCCCGTCGCCACCACCGTCCACCGGCTGCAGGTCGTCGAGTCGGTGCCGCGCGATCCTCACGACCTGGTCGTGGACATCGTTGCGACGCCGGAAGCCGTGTGGGAGACGCGGCCGGACGCGGACAACCCGCGCGGCATCGACTGGGCGGCCGTCACCGAGGCGGACCTGGAGGCGATGCCGGTGCTGGCGCGCCTGCGGGAGATCCGCCGCGCTCGCGGCGGCGCGGGCTGACGTACCCGTCACGCCCGAAATCCGTCATAATGCGGGTTGTGAGCCTTCTACGGTCGATCCTGCGCTCGCTCGCCAACCTCCAGTACCCGCGGAACGTCTGGCTGCTCGTCGTGGGCATGACGATCCACGCCACCGGCTTCTCCTTCTTCTGGCCCATCAACTCGATCTACGTGCACGAAGCGCTGGGCCGGTCGGTGTCGGTGGCCGGCGCCGTCATGATGTGCCAGTCGTTCGCGGCCATGATCGGCAGCCTCGTCGGCGGGTCGCTCTTCGACCGCTGGACCGGCCGCGGCACGCTGATGGCGGGCGCGCTGATCAGCGCCGTGGGCTGCCTGGCCATCGCGTCGTGGCAGGACTTCTGGGTCTACGTCGTCGGCTCCACGCTCTCCAGCCTCGGTTCGAGCCTCGTCTTCCCGTCCATGTACGCGTACGCGAATTCGGTGTGGCCCGAGGGCGGCCGCCGCGCGTTCAATGCGATCTATGTGGCGAACAACCTGGGCGTCGCGATCGGGACCTCGCTCGGCGGGATCGTGGCGCAGATCGGGTTCCGGTACTCGTTCCTCACGGTCGCCGTGGCGATGGTGGCGTTCATCGCGATGGTGGCGACGCTGTTCAGGGGGCCCGAGTGGCGTACAGCCGCCGCGTCCTCGGCGCGGACAGGGACGGCCGAGCAATGGAGCGTCCTGCGCCGCGATCGCCAGCTGCAGATCCTCGCGGCCGGATTCGTGCTC
>JADGGD010000335.1 GCA_019690095.1 Chloroflexota bacterium
GTAGTCGGCCAGGGTCAGCGGGTCGTACAGCCCCCACAGACTGCGGAAGCCGTAGAGCGCGGCGGCGTCCGGCTGCCAGATGTCCTCGACGCCGGTCACCGTGTCGATCCGGGCCGATCCCAGGTGCTGCTGGAGGAACGCCACGACTGCGGGGTGCTGGAAGCCAGCGGTCGGGTCGTCGGGGGTTGGGTTGATGACCGCATTGTTCCCCACGAGGTCGACCACGAGCAGGCCGATCGTGACGCCGAGGATGCCCGGGCGGGGCAGCCAGCGGTACCGGTAGGCGGCGAGCAGGGCAGCTGTCGCAAGGGCATACAGGAGGGTCAGGGCGAAGCTGCTGGTCGCAACATTCATCTGCTCGACGAGGGAAGCGGTCTGGGCCTGGTTGATGAAGAGGCGCAGGTAGACCAGCGGCGCGGCAATGAGCAGGAGACCGGCGGCGAAGAGCGTCCAGCCGGTCAGGAAGAGGCGGAAGAGAGCCCGACGAGCCGTCGGGAGAGGGCGCGTCAGCAGGTCCGCGCCGAGCGCCGCGAGCATCGCGACCCCCAGGTCAACAAAGAAGAGGAACCGCCCGGGCGCACGGACCTTATCGAATCCCGGCACCAGGGCGTAGAGCCACCCGTGCAGGGGGGTCCAGTCAGCGAAGGAGAGGAGAAGGCCGAGCCCTGCGACGACGCCGAAGGTCCGGGTCCGCCAGTCGCGAACCATAAGGAGCGCCAGCCCGGCCAGGGCAAGGGGAAGGATGCCGATGTAGAGGTAGTTCTCGGTCAGGCTGGGCGGCCCCCAGTACCGATCCGGGCTCAGGCCGTAGAAGTGCGGTACCAGGAGAAGGATCAGCTTCTGGGGCAGGAAGGCGAACGCAGTGGCATCTGCATAAGAGATGTCGGCGCGGACCGACTGGGCGGTCAGCTGGTAACCCGGTACGATCTGGACCAGGCAGAGCAGGAGAGACCAGCCGGCCAGAACGCCGAGTGAGCGCAGGGCCGTCCACCAGGCCCGCGTTGCCAGGGCAAAGCCGACGGTGTAGAGGGCGATGAGCAGGCCGGCCTCGAGCGACATCTGGGTGTGGCCTGCGAAGGTCGAGACGGCCAGCACCATAGCTGCCGCGGCCGTCCAGGCGAGCGAGCCGCCTTCGAGAGCTGGCTGGAGAAGGGCAAGCACCAGCGGAATCCAGACGACCACCGCGATCAGGTTGTAGTGTCCGAGGTGGGCGACAAGGAAGCCGCTCGCCTCCCAGGTCAGCCCGCCGATGAATGCGCCGAAGCGCCCGATCCGGAGCTGTCGCCCGAGAACGTAGGCACAGATCCCGGCGAGGGCATAGTGGCCAATCGCCATCAGTTCGAGCTTGTGGTAATCAAAGCTCCGGGCCAGGAAGAAAACGAGCAGGTTGATCGGGTAGAGGAGGCCAGACTGGACATCGGCCAGATACGGCTGGCCGCTGTAAAGGAATGGATCCCACAGCGGCACGGTTCCCTGGCGGATCGACCGGGCCACGAAGGCGTAGCGCGGGTAGATGAACGAGACCAGATCTCCCCCGCCGCGCGGCACGAACGCGCCGGTGAAGAAGACCGGCCAGAAGAGGAGAACAACACCGATGGACAGCGCGGCAACCGCGGCGAGGTCACCGCGTCCCGGGGTCGGTCGGGCGGATCCAGCAGTTCGGTCGATGGCGAGATTCCTCGTGGTAGGGCGCGATCGCGCGCGTCGAGCAGTGCACCGCTCGTGGGCGTACTATACCATACCGGCCGCTCCCTGATCGTTTCACGGCGAGCTGATGGCAGGCTTCCTGCAGGCTGCTCGGGCGGCACGACCTGCTCGGGAGGTCAAGGAAGCATGGCTCGTCTGCTCGGACGCGCGCATTCGCGAACCCGCCGCCTGCTCTGGCCGGGTATAGTGCTCCTTGCGGTCTTGGCCGGCGCGGCAGGGTGGCTAGGGATGGGCGGCGCACACCTGTTCGGCTGATCGCAGACCGGGGGCCGCGCCGCGGCCTTTGGAGGCGGTGCAGGTCGGCAGAGTCGCCTGGCGGGAGGACGGCCGCGCGCGGCGGATCCCGTGCCACCCCGGGACGGCGCGGTGCGACCCCGTCAGCTGCCGACCGAGATGATCTGAGTGCGGCCGTCGATCATCGTCTCCAGGTGCACGGTCTTCCCCCACAGGCGGTGGACCAGGGTGAGCGTGCGGCGGGCATAGTCGAGATCCAGGGGCCAGCGGCTGCTCTCTGCATCGTGAACCAGCAGGAGCTCGCCGCGGCCCCGGTAATCAGCATCAACCGCCGAGATGGCTGGGATGCCGAGGCTGGTCAGCTCATCCACCAGCGTATCGCGCACGACCTGCCAGGGGACGTCCTGGACGCGCCACTCGCCCTGGTGGCGTCTCTGGTCGCCGTGGAAGCCGTAGACGTACAGGTCGAGCTCCTCGACGAGCCGCTCGGTCAGGAACTCGCGCACGAAC
>JADGGD010000336.1 GCA_019690095.1 Chloroflexota bacterium
GTGTTCCCGAGCATCGTTCGAATCCCGGCGGCCGAACCGCGCTGCTCCGGGCGGACACTGCTCATAATCGCATTGGTGTTGGGCGAGTTGAAGAAGCCTGACCCGCCTCCCATAATCGCCATCCAGAGGGCGATCTGCCAGAAGGGTGTTTGATCGGTCACCAATGCCAGCCCGCCCAGCCCGAGGGCCGATGCCAGCAGCCCAATCGTACCCAGGCCGCGTGCCCCATGGTGATCGGAGAGATAACCGCTAATCGGCCCGATCAGCATGAACGCGAGGCCGAACGGGGCCATCATGAGACCCGCCGTCAGAGGATCCTTTCCGTAGGGCCCCTGAAGGAAGAAGATCAGCAGGAACAGCACCGCCCCCCGGGCAATCCCATTCAGGCAGGCGCTGAGGTTGGCGAGCCCGAATAGGCGGTGGCGAAAGAGGCGCAGGTTCATCATCGGATGTGGCGCGCGGAGCTCGATCGGGACGAAGGCAAGCAGGCACGCGATGCCGACGATGAAGAGCACGCGAATGACATCCCACCCCCAGGCGGGGAAGGCGATCAGGCTGAGGGCCATCAGGAAACAGCCGAGCCCGAGCGTGAACGCGAGACTGCCGGGCCAGTCGAAGTGCTGATGGGACGGCAGGCGCACCGGCTCCCGCAGGCGACGAATGCCCCAGAGGGTCCCGAAGATGCCGAGCGGCACGTTGACCAAGAACACCCACCGCCAGGAGATTGCTGTCAGCAGACCGCCGACAACCGGTCCGAGGACAAACCCCGCCGCCGCGGCGATCTGGTTGACGCCGAGCCCGAGGCCAACCCGCCCGCCTCGAAATGCATCGGTCACGATCGCCGTGCTATTGGTGATGAGAAGAGCACCGCCAATGCCCTGAAGCATCCGGAAGGCGAGCACGTCCAGTCCGTGAAGCTCGGGTCGAGCGAGCCCGGCCAGAAGGGACCCAATGGTGAAGATAGCGAAGCCAGCATTGTACAGGCGCTTCCGTCCAATCATGTCGGCCAGGCGGCCAATCACCGGCACGAACGTGGTGGTGATGAGGAGATAGCCGAGCAGAAGCCACATGATGGTGAGAAAGCTCGCGCGCAGCTGTACCAGCATATCGGGCAAGGCGATGAGAAGCGCGGAGCTCTGAATGGTGGCCAGCAAGGCCCCCAGCGTTGTCACCGATAGGGCAACCCATTCGTACCCGTCGGCAGGATCGGCGACCGGTTCGATCGAACGGCCTGGACGCATGACCATCTTCCTCTCGCATACCCTTCCTGAGAAGCAATGTCCCACCTTCATCCCCTCGCCAGCCGACCAGCGAGCCAGCACAGCGGCCCGGGAGTCGACCAGGTCCGGAGGGGAGATGGATTCATCCCGGGCAGGCCAGGGCGCCGGGGAACCGTCAGGACCGTCCGGTCGTGGTACTGCTCGGCGCAGATACGGCCGCCGAACTGCCGGACGGATCAGGCTGACGGTCGAGTTCGTGAGCGAGAAGCGCCTGCAACCGAGCGAGTCGTGCCTGCTCCTCGACACGAATCGTCTCGATCTGGGCAAGCTTCCGCGATATGATCGCCAGCCGACGCTCGGCGAGGTCAATCGCCTGGCGAAGAGCCCGGATCCGGTCCATCGGATCGGAGGTGCGCGCGAACTGATCACGGAGCTGGGCCCGCAGATCGTCGGTCTCGAGCAGCTCCCGGATCTCGGCAAGCGAGAACCCGATAACCTCACGCAGCCGTTTGATCTCGTGCAAGCGCTGGATGTCGCTCGCGTCGAATAGACGATCCGCTCCTTTCACCCGGACCGCCGGGCGCAGTAGCCCCATCTCTTCATAGTATCGAATGGCCCGAGGCGTCAGGCCGGTCTCGCGTGCGACCACCCCAATCGGCTTCAGCTCACCCTGAGACTCCTCGGCCACGCAGGCCACCTCACGATCCTTCACTTCCCAGGACAGTATCCTCGAATTTGACGTGCACGTCAAGTTTGTCCGTTCACGTCAGAGACGAGATTACGGACGGTTCCTGAGGGTCGGGCCGTACGTGAATGGTGCTCGCGGTGCGGCCCGGTGAGCGCGGTAGAGGAGGACGTCCAGGATGGTTGCCCCGAGTGCCGCGATGCCGATCCCCATCGTCCGCCAGCCGCGCGCACCGGCCCGCCAGGCAAGCCCGACGGCCAGCAGGTCAGCAGCATCGGCGAGCGCGCGGGCGAGAATCCAGGGAGCAACCCGGCCCGCATGAATCGTGGCCGAGACAATGCCAAGGCCGTTGATCGCATCGCGCGCGCCAACCGATCGGACAATGATCCCCACGATCGGTGAGGCCGGGGCAGGTACACCGAACAGGCGCGCAACTGCACTCGGCACGAGGTAAGGAACGATCCCGACCCCGACTGTCCCAATCCCCAGGCCCAGCGTGGCACGGTAAAGGCGCTCGCCGGTTAGTCGCGGCAATCGCATGGCG
>JADGGD010000337.1 GCA_019690095.1 Chloroflexota bacterium
GACCACAACTGTTGCTCTGGGACATCGACGGCACCATCCTGCGCGCCAAAGGCGCGGGCCGGCGGGCCATGAACCAAGCGTTCGCCGAGACGTTCGGCATCGAAGGTGCGTTTGACGACGTCGTGATGCACGGGCGGATCGATCTCGATTTTATCGCCGAGGTGTTTGCCGACCACGAGGTGGACAAGCGCAAGCTGGAGGACTTCTTGTTCGCGTACTACCGGGCGCTGCAGAAAGAGGCGACGCCGGAGAACATGGAGCTGTTGCCCGGCGTGGTGGACGTCCTCCAAGAGGCGGAGCGCCGAGGGTACCTTTACAACGCGCTCGGCACCGGCAACGTCGAGGTAGGGGCGCGGATCAAGCTGGACGCCTTCGATTTGAACCACTTCTTCCCGGTCGGCGGCTTCTGCGAGCGCCCGGCCCACCGCTACGAGGTGCTCGACAACGCCATCGAGCAGGCGAAGGCGTATTATGGGATTGAGTTCGCACCGCGGGACGTCATCGTCATCGGCGACACGGTGCGCGACATCGAGGCGGCGCGCAAGCTGAAGGTGCGCGTGGTGGCCGTGGCCACGGGCGGATCGCGCTATGAGGAATTGGCGGCGCACCAGCCGGATTTGCTCCTCCCGGACCTGCTCGAGCAAGCGCGTTTGTTCGCGTGGATTGAGGAGCACGCCAGTGCGTGAAGGGCGGATTGCCCGGGCGGGCGCCGGCTCCGGATGCCCTTGGTGCGGGCTTTTTGAGCCGGTCGCCGGGCGAACCGCCCTTTCGCTGTCCGGGGCCGACGTTCATTCTTCGTAGATCATCTTGATGGTCATGCCGCCGTCGACGACGAGGTTGGTGCCGGTGATGAACCCGGCTTCCGGCCCGGCGAGGAACAGGCAGGCGGCCGCGATGTCTTCCGGCCGGCCGACGCGGCCCGCGGGGTGTTGCGCGTGATCCTCCGGCCGCAGCACCGGCGTCTGGCGCGCGCTTGACTTTTTCCAGTCGGACACCTCAATCCACCCTGGGCTGATGGCGTTCACCCTGACGTCCGGCCCGAGCGTGACGGCGAGCGCGTGGGTGAGCGCCAGGATGCCGCCTTTCGAGGCCGAGTACGGCTCGGTGTGGGGCTCCGACATCAGCGCCCGCGTGGACGCGATGTTGATGATGACGCCGGGTTTCGCCTGCACCAACGCCGGGGCGGCGTATTTGGCCATCATGTACGGCCCGCGCAGGTTGACCGCGATGACCCGGTCCCATTCCGCCATCGGGCGGTCCCACAGCGTCCCGCGCGATCCGATGCCGGCGTTGTTCACCACGATGTGGATGGCGGAAAATGTATCCCACGTGGTCTGGATCAGGCGCCGGACGTCCGCCTCCTCGGCGACATCGGTGGGCACGAAACGGGCGTCGGGCTGGATTTCGCGCAACCGGGCCTCGTGTTCCAAACCTGCCTCGGCGTCGATGTCCGCGATGACCACTTTGGCGCCTTCGCGGGCAAACGCGGTGCTGATGGCCATGCCGATGCCCTGGGCGCCGCCGGTGACGATGACGACTTTGTCTGCGAATTTCAAACCGTTCCCTCCCTGTCGGCAACGCGGTAGCGTCGCGCGTGGGTCGTCGGACCCCGTTTGTGTCCATTGTACCAAGGCAGGTGCTGCCGTGGCGGCGCGGGGCGGGAGAGAGGAGGCACGCGGACCTGGTGCTGCGACGTCGTAATCCGGTGCGGACAGGCCACCGGCGCCGCCCGGCGGCAGGATTGGCGATGCTGGCCCTGGCGCTCGTGGTGGCCGCGGTGCTGGAGGTCTCCCTCGGCCCGGTGACCATTCCGTTCATGCAGGTGCTGCCCAAGACCGTGGCGTACCTGCGCGGGGACCACAGCACCGCGGCGGTGGTGATGGGTGCCATTCGCTGGCCGCGGCTGTGTGTCGCCGTCCTGGTAGGCGCCGGCCTGGCGGCGACCGGCGCCGTCCTGCAAGCCGTGTTTCGCAACGCGATGGCCGATCCCGGCGTGATCGGCGTTTCGGCGGGCGGATCGCTCGGGGCGGTGCTCGTCATCACCGCAGGGGGTGCATCCGTCCATGCGTGGGCGGTACCGGGCGGCGCATTCGCCGCTGCGCTCACCGCCATGGCGGTGGTGTACCGGCTGGGGACCATCGGCGGGCGCACGGCGGTGCATACCTTGCTGCTCGCGGGGGTCGCGGTGGGATCGTTGTGCAGCGCGCTGGTGACGCTCGTGCTGTCGCTGACGCCCCTCGAGACGATGCAGCAGATCTTATTCTGGCTCATGGGCGGGTTGGACGGCAGCACCTGGATGAGCGCGGCCTGGCTCGCGGTGAGCGTCGCGGCGGGGATGGCCATCTACATGGCGCACGCGGACGCCCTCGATGTGATGTCCATCGGGGAAGAGCAGGCGGAAGGGGTTGGCGTCCCTTTGCAGCGCGTCAAACG
>JADGGD010000066.1 GCA_019690095.1 Chloroflexota bacterium
TATAAGCGACCGGCGTTGGTGTGGGGGGCGGGGGGGCCGTCGCCGGCACCGTGGCGGCGGGAAGGGCGGCCCTCAGTACCGCCGTCGCGGTCGGTGACGGCGTCGCGGTCGGCACGGCCGTCTCGGTCGCGGTCGGCGTCTCCGTGGGGGTGGGCGTGGGCGAGGCCGGGACCGGCGACGGCGTACTGGTCGGTCCGCCGATCTCCAGGCTGACCGCGAGACTGCCGGTCGCGGGCACGTCGTCGGCCTCGAACCAGGCCGTTCGGCCGTCGAGCAGGCCGGAGCGCGCCGACCAGCCCCGCGTGCCCGGCCGGAGCGGGCCGACTGCCAGGGACGGCGGCAGGGTAATCCGAATGGTCGTTCGCCAGGTGGGACCATCCCGCTCGGGTTCGAGGATGACCCGCTCGAAGCGGCGCGCTCCGCCGACTGTCTGGAGGGCATCGGCGAGCCAGTAGCTCACCACAAGGGTGCGCGTGGCCGGGGCGTTGACCGCCGGGAACCAGACGGTAAGCCGGGTATGCCCGCCCTCCGTCGTCAGCCGGGCGCGGCGTGGACCGCTTCCGACCCCGAGCGGAATCTCTCCCTCCTCGTCCTGGACGGTGAGGCGCGCGGGCTGGCCGTCCAGCTCCCAGGTCAGATGATCCAGTTCGCCAGAGGTGACAAGGAGGTGATGGGTCTCGGTCACCGCGGCCGAGCCGTCGGGGCCGATCTGGATCTGGATGTCCAGCCAGCCCCAGGAGGCGCTGGGCGCGGCCGGGAGGCCCGCGGTCTGTCGGATCTCCAGGTACGCCCGCTGCCAGTCATCGCAGGAGACCGCGATCCGGCCGATCGGGCCGGCCGGTCCGGCCGGCATCGCTCGGCCCGGCGCCGGATGGACGGCCTCTCGGAACCAGCCGAGCGGCTCACCGTCCGAGCAGGAGAGGGCGAGGTTGTACGTTGCCAGCTCAGGGCTTGGGACGGCGGGCTGCCAGTACTGCCAGGTCACCACCACGTCGCGCCCGGCCAGGGCCGTCTCCGGGGCAAGCGCTCCCACGCTGGCCGGTGCGGCGAGGATGACCGGCGTCGCGGCACAGCTCGTTGCCAGGAGCGCGATGAGGGCCGTTGCCAGAACCGGCCAGGCCCGCCCGGCCTGCCCCGGCCGCCCGTGAACGCCGGCCAGCAGGGCAAGGAGGTTCCAGAGCGGTCGCGCCAGGATGGCGATGATCCCGGCTAGAAAAAGGAGCAGGACGATCTCGCCGCCCGCGGTATCCTGTCGCGCCCGGTCCAGCGCTGCCGCCGCGGGTACCCCAAGGAGCCAGTAGACGAGGATCAGCAGGGCGGCATCCAGCGCCGCCCCGATGAGGCCTCCCACAGTGCCGAGCCAGGATGCTCCTTCCTCCTCGCTCGCGGCGGTAGTTGTTCCCAGGACCCGCCGCTCGAGCACCGGCCCGAGTGCCCGCCGCCCGAGGTCCTGCACCTGCCCGCGGATAAGCACCAGCAGCAGGACGGCGGCCGTTCCGACGCCCCAGGTTGCGATCGTTACCGGCCAGCGCGCGCCCAGGAGACCCGCATCCAGGATCGGTAGGGTCAGCAGGAGTGGTGCGCCGAGGAGGACGCCCAGGGCCACCCCCAATCGGCCGGCTACTCGCCCCAGGCGGACGGTCAGGAGCAGCCAGGGAAGACCGGCCAGGCCGGTGACGAGGATTGCCGCAGGCAGGGGGCCCAGGGCCAGACCCAGCAGGTCGTTCGCCGGCTGGTGGAGCAGACCGTACCCGAGGAGGAGGTAGCCGAAGTCGAGAACGTCGCCGATCAACCCCTGGAGCCAGGCCCGTTCCGCGGCGGCCTCCCCTGGGCCTTCAGCGGGGTGGAGCGCGGCCAGGATCGGGCTGGCGGCCCGGCTGAGGACCTGCTGGAGCGTCGCGCGCGTGCGCGGCCGTGCCACCAGCGCGAGCACCAGGACGCCGGCCGCGCCGAGGGCGCGGGCGATCCAGGCGGCGCCTGGCCCGACGCCGGGCCGAATATCCCCACCCGGCAGGGCCGCCGCCATGACCCAGGCGGCCCCCAGGACCAGCGCCGCGGCGCCCGGGCCGCTGGCCCGGTACAGCCGGACGATCAGCGCCAGGGCCGCGATGATCACGGCCAGGGTGAGTGCAGTCCCGGCGGAGGCCGCAATCGCCGGCGTTGTCGCGGCGCCGAGCAGGGCCAGTGCCGGCCGGCTGATCAGCCAGGTCAGCCCGAAGAGGTAGCCGAGGTTCACGATCCCCTCGACGGCCCCGATCAGCCCGCGGCGCCACGCCGTGTCCGGACCGGCCGCCGGGCCGAGCACACTGCCCAGGAGGCCGGCGAGTGCTCGCTCAGTCAGCCCGATCAGATGCCAGCGCACGCCGAGGTACAGCACGCCGATAAGGAGGGCCAGCACTGTCTGGACGATCCAGCCAGGCGGAATCCGGCTCCCCGGCAGGGGACCGGCCGGCAGGAGCCCAAGCAGGAGCGGCCCGAGCAGGATCAACCCGAGTGCTCCCACCAGGTTCGGAGCCGCCTCGGCCGCCGCCTGCTTCGTCTCCAGCGCGACGCCGCGGGTCTGCTCGACCGCTTCCCGCAGGGCCCGGGCGTACTCCGCAACGCTGGGATAGCGCTCGTCCGCCTGCTTGGCCAGCCCACGGAGGATAACCGCCTCGACCGGCCCGGGAATGCCCGGGTTCCTCGACCGCGGCGGCGGCGGCGGCAGGTTGAGGTGGGCATCAAGGACCGCCTCGGTCGTCTCGCCGGTAAAGGGACGCGTGCCGACAAGAAGCTCGTAGGTCGTGACCGCCAGGCTGTACTCGTCGCTCCGGCCGTCAAGCGGATCGCCCCGGCACTGCTCCGGCGACATGTAGAGCGGTGTGCCCGCGTAGCGCTCCTGACCCGAGGCGGACCGCTCCCGCCCGATTGCCCGGGTGATGCCGAAGTCGGCGAGGAGCGGCCAGTCGGCACGGCCGAGGAGGATGTTGGCAGGCTTGATGTCGAGGTGGACGAGGCCGCGCTCGTGGGCCGCCTGGAGCGCGTCGGCGACCTGCCCGATCAGGCGCGCCGTGCTCACCAGGTCCAGCGGGCCGTCGAGCGCGGCGAGCCGGTCCTTCAGGGTACCCCCGGCGACCAGGCGCATCACGATGTAGACGAGGTCGCCCTCCTCGCCGTAGTGGTGCACCTCGACCAGGTTGGGGTGGTGGAGCTGGGCCAGACTGCGCGCCTCGTCGCGGAACCGTGCCCGGAAGAGGGGCGAGTTCGCCAGGCGCGGAGAGAGGATCTTGACTGCGACGTCAGTATCGAGCGAGCGCGCGTACGCCCGGTAGACAGTTGCCATGCCGCCGCGCCCGAGCACTGCCCGCAGTTCGTACTCGCCGCCCCGCAGTCGCCGCCCGACGAGATCCTCTGCCATTCCCTACCCCGGCTGTCCGCCCGTGGATGGGCGGGCGCACCCTACGCCGGACGGCCAATCCAGCCCGCGCCGACTCCGGCAGACCACGCGGTATGGGCAGGCCAGCCAGCGGTGTGCTCCCCAGTATACACCGGGCCCGGCGGCAGTCAAGCCGGATGGCCGCGCGGCTGCACCATCCGGACCTCCCACGCCGCCTGTCGGACGGCTGTGCCCGGCTCGTCGCGGCGGACCGCCGCTGACTCGGGGGGAGCGGCCAGGCGGCTGACCTGTCCCGCCCGGCGCTTCCTCAGAGCCAGCCGTTCTGTTCGGCGATGCAGGAGGCCTCCTTGCTGTTGCGGGCGTCGAGCTTCTGGATCGCCGCAGAAAGGTAGTTCCGCACGGTTCCCTCTGATAGGTGCAGGGAGCGGGCGATCTCGGCGAGACTGCGGCCGCGCGCCGCCGCCCGGAGGACCTCTCGTTCGCGGTCGGTCAGCGGGTTACTGCCGACGCTCAGCGCGGCCACCGCAAGCTCCGGATCGACGACCCGCTCGCCCGCGGCGGCCCGCCGGATGGCGTCCGCGAGCCGGTGTGCCGGCGCGTCCTTGACCAGGAACCCGGCGGCCCCGCTGTCCATCGCCCGCCGCAGGTACCCAGGACGCCCAAAGGTAGTCAGGATCAGCACCCGACACGCCGGGAGCCTTTCGTGGAGCAGGCCGGCGGCCTCCAGCCCGCTGAGCCCGGGCATCTCGATGTCGAGGAGTGCTACGTCTGGCTGCGCTTCCTGTGCCGCCGCCAGCACCTCATCCCCGCGCGACACCTCAGCGACAACCGCGATGTCTGGTTCCAGGGAGAGGAGCGCCGCAAGCGCTCCCCGAACGATCCCCTGGTCCTCGGCAAGGAGCACGCGGATCACCGTATCCCCTCCTCCAGTGGCAGACGCTCGGTGTGGAGCAGTGCGCCCAGGGGGATGGTCGCCCGAAGGCTGAATCCCCGCGCGGGTAGGGGGCCCGCTTCGAGCACCCCGCCCACCGCGGCAAGTCGTTCTGCCAGCCCGCGCAGGCCGCTGCCGCCTGCGCCAGAGGAACTGCCCTCTCCCGATGCCGTGCTCCCGCAACCGTCGTCGAGCACCTCGACGGCCACGGCATCGTCCCCGACCCGAAAGCGCACCGCGCAGTGTTGCGCGCGGCTGTGGCGGACAATATTGGTGATCCCTTCGCGCACAGTCCAGGCGAGGACCGACTCCACGGCGGGCGGGAGCTGATCGGGCGGGTCATCCAGCAGGTAGCTGATACCCGCGGCCGCAAGGACCTCGCGCGCGCCGCTCAGCTCATCCGAAAGGCGCGGCTGGCGGTATCCGGCGACGGCCTCCCGCACCTCGCGCAGTGCCTCCCGCACCATCACCTCGACATCGCTGATCTCCCGCTCCGCCCGGTGCGGATCGGCGATCGCCAGCCGACGTGCCAGCTCTGTCTTCAGCGCGATCGCTGACAGGCGGTGGCCCAGCAAGTCGTGCAGGTCGCGCGCGAATCGCAGCCGCTCCTCGCTGACTGCCAGCCGCGCGATGTCTTCGCGCGCCTCCTCCAGCCGGGCGTTCGCAATGATCAGCCGCTGGGTTGTCAGCATCAGGAAGCTCAGCGAGACCTGCAGGCCCACGACCTGGGCGATCGCGGCGAGGTGTATGCCGATGGCCAGGCCGGCTAGCGTTGCAATCGCGGCCGCGGCCGCAATCGCGGCGGCTGACTGCCGCGACGGGAGGATGAAGCCAGCCAGGACGCCGACGTACAGGAAGAGCCAGATCAGCTCTCCCCCCAGGCCGAGCGTATAGCCCAGTGCCAGGGCGGTGAGCAGCAGGAAGCCGGCCCGGAGGACGCGCGGCCTGTTCCAGCCCGGGCCTCGCGAGATCAGGAAGCCCCAGATCAGCGCGAAGAGGACGAGCCCGGCCAGGGACGGCCAGCGGGGCCAGGGAGGGTGCGGCATCGTGAGAACGTGCCCGAGCGGCGCGACCAGGAAGATGAGCCCGACGAGCGGGCCCAGGTAGCGCACCTGTACCCATCGTCGGGCGGATTCGCTCTGCCAGCCTGGCCAGCAGGGAGAGCTGGCACGGCTGACGGGAGCTAACCCGGTCGGTTCGGCACAGTGCTCGGTCACCATCTTTCTCCTCGCCCTCAGTGTACCATTGTGCCTCAACTGAACGTTGCGTGCTCGTCGCGCCGGTATGCCCATCGGGCCAGGGCAAGAAAGAGCGCGGTATAGCCAGCGAGCCAGAGCAGATGGGTGGGCATCCCAACCCGATCGCCGGCTCCGAGGAATGTCCAGCCCAGCTGGGCGATATGGTAGGATGGGAGGAAGGGGGAGATGCCTCGGATGGTCGCTGGCAGGTGCTCCACCGGGATGAAGAGCCCCGAGGCGAACGCCAGCGGCAGGTAGATCAGGTTGGCGATCGCCGGCGCTGTGGTTGGTCCGGCGGTATGGCCAATCCAGAGCCCGAGCGCGATGAACGGGATCATTCCGATCAGGAGCAGTCCGACCATTGCGCACCAGCTGGCCGTCCCCATGCGCACGTGTCCGACCAGCGCCGCAAACAGATAGAGGACGAGCAGGGACGCCAGCCCGAGCAGGACCGCCGCGGCAATCTTCGCCGTGAACAGGTGCATCGGGCGGATCGGGGTGGCACGGAGCAGGCGGTACCAGCCCATGCCGCGCTCGCTGGCGATGCTGACGCCAACTGAGAGCAGTGCCACTCCCATTACTGCATAGGTGCCGAAGGAAGCCATCATGAAGCGTCCAGCGTTGATGCCGCTCTGGGTCTGGTCGACGCTCGGCAGCCCGAAGAGGGCGAAAAGGAGCGTCGGGAATGCCAGCCCGAAGATCAGGAACATCGGGACCCGCACGACTTTCACGATCTCGGCATAGATGAGGTAGGCCAGCGCCGATAGACGGCCGATCCCGGCGTCGACATCCGCGTCATGCACGATCACGTGGTTCACCTGTTCATCATCTCCTTCTCAGTTTCCTCGCTCAGTTTCCTCGGTGATCCGGTCACCGGTGAGTGTCAGGAAGGCCTCATCGAGACTGATCCCAACGACCTCCAGATCAGTGATGGCAAGCCCAGCCTGGAACAGGTGGGCGAGCAGTGCCTCCGGCTCCGTCGCGTACAGCGTGAACCGGTCCGCCGCCCGATGGATCCGCCGGACGCCAGGCAGCCGCTGCAGGTCGTCCTCGCTCGCGCCGGGGGCGCGAAAGCGAATCGTCTTGCCGCCGACCTGGCTCTTGATCGCCGCCGGGGAACCCTCGGCGATGATTCGCCCGCGATCAATCACCACGATCCGATCGGCCAGCGCATCGGCCTCCTCGAGGTAGTGGGTGGTCAGCACGAGCGTCTTCCCCGCCTCCACCATCTGGCGGATTCGCCTCCAGAAGGCACAGCGGGACTGGACATCCAGCCCGACGGTGGGCTCATCGAGGAATAGCACCTCCGGGTTCCCAGCGATCGCGAGCGCAAAGTACAGGCGCTGGCGCTGTCCGCCGGAGAGGTTGCCGACGCGCGCACCGGCCTCTGCGTCCAGACCGGCCGCCGCCAGAGCGGCCCCGGCGCTCAGTGGCCGTCGGTACAGACGGCGGAACAGCTCGAGGACTTCCCGGACCGTGAGAGTCGCCGGAACGCCCGATTCCTGGAGCATCACGCCGACGCGCTCCCGGCTGGAAGGCTCCCGAGGATCGCGCCCGAACAGGCGAGCGCAACCGGCGGTTGGCGTGCGCAGGCCGAGCATAAGGGAGATTGCGGTCGTCTTGCCGGCGCCGTTGGGCCCGAGCACTGCGACCGCCTCTCCACGTGCAACCCGCAGGGTGATCTGATCAAGCGCTTTCACCGGGCCGAACGTCTTGGTGGCCTCGATCAGCTCGACCACGGGGAGGATAGGGGCTTCTCCGGGCATCAAGGATCCTCCGGTGACTGGTGATCGCCGAGATATCTCGCAGGTCTCACTCTACGCTCGCGGAGTGCCGCCGGGTAGTGAAAGCCCTCCTGCGTCCGGTATGACATATGTCACCCACAGGCGGATGGGGTCGGACTGGCACGCGGCAGGATGCACCGGCTGGGGCATCCGTGGGACTTCGTTTACAGATTCTTAGCACCTCGGTAACGGCTGTCCGATAGGATCCGGCAGCGGGGTTCGTGCCTGGTCCGGCCGGGCCTTTCGAAAGCACCGGATCGGTAGGAGGCATACGCGTGTGGTGATCCAGCGGCTTGCTCTCGCAGTAGGTGTACTGTCCCTTCTGGGAGTGGTTGGCTGCGGCGCGGCCGGTCAGGTCGGCGCATCGTCCGGTCCCCCGTCGGCCACACCGGGCGCCGCAGCCGCCGCTCAAGCCTCCCGTGCTGGCGGTTCGGGGCCGCTGGCCGGGACGGTAATCGGTGTCAATGGTTCCACCCTGACCCTGAAGGAGGCACGCGGCGGCCAGACGATTACCGTCCACCTGACTGGCAGCACGGCTGTGTACCGCCAGCGGGAGCTGTCCGTAGCGGAGATCACGGCGGGCCAGCCGATTCGGGCGGTCGGGGTAGAGGAGAACGACGCCCTCCAGGCGCGCCAGGTGCAGATCGGCTCCGGCCCCGCGCGGGGTGGATTCGCCGGACCGACCGGTCCGCGGCGGACGCCGGTCGGAAATCAGAGAGGGCAGGTCGGAGGTGCTGTCGTTGTGGGACAGGTTGACTCGGTCAGTGGGAACACGGTCAGCGTGCGGACTGCTGACGGGAGCCTCAGGCGGGTTGTCCTCGTCCCGAACGTCCGGATCAGCACGGAAACCCCCGCGCGTGTCTCCGATCTCGTCCCCGGTGCCGCCGTCGTCGTGGTTGGACCGCGCGCGGGCGGGACAATCACCGCGAGCGCAGTGATCATCGGCAGTGGGGAGAGCGGCGGGGCGTGATAAGAGCCGCCGCCCTCCCGGCAGACCACCACGGCCGGGCAGTCTCAACCCTGTTCCCGGAATGGTACCATGGCGGGAGCTGAGAAGCCTGGCCGCCACGCGCGGTGACGGGACAGATCGGGAGGCAGAGCATGCAGCGATTGGCCGGACAGGTCGCGATCGTGACCGGCGGTGCACAGGGGATCGGCGGCGCCACCGCACGCCGCCTTGCCGAAGAGGGAGCGAGTGTCCTCATCGCCGATATTGACGATGAGGCCGCCGAGCGGAATGTCCAGACCATCCGTGCAGCCGGCGGGACTGCCGCCGCGATCCACGCTGACGTCGGCCGGCACGCGGATATCCGGGCTATGGTCGATGAGGCGGTGCGGCGCTGGGGAAAGCTGACCATCCTTGTGAACAATGCCTACAGCCCGGTCGGCGAGAACCGGGACGGCAGTGCAGTCGAGGTCAGCGAGGAGGGCTGGGACCGGGCCCTGGCCGTGCTGATGAAGTCGGTGTTCCTCGGCGTCAAATACGCCGTACCGGCGATGGAGGCGGCCGGCGGAGGGGCTATCGTGAACGTTGCCTCGGTCCACGGGCTGCTTATGGCGCCACGCTCGCTCGTCTATGAGGCCGGCAAATCGGCGGTCATCGGCATGACCCGCCAGATGGCCCTCGACTTCGGGCCGCGCGGCATCCGGGTGAACGCTGTCTGCCCCGGGCACATCGTGACCGAGCGCATCCAGGCGGCGATGTGGGCCGAGAATCCCTCCGGCCTGCGCTTCTTCGAACAGCAGTACGCCCTGCGGCGGTGCGGGCGTCCGGTCGACATCGCGAACGCGATCGTCTTCCTCTGTTCAGACGAGGCCGCCTTCATCACCGGGCACGCTCTCGTCGTTGACGGCGGTCTCTCGATCCAGCTCCAGGAGAACCTGGGCGTCCACCTTGCCCATTACATCCAGGAGCACCCGGAGACCCGTCTGCCGTACTGACGTGAATGCCCGCGGATCGGCCGGAGGCTCAGCCCGGACGGATCGTTGTCGTCCCTTCGGCCTCGATCTCGATCAGCGCGCGGACCCGACGGAGCGGCTGGTAGTTCCCGCTGGCCCAGTCGCGGATCGTGTCACTGTAGTGCGGGCTACCCGGGCAGGCACACGTCGGGCAGTGGCTGTTGATGTAGACCACCTCCGGCGTCGCCAGATCGGCGATCAGGCGGTAGGTCGGCCCGGAGGCGGCGATGAAGGGCTCGCTGGCCGAGGGTGCGACATTATTGATAACGTTCTCAGTGCCGTCACAGGGCAGGCGTGGGCCGTTGAGCAACTCGCCAAGGCGGCCGTGGTGGCCAAGGGGGTGGGGCCAGCTCATCGTGTGGACGCGTCCCCAGGCCCAGCCCGCGGGGTCCGGTCCGAACCGATCGGCTAGCCAGTCCAGGGCTGCGCGCATCGTTGCGACGATCAGGGCATCGAGCCGCGCGGGCTCCAGCACCGTCTCCTCGCCGACCAGGGCCCGCCGGGCGGCTGGTCCCGCGGCTGCACGGACGACTGGCTGGTCCGGAAGGGTCGCCGCGGCGTAGGCAGGGGTCCACCGCTGCATGAACGCCTCGAAGATCGTAGAGGCCACTGCGTCGGTTGTAAAGCGGTGGTCCCAGCGGTCGAGGATGTCTGCAACCTCCCGGAGGCGGCCGTCGCCATCGGCGCGTAGTGCTGCGATGATCCGGGGGCTTACCTCGCGGGCAATCAGCGAGGTGGTATCGTACTGCATGCGCCGGAAATCGGCCGCGTCGTGGTCGCGGCGTGATCGGAGGATCTCCAGGATCCGGGCCTGGCGGGTGCCGCCGGCGTAGGTGCCGTAGAGGGGCCAGCGGTAGGACGGCGCGATCGGCCGATTGTTTGCAGTGGCGATGATCCCGTCGGGCGGGTTCTCGATGCGCGGGTTGGCGTCGAAGGGGATATAGCCGCTCCAGGCGTGGTCTGGGTCGTTCGCCGGGCGAATGCCGCGCGTCGCCACCCGGCGGAGCGGGATGCGCGCGGCCATCTGATAGCCGATGTTGCCATCGACATCGGCGTAGACGAAGTTCGTCACACTGCAGGCCCAGTTTCGCAGGGCTGCTCGAAACTCGGCCCAGTTCGTCGCCGTATTCATCTCGATCAGCGCCTGGACGTCGTCAATCATCTCGAAGCCGACCCAGCGCAGGGAGAGCGGCGGATCGTTCGGCCCGATGGCGGGTACCATGTCGTTGACGATCGGGCCGCGGACGGTGGCACGCAGGGTGCGCCGGAGCGGCTCCCGCCCTTTCACCGCGATCTCGACCTCACGGGTCATGAACGGCTCCCAGCGGTCGCCCAGGCGGTAGCGGCTGGGGTCACGCGGGTCCACCTCCTCGGCGTAGAGATCCCGGATTGACGTCCCGTTGTTGGTGAATCCCCAGGCGATCCGCCCGTTCGCTCCGGTCATCATGCCGGGGGTTCCGATGAAGACGAAGCCGGCCTCGTGGTGGCCGGCGCCGTCCAGGTGGCAGGGGTAGAAGAGGCCGTGACCGTAGGCGTAGCTGTAATGCGGGTCGTTGGCCAGGAGCGGCTTCCCTGAGCGGGTGCGCGTGCCGGCAATCACCCAGTTGTTCGAGCCGTGCGGATGACCGCCCAGGTGGAGCGAGTCGCGCAGTGGAGCAGGGGGACCGTCGGTGGCGGCGTTCTGGCCCTCGGGGACGATGTAGAGGTCATCTCGCTCGACCCGGAGGAAGGCCTCCAGTCGCTCGCCGAGCTCGCGCTCGAGTACAGTGGCGGTGGTGATCTGGGCGAGCCGCCCGGACAGCCCCCACCACTGGTAGCGCAACCCGATCAGGAGATCGACCGGGGTCCACGGTTCCGGACGGTAGCCAAGGAGGTCGAACTCGATCGGCAGGTTATCCCCGGCGCGGCGGATAGCCAGGTTAATCCCCTCGGCCATCCCATCGAGGAGCTGACGCCAGCGATCGGCGAGGAGGGCGTAGTTGCGCCCGCAGATCGTCGGGAAGTCTAGAATGCGAAAGGCGAGATCCTGGTCGACATAATCTGGGCCGAGCAGTTCGGCGAGCCGGCCGGTCGCCTTGCGGCGCATGTAGTCCATCAGCCAGAGACGGTCCTGGGCCATAGCGTAGCCGAGACCGAAGAAGAGATCGCGCTCGGTGTGAGCATAGACGTGAGGGACGCCGTAGGAGTCGCGGATGATCTCGACCGGGGCGCTGACAGCACCGGTAAGGGTATCGCTCGCCGGGGGGATGCGCTGACGGCAGAGGTCGTTCCAGAGGCGCTGCGCCTCCGCGACAGGGACGTCGGCGGCCCGCGCGATCTCGGCAAGACCCTGGCCATCCGCAAGGGCCGCGATGAGTTGCTGGGGGCTGAGTGGCATCGTCCTCTGTACCTCCGGGGCTGGCGTGGTGCGTGCCGCTAGTATACGCGCCCGGCGGTGGCCCGGGCAATGCGCCCGGGCCGCACATCGCAGTGTACGGGGCTCGGCCTGCCCGCGTGCAGATGCGCCGACAGCTGGCACCTGATGCAGGCATCGTGGTAGAATAAAAACGCATAAACGAATATGAGGGTATCCCACAGTGGAACCAGTGGCAGTGGTCCGGCCGACCGCCGAGGCGGCCGGGATCCGTGCGCGCTTCTTTCGTGTGCTGGGTGATCCAAAACGACTGAGAATCCTCGAACTTCTCCTCACAGGAGAGCGGACAGTCAGCGAGATTGTCGAGTACCTCCAGGCGCCCCAGGGGAGGGTCTCGAATCACCTCGCCTGTCTGCGCTGGTGCGGCTTTGTTGCGGCCCGCCGCGAGGGAAGGGCCGTCTACTATCGTCTGGCCGACGCGCGGGTCCGCGATCTGCTCCGTCTGGCCGATTCGATGATCGGCGATAACGCGGCGGCGATCGCCAGCTGCACCCGTCTCTCCCTGCCGGACGATGTTGCCTTCGAGAGCGAAGCGCAGCCGCTCGAGAGGCAGACCGCGGAGGATGCTCAGTGAACGGGCCGGCGTGTACCGGTGCGGACGAGCGCAGTCACGGGAATATTGTGCATAGAGAGGACTGGTCATGGCTGATCGGTGGATGCGCCTGACCGTCGAGGGGATGACCTGCCGTCACTGCGAGTCGCGGGTTGTCCAGGCGCTGACGCAGAGTGGGGCTCGCCAGGCTATCGCGGACTATCCGCGGGGAGAGGCGATCGTACTGCTGCCCGAGGGGATCGAGCCCTCTGTACTGATTGCCGCCGTCGAGAAGGCCGGATACCGTCCCGGTCGTCTCGAGCCGATCCCTCCGCCGTCGCACGGACACGGGGCTGAGGCAGAGGACAGCGGCTCACCGCCCGCGGATGCCCGCGGGGCCGGGGCACACCCCGGCCCGGTGCGACAGACTGCATCTTACCAGGAAGCTCCACCGCCTGTTCGCCGTCCCGCTCCGACCGCGCCCGCGGCACCCTCTTTCTCGATCTCTCCCCAGCGGCAGATGGAGTCCGCAGAGATCTACGACCTTGCCGTCGTTGGCTCGGGAGGAGCTGCCTTTGCCGCGGCGATCCGGGCTCGAGACCAGGGGGCGCGGGTCGTGATGATCGAACGGGGGGTTATCGGCGGCACCTGCGTGAATATCGGCTGTGTTCCCTCGAAGACCCTGCTCCGGGCCGGCGAGATGTACTGGCAGGCCGGACACCATCCCTTTGCTGGGGTCGCGACCTGGTCCGGCCCGGTGGATCTCCCGGCGCTCATCGCCCAGAAGGATGAGCTGGTGGCGCGGCTCCGTCAGGAGAAGTATCTCGACCTGATCCACGCCTACGGTTGGGATCTCCTGCGGGGAGAGGCCCGCTTCGGCCCGGATGGTCTCCTGCGGGTCGGTGGAGAAGTCGTGCGGGCACGGAAGATCGTGCTGGCGGTTGGTGCGGCGCCGGCTATCCCACCGATTCCGGGCCTGGTCGATGTTCCCTACCTCACCAGCACCTCGGCCCTATCACTGACAGGGCGTCCACAGCACCTGCTGGTAATCGGCTCTGGCTACATCGCCCTTGAGCTCGGGCAGCTGTTTCGGCACCTCGGTAGTACGGTTACCCTGATGCAGCGCGGGTCGCGGCTCCTGCCGGGCTACGATGCGGAGATTGCCGATGCCGTCGCGGCGGCGATGGCCGCGGAAGGGATCGAGTTTCTGACCGGGGTTCGCTACGAGCGGGTCGAAGGGACAGAGGGCGACCTGCGGGTCTCCCTCGTGGTCGATGGTGCGCCGCGGGTCGTTGAGGGCGATGCCCTGCTGGTCGCGGCCGGGCGATCGCCAAACACGCGTGAGCTGGCCCTGGACAATGCCGGGGTCGCGGTGGGAGCGCGCGGCGAGATTCTGGTCAACGAGTATCTTCAGACCAGCAACCCGGACATCTACGCCGCCGGTGACGCGACCCTCGGTCCACAGTTTGTATATGTTGCGGCCTATGAGGGAGGGCTGGCGGCGGAGAACGCGCTCCAGGGCAACCACCGGACGGTCGACCTGTCCGTCTTGCCCGCGGTTATCTTCACCCACCCTGCCATCGCTACGGTCGGGCTCACCGAAGCGCGGGCAGTTGCCGCCGGCCATCAGGTGAAGGTTGCCGTGCTGCCGGCCGACGCCGTGCCGCGCGCGATTGTCAACCACGATACCCGCGGTGTCTTCAAGATCGTCGCCGATGCCCGGACCGACCAGATCCTGGGCGTCCACGTTGTCGCCGAGAACGCGGGTGACGTCATCTATGCGGGGGCCCTTGCCGTCAAGTTCCATCTCACCGTGCAGGACCTGCTCGAGACCTTCGCGCCGTACCTGACGATGGCCGAAGGGCTGAAGCTTGCCGCGCAGACGTTCGGCCGCGATATCGCTCGGCTCTCCTGCTGTGCCGCGTGATCACGATGATCCAGACCATCACCAGCCTCGAAGACCTCCAGGCGCTTGTCCAGCGGGGAGGGCTCCTGGTGGATGTTCTTCTCGCCGAGCAGTATGCCCTGGAGCATATTCCTGGCGCGATTAATCTGCCGCTCAAAGCACTCAGCCGCTCGGCAGTCTCCTCCTTGCCACGGGACCGGCCGATCGTGGTTTACTGTGATGACTTCCAGTGAGATATGAGTGCCCGAGCCGCGTGGCGGCTCCAGACCCTCGGCTTTGACCAGGTCTACCGCTTCAAACCAGGCCGCCAGGCCTGGTTTGCCTATGGTCTTCCGCTCGAGGGACAGATGGCCAGCAGTCCTCGGGCTGGCGACGTTGTGCGGCGGGATGTCCCGCTCTGCCACCTGCACGAGCAAGTTGGCGACGTATGGGAGCGCATCCGCCGTACCGGCTGGAATCAGTGCATTGTTGTTGATGGTGGAAAAGTCGTCCTCGGACGGCTAGGTCGAGCCGCGTTGAAGGGTGATTCCACCGCTACCGTGGAGGAGGTAATGACGGCTGGCCCCGCTACCGTCCGGCCGAATCAGCCGTTGGCAGAGCTTGTCGCCCGGATGCGGACGCGGCGGGTCGGGAGTATCGTTGTCACCGATCCAGATGGCCGGCTGGTGGGCATCCTGTTTCGGAGGGATGCTGAGCAGCAGATGACCAGGCACGCAGGTAATGGTCGAAAGGATCTGCCTCCTTCGCGGGGACCAGGCGGCACGGCCGCTTGATTCCGTGGGTGGCTTCCTGTCTCTGGCTGCCCTTTCATCCTGACTGGCCAACCGCCTCCGGCGGCGATCCCGGAGGGCGGCCGCAGGCGCACAGGATTCGCCGCTGCCAGAGGATCGCTCCGCTGAGAAGCAGAGCCGAGAGCGCGAGGAGGGGGAGCGCCAGCGTCCCGAGTGCGGCGGCCACGCCGATCCCCGCGAGCGATGCGAGCGACGGCCCGCAGCACACCGGCGCCGCCAGGACGGCGGGTGCCGCGCCGAGCAAGCCAAAGCGGGCGCGGGAGGCTCGGAAGTGCGCCGCGATCAGAACCGTCAGATGCACGGCGTAGCCAAGCAGAAGCCCGACAAGAATCGTCAGGATCGTGCTGGGAATCGGAAGGTAGAGCGACCAGTGGGGAGGAAGGAAGACGACCCCCACTGGCGTGACAGTGCTGATCGCGATCGTCCCATTGGGCCCACCCCCATACAGGAAGGCCCGAGGTGGCCCGTCGAATGGCTCAGGGGAGTAGCGAAGCCCTCCCGCCGCCAGCAGTGAGAGGAGGATAAACGCCGTCGCAGCGACGATCCCGGGCAGCTTCGTGGGACGGCGCACCCCGACCGGCAGCCCCACGGCGAGTGCGGCGATCGTGGACAGCTCCAGGACGACGCTGAGGACGCCGCGCCAGTCTACCTCTTCCACCGTCGTGGCGGCCCGGGGGGCGCCCATCCCGGCCCCCCTGTAGGCCAGGCGCGTTTT
>JADGGD010000067.1 GCA_019690095.1 Chloroflexota bacterium
GTTCAGTGGGGTGCAGGGCTTGACGGAGCATGATCATGCATGATATGGTAGCCTCTGTCAACAGACAGCAGATTGCAGATGCGAGACGAACGCGGAATCGGCCGCCGGGTGATTGCAACACCGGTCGAGCCGTATCGGCCCCTCTACGTCGATGCCTACCGTGCCCTGCGGGATGCCATCCTCCAGGGCCGACTGCGGCCGGGCGAGCGCATCGTCGAGGCGGAGGTCGCCCGACAGATGGCCATCAGCCGCGCTCCGATCCGGGAGGCGATCCGCAAGCTCGAGCACGACGGCCTCGTCGAGTACCATCCCCGCCGCGGGGCGGTGATCGTGCGGCTCTCCCCCGCCGAGGTGCGGGATGTCTACCACGTGCGGGCTCACCTGGAGCGCTACGCCGCCCGTCTCGCCGCCACCCGCGCCACCGATGCCGATCTCGCCGCGCTGGACCGCCTGATCGCGGAGATGCGCGCCTGCGCCGCCCGAGATGACCTGGAGGCCCTGATCACCGCAGACGTCGCCTTCCACGAGCAGATCTGCCGCGCCTCCGGGAGCCGACGAACCCTCCAGCTCTGGAACAGCCTGAACCCCCAGTGCTGGACCCTCCTGACCAGCCTGCGGGCCACCGAGTATACCCTGGCCGAGATCGCCGAGCGGCACGTGCCGGTGCTGGCGGCCCTCCAGGCCCGCGACCCGGAGCGCGCCGAGGCGGAGATCGCCCGCCACATCATCGAACTGGCCGAGACGGTCCTCGGCCACCTGGCCCCCGAGCCAGCCAATTCTGATGCAAAGGGATGAAAGAGGAGGCCCTCCGTGCGCGCAATCCAGCTAACCGCGCCGGGACAATTCACCATCGTCGAGGTCCCGGTCCCCACGCCGGGGCCCGAGGAGGTGCTGGTGAAGGTCGCGGCGTGCAATACCTGTCCGCAGTGGGATCTCTCCCTCTGGCGCGGGATCGACCTCTTCGAGCGCGAGGGCCAGCCAACATACCCCCAGCAGGTCGGCTGGCCAGGACACGAGATGGCAGGCGTGGTTGTCGCGGCCGGATCGGCCGTCCAGGGCCTCCGGGTCGGCGACCGGGTGGCCAACTGGAATATCTCCCCTCAGTCGCCCAACCAGTGCTACGCGGAGTACGTAGCCCTGCCCGCAGAGCTGGTGCTCCCGATCCCCGATCACCTGCCCTTTGAGGAGGCCGCGTCGCTCGAGCTCCTCACCTGCCTGGCAACATCGATCCTGCGCGCGGGCGAGGTGGTCGGGAAGCGGGTCGGGGTCTCCGGCCTGGGGCCGGCTGGACTGCTGGCCGTCCAGGCACTGAAGGCCCGCGGGGCCCGCGAGGTGGTGGGGTTCGATCCGATCGCAACGCGCTGCACGCTGGCCTGCCAGCTCGGTGCAGACCGCGCCCTCGTGCCCGGGGGCGCTGACTGGCAGGAGCTGACCCGTTCGGAGCACCAGCTCGACCTCTCCCTGGACTGCGTCGGGGTTGCGGACTCGGTGAACGGCCTGCTGCAGGTCACGCGGGAGCGGGTGATCATCTTCGGCGTGCCGCACGGCCCGATCACCTTTACCCGCGCAGCATGGAGCAAGGGGCTGTCCCTGGAGGGGTACGGGCGCCGCAGTCGGCTGGGCGCCGAATATGCCCTCCACCTCCTCGCCAGCGGACAGGTGACGACCCGCCCGCTGGTATCGGCCGTCCTGCCGTTCGAGGAATACGATCGGGGCATCCAGCTGCTGAGCGAGCGTGCGGCGATCAAGGTCTGCTTCACGCCCTGAATCGCCGCAGGCATGATCCTGCCGCGCCGGCGTCTGCGGACTGCCGACTGATGCGGCATCAGAATGCGCAATCACATCCTTAAGGAGGAGATCGTGGCACAACGGACAGTCCTGCTCCTGGTGGGCGGGCACGATTACCACAACCAGCCGTTCCACTACGCTGAGCTGGCCGGCATCCTGGCCGGCGAGGCGCGTGCCGATCTGCGGATCACCGCTGACCTGAGCGTTCTTGAACCGTCAAGCCTGGCCCGCTACGATGCGGTGGTCAACTGGACGACCTTCGTCGAGCCAACCCCGGAGCAGGTGGCCGCGCTCCTGGCGGCCGTTGAGGGAGGCACTGGCTTCATCGGGCTCCACGCCGCAACAGCGACCTTCTGGAACAGCGCAGCGTACCTGCACCTGATCGGCAGTCGCTTCGTCCGACACGATCCCTACGGGGCGTTCACCGTCCACATCGTGGATCGGGACCATCCGGTCACGGCGGGCCTCGAGGACTTCGTGGTCGAGGACGAGCTGTACCACGTGAGCGGCGGGCCGGGCGAGTTCGAGGCACTGGCCGCCGCGATCACCGCGGGGCGGCCCATCCGCGAGGCGGCCGCCGCGGCGAATGCAGTGGGCGAGGGGCCGCTCGGGCCGGACATCCGCGTGCTCGCCGCGGCCGAGGGGCATCCCCTGGTCTACGTCAAGACCTACGGTCGGGGACGCGTCTACTACAATGCCCTCGGCCACGATACGAAGGCGCTTACCCACCCGTCCTACCGCCGCCTTGTCCTCCAGGGGCTGGACTGGGTCACCGGGCGGGGGTAGCGGTCGAATGCGGGACGGCGATCCCGTCCCGGCAAGCTCTTTGGTAGCGGGGAGACGTGCAATGGTGCGCATCGGGCATACGGGCATTACCTGGGGGATTCCGGGCGACGTCGAGCAGGCCTATCGGGAGACCGCCGAGCTGGGGTATCTCGGCTTCGAGACCTTCGGGCGGACGGTGCTGGAGTGGAACGCCCAGCGGGGAGGCTTCCGCCAGCTGGTCGATCGGTACGGGATCCCGCTGGCGGCAGTCTACTGCACCGGTGAATGGATTGACCCATCCCGCCGCACCCAGGAGATCGCGGAGGCGCTGGCGGCGGCGCGTGCACTCGGCGAGCTGGGCGGCCAGACCCTGGTCGTCCAGGCCGGGCGGCGCCCGCCCGGCGGCTATGGACCGGAGCAGTTCGCGGCCCTGGCGGCGGCGCTGAACGAGCTGGGACAGCGGGCGAGCGAACTGGGGATCCGGGTCGGGCTTCATCCCCACACCGGCACCGCCGTCGAGACGCGCGCGGATATCGATACCATCCTCGCCCTGCTGGATCCGCGGTGGGTGGGCTTCGCCCCGGACACCGGCCAGATCGCCAAAGGGGGCAGTGACATCCTCGCGGTGCTGCGGACCTACCGCGATCGGATCGTCCACGTCCACCTGAAGGACTGGAGCGGCAAGGTCGCCTACGATGCCGATGGGAAGGAGATCGACGCCACCGGCTACGTGAACTACACCCCCATCGGGCAGGGCATCCTGCCGATGCCGGCGATCCTTGATCTTTTGCTGGCGGACGACTTCGCCGGCTGGATCAACGTGGAGCTGGACGGCACGCCCCGGGCGCCGCGGCCCCCGCGAGAGGCGGCCGCCCTGAGCCGCCGCTACCTGGGCGAGATTCTGGGGGATCGGGTCGCCTGGCGGCGCTGAGCGCGGAGCACCGGGACATCACCGAGACCGGAGGATAGAGAGCAATGAGCGGGAGACTTGACGGGAAGATCGCCCTGGTGACCGGGGCACGGCGGGGGATCGGCCGGGGCATCGCCCTGGAGCTGGCAAAGGAGGGGGCCGATGTCGCGGTCAACGACCTGGTGGGAGATGACGGGCAGCTCGATGCCGTGGTCGGGGAGATCCAGGCCCTGGGACGGCGGGCGCTCGGCGTGGTGGCAGACGTGCGGCAGGCGGCGGCGGTCGCGGCGATGGTCGAGCGGGTGGAGCGCGAGCTGGGACCGCTCGATATCCTGGTGAACAACGCCGGGGTCGAGTCGATCATCCCCTTCCTGGAGATCAGCGAGGCAGAGTGGGAGCGGGTGACCCACACCAACCTGAAGGGGGAGTGGCTCTGCGCCCAGGCGGTGGCCCGCCAGATGGTGGCACGCGGCCGCGGCGGGGCGATCATCAACATCGGGTCGGTCCAGGCGGGGATGGTGCTGCCGGGGCGGACGCACTACGCACCAAGCAAGCGGGCAATTGAGGCGCTGACGGCGAATCTGGCGGTGGAGCTGGCGCCGCACGGGATTCGGGTGAACTGCATCCACCCGGGGCTGATCGACACCGAGATGACGGCGTGGGTGATGAAGGACCCGCAGGTCCTGCCGCAGGTGCTGGAGCGGATCGCCCTGCATCGGGCGGGACAGCCGGCGGAGATCGGGCGGGCGGCGGTCTTCTTCGCCTCGGACGATGCCAGCTACGTCACCGGCCAGTCGCTCTATGTGGACGGGGGCTTCCAGATCCTCTGAGCCGCCCCCGGGGGAGGCGAGCCGAAGCACGGGGAGAACAGAGAAGAAGGGGACGCGATGGCCCGACGGATTATCGACCTGAGCATGCCAGTGCACAACGAGATGGTCACCTTTCCGCGGATCGTGCGGCCGGCGCTGGCGCTCTACGAGAGCTGGGAGGAGTTCGCCGAGAAGATCGGGGCGGCGCGCTACGGGGTGACCTCGCTGACCGCCAGCTACCTGGCGGTGCTGAGCGACCACGTGGGGACGCACATCGATGCGCGCAAGCACCTGGTGCGGGGAGCCCCGGGGCCAGAGGGGATTCCCCTGGAGGCCTGCTACGGAGACGGGGTGCTGCTCGACTTCCGGCACAAGGAGAAGGGGGCCGGCATCCGGGCAGCCGAGATCGAGGAGGCGCTCCGCCGCATCAACTACACCCTCAAGCCCCGCGATATCGTGCTGATCTGGACCGGGGCGGGGCAGTACCAGGAGGAGGAGCGCTACCTGACCGACCACTGCGGGATGACCGCCGAGGCGACGCTGTGGCTGATCGAGCGGGGGATCACCGTGATGGGGATCGATGCGATCACCTTCGATCCGCCGGTCTGGGCGATGTTCGAGCGGCGGGAGTTCTGGGAGGCGCACCGGGTGATGTGCACGCACGAGTACTACCACCTGGAGAATCTCACGAACCTGGAGGCGATCGGGCGCCCATACGGGTTCCGGGTGGCGGCCTTTCCGGTGAAATGGGTGGGGACGACCGCGGCGCCGGTGCGGGCCGTCGCCATCATCGAGGAGTGAGAGGGCAGGTGAGCACGCGGGAAGGAAGCGGCGGGCCAGTACTGCGGGTGGCGGTGATCGGCTGCGGGGGAATCGCGATGAGCCAGCACGGTCCGGCCTACCAGAAGCTGGCGGGCGTGGAGATCGTCGCGGGCAGTGATGTCAGCGCCGAGCGGGCGGCGGCCTTCGCGGCCCGATTTGGCGGCCGCGCCTACACCGACTATCGGGAGATGCTGGCCCGCGAGCGGCCGATGATCGTGGATGTCTGCACACCGGAGGATCAGCACGTTGAGCCGACGGTCGCCGCCCTGGAGGCCGGGGCAGACGTCCTCTGCGAGAAGATCATGGCCCACACCCTGGCCGGAGGGCGGGCGATGGTCGCGGCCGCCGCGCGGACCGGCCGCTTCCTCGGCATCGACTACAACTACCGGTTCTTCCCGATCTTTCAGGAGCTGAAGCGGCAGCTGACCGCGGGCGAGCTGGGCGAGCTCGCCCTGCTCACCGTTGCGGCGCACGCCTTCTGCTTTCACCACGCGATCGATCTCCTGCGGTGGCTCGGGGGGCCGGTGGAAGCGGTGAGCGGGCAGTATACCGCGACCGTCGATCCGCGCTACCACTACCGGGTGCAGTGTCCAGACTTCGTCTATGTGCCGTCGCGCAATGCCAGCCTGGTCCTGCGGTTCGCGAGCGGGGCGCTGGGGGTGATCAGCGCCTCACGTTTCGAGGACCTGCACGCGCGGATGCTCCGGGTCGAGGCCGTCGGCGAGAAGGGACGCCTGACCGCCGACGGGATCACGATCGACGACATCATCGGACGGCTGGTTCGCTGGCCGGGGGGCGAGGAGGTGCCTTTCTTCGCCGGTGCCGAGCGGGGGTTCAACGTGGCGTTCGAGCGGTCGATCCAGGCCTTCATCGAGCGGGTGCGCGGTGCCGAAACCGACGCGGCCACGGGAGAGGACGGGTATGCTGTTCTGGAGATCGAGCACGCGCTGGTGCGGGCGAATGCGGAGGGGCGGGTGATCCCGCTCCCGCTGACCGACGCCGGGGGTGCCGCGGCGCAGGAGGATGGGCAATGACCGCGGCGCCAGTCATTGCCTGCACGACCCACTCCTTCGGGATCGTGCCGCTTGGGGCGGCTCTGCGAATCATTCGGGCCCTGGAGATCCCCTGCGCCGACCTGATCGCGGCGACCTACCCGGAGCAGCTGGACCCCTATGCCCTGGCGGCGCATCCCACTCAGGAGGCAGAGCGCATCGGGAACCTGGCGGCCGATGCGCACGTCACCCTCACCGGCTGCTTCGTCGGCTTCCGAGAGCGCCTCGGCAGTCCGGATCCCGCCGAGGGTCGGCGGCGCCAGGAGCTGTTCGCGGCGGTCGCCGCTTTCTGCCGTCGGTGTCGGATTGCGCACCTGCAGACAGGCATTGGGCGGGCCGAGCCTGGTCTTGCGCCGGACGAGCAGTTCGCGGTCATCGTCGAGAACGTGCGGGCGGCCCGGGAGGCGGTCGACGCGGTCGGCGGGGTCGAACTGCTGGTCGAGGCCCAGCGGGGTGCAGCGATCCAGACGCCGGCTGAGCTGGGGCGGCTGCTGGATGCGGTTCCGGGCCTGCGGATCAACCACGATCCGGGCCAGTTCGCCTGTCAGGGCTTTGACCAGGCGAGCTATGAGGTGCTCTATTCACGCACAGCGCACATTCACATGCGGCAGGCCCGGCCGGGGGCTCTGCAGACACGGCTGGAGGAAGGGACAGTAGACTTCGTTCGGGTCGTCGCGGGCCTGCAGGCCAGCGGCTTCACCGGCGTGTACGCGACCGAATACGTACATTTCGCTGGCGTGCCGGACTGCTCGACGGTGGACGTGGTGACCGAAACGGTGAAGATGCGCGACCTGATCCGCCGGGCCGGCGCAGGGGGTGCGTAAGGCACAGAGCGGGCGGGCCGTCGGCCCCCTCTTGTTTTCTCCCGCCTCCCGCCCCACCATGACCGCGTACCACGCGCTCGCGGCGCATCGGGAGGCGGGCTATGGACGCGGAATCATTCCCCGGCTTCCTCTCCGGCGACATCATCGGCCTGGACGACCTGCGCCAGGGCGTCCTGCTCGGCTGTGCAGCAGCCTGCCTGATCGCGCCGTTCGCAGTCATGCTGGCCTTCTCTCACCCGTCCGGCACTGCGGAATGGGTCTCTACAGCGATCCTGGCCCTGGACCTGGTTGGGATCCTGACCCTGCTGGCGAGTCGGGTGAGCTCGGCGGCGGGCGGTGCGGTGCTCACAGCGGGGTTACTCGGGCTGGGTGTGGGCAGCCTGGGGATTCCGGCCCTCAGTGGAGCGGCAAACCTTCTGCCGGTGGTCGTGCTTGTGGCCAGCACCTTCTTCGAGAATGCAGGCGGGCCCCTGGCAGCGGTCGTGATCACCGGTGCCCTGGCCCTGGCGCGGGAGCAGGGGATGGGCACGGACCTGCTGGATCTCCCCGGCATTGTCGTTCTCAGCTGGGCCAACGTCGCGGCGGCGTGGCTGGCCGCCCGCCCGACCCGCATGGCCCTGCGCTGGTCGTGGTCGGAGTATCGGCGGGCTGAGCGAGAGGCGGATCGCGCACGGCGTCAGCAGGCCGAACTGGCGCGAGTGGTCAAGAGCCTTACCATCACCCAGGACCGCCTGGAGGAGGTGAATCGCGAACTCGAGCGGGCGCGTCGGGCCGCGGATGAGGCCCGACGGCTCAAGGCCGAGTTCGCCGCCGCGGTCTCGCATGAGCTGCGCACCCCCCTGAACCTGATCATCGGCTTCAGCGAACTCCTGGCGGCCGATGCCGAGGGCCGGGGCGGGCCACCAGATCCGGCGACGTTTCAGCGCGACATCGACACGATCTACCGGAACGCGCGCTACCTCTCCTCCTTGATTGACGACATCCTTGACCTCGCTCAGATCGATGCCGCGCGCATGGGGCTGGTTCGGGAAATGGTCGGTCTCCCCGCGCTCGTCCGTGACGCCGCCGCGACGGTCGAGCCGCTTTACACGCGCAAGGGCCTCACCCTGGAGCTTGATGTTCCGGAGGACCTCCCGCCGGTTCTGGCTGATCGGGCCCGGGTGCGCCAGGTGCTGGTGAACCTGCTCAGCAACGCAGCGCGGTTCACCGACCTGGGAGGTGCGCGGGTGCGGGCACGAGCCGAAGATCACCACGTCATCGTCGAGGTCAGCGACTCGGGAGCAGGCATCCCGCCGGAGGACCTTCCGTACGTCTTCGAGGAGTTCCGGCAGGTAAAGGGACCGTTAGGCCGTCCGCTGGGCCACAGTGGACTGGGACTGGCGATCAGCAAGCGGCTCATCGAGATGCACGGCGGCACCATGGGGGTCGAGTCGGTCGTGGGCTGCGGTACCACCTTCTTCTTCACCCTGCCCCGTCAGGAGACGGTAGTCAGCGGCACCCTGCGTCGGGACTGGGATACCTGGGCACGCGTGCCGGGCGAGGGAGGCACGCGGGGCGCGATCGTCGTGTACGATACCGAACCGGAGACCATTCACCTGATTCGTCGGCACTTCAATGACTATGATGTCCTGGCCGCCGCCACTCTGGCCGAAGTGGGACGCGCCCGCGATGAGCGCGTCGTCCACGCCATTCTGGTTACCGGCCCGTCCGAGCCGCGAACGTGGCACGCGGGGCGGGCGCTCCGGGAGCGATTTCCGGACCTACCGGTCCTGCTGTGCCCTCTGCCGGGGCGGAGGCGTCTGGCCGATGAACTCGGCGTCGTCGATTACCTGGTCAAGCCGGTGCTTCGCGACCAGATCGCCCGCGGTCTGCGCCGGGCCGGCGGGACGCTCCGGGATATCGTCGTGGTCGACGACGATCCCGATTTCGTGGACCTGCTCGAGCGCATGATCCGTGCCCTCGTGCCGCGGGCACGGGTGCGGGTCTGCTACAGTGGGGCCGAGGCACTTGCGGCCCTGCGGACCGCTCAGCCGGACCTGGTGCTTCTGGATCTGGTGATGCCGGGCATGGACGGCTATGCGCTTCTCGAGGCGATGCGGACTGATGAGGGGTTGCGCTCGGTGCCGGTCATTGTGCTGAGTGCCCGCGGTCGGCAGGAGGAGGCGCTCACCGCAGGCATGCTCGGAATCAGTCGGGGGCCGGGGCTTACCCTGACTGAACTGGTCGGCCTCCTGCGCGTTACCGTCGATGCACTGGCGCGCGGCGTTCCCAGCACCGATCCAGGGCGGCCAGGAGTTCCCCCCGGCTGACCGGCTTGGCGAGAAACTCAGTCGCGCCCAGCGCGAGCGCAAGCTCCCGCTGCTTGAGGACGGTGCAGACGACTATCGGGGTCCGCGCTACTGCAGGATCGCTGGCGAGGGTCTGGAGGACCTCATAGCCGTCGGCCGACGGCAGCATGACATCGAGGACGATGGCATCGGGATGCTCGCGTCGGGCGATCTCCAGGGCCTGCTCGCCGCTGGCGGCGGTCACAACGCGGTAGCCGCGCGAATCGAGGTAGCGGCTGAAGAGGTTTCGCGCGTCGCTGTTGTCATCAACCACCAGCACACTCCGGCGCCGGAAGGCCGGGAGAGTGATGACCATCCGCGGTCCGGGGGTGCGCTGGACCTCCAGCTCTCCACCCTGCAGACGGACGAGGCGACGGCAGACAGTGAGATTGCTGTTGCCTTCGTCGAGGGCAGGCTCGCGGTCGCCGGCGGGGATCGTCACCGCCAGGTGGGCCCTTCCCTCGGCGATCTCCAGAGTAGTCTGGATCGCGCCGGAACGCGACGCCTCGATCGCGAACAGGAGCAGGGCGAGGAGGGCCTGGCGCAGAGCCACCCGTTCCACCGTGACCAGTACCGGGCCGGCGGTAGTCGGCAGGATGATCTCTCGGCCGGTCGATTGGCAGAGAGGGGTCAGCGTCTGGCGGATCCCGGCCAGGACATCCTGCAGATCGACTGGCTGGGATGCTGCGGCCAGGCCGATCCGGTCCACCTCGGCCTCTGGCGACATCGTGCCCGCAGGGGAAAACGCAGTCGCATCAGGCCCAGACGGTGATGGGGGACGGACCAGCTGGAGCTCGCGGGCCAGGATCGCCGCGACGGCCTCGAGCGCATCGCGCTGGCGGCGGTAGAGCTGGCGTTCGCTCAGGCCGAGCAGGCGGGCCATCTCATCGATCGGCTTCCCCTGGAGGTAGCGGAGGTAGAGGAACTGGTACCGCGCGGCGGCAACGCTATCGTGCGGCGACTCGGCCGGCGGCTTGAGCTCCTGGATCGCATCGAGCAGGAGGCGCCGCAGGACGCGGCCCGGCGATTCTGTCCGTCCCTCGGTAGCGATGGAGAGAGCGAGGGGATGCTGGAGAAGGTAGGGCAGGTCGTAGAGATGAGTCAGAACATCGTGAGTGTACTTGAGCAGCAGTTCGGGCTCGATCATCGCTCTCTATCGGGCGCGGGCCATTGCGGCACCGCGTCAGGGTCATGGCACGGTGACGTCAGTCAGCCTCTTGCCCCGGCGATGCACGACATCTAGTGTAGCACCGACGGCAGGATGGTGAAAGCGGGAGACACTGAGTGGAGACCTGTCGTAGTGCTTATCTCACACGATCCGCGGAGGTGTATCGATGTACGCGCGTCCAGGACACGGGATCAGCCGGCGAATCTTCTTGAGTTCAGCCCTCGGTGGAACCATAGCGGCCCTTGCGGCCTGCTCGCGGGCGCCCTCAGGCGCAGCCTCGGCCACGGCACGCCCGACCGCTCCGTCCGCGAATGTGCAGGGAGCCCCTACGGCTGTAGCACCGGTGACGATTGGGAAAGGGTCGAAGAAGCTGTCGATCTGGCACTACTATGGACAGGCTCAGGCCCAGCCGCTTCAGCAGATCGTGGAAGACTATGGAAAGGTTGATCCCAATCTCAGCTTCGAGCTGACTTATACCCCCGGCGCCCAGCTCCTGGCCAAAATTCAGACCGCGATCGCCGGGAATGCAGTTCCCGACATCGTGCAGACCGACCTGGTCTGGGTGCCGATCATGATTGATACCCAGAAGACATTGCCGCTCGATGACTATTTCCGGGAGGCTAGCTTCGACATCCAGGACTTCTTCGATGCCCTGCTCCAGTACGACCAGGGACCGGATGGCAAGTACTACGCTATTCCCATGGATACGAATAATATCCAGATCTTTTACAACAAGAAGCTCGTGAGTGAGGCAGGACTCGATTTTGAGAAGAATCCGCCCAAGACGTGGGATGAGTTGAGCGAGGTTGCCGGAAAGCTGACGAGCACGTCGAAGCGGCAGTGGGGTCTTGACCTCGGTGCCGAGACGACCCAGGGAGCGCAGGGTGCCCTCGCTAACCGTCACATGTGTCTGACCTGGCAGACGGGCAGTAAGTACTTTGATGACAAGGACGGTCGCCCGGAACGAGGAGCCCCAGTCTTCCATAAGAACGGCGGCGTCCCAGCCTGGCAGTGGAATGTTGACATAATTCAAAAGATCAAGGCAGTTCCGCTTCAACCACCGCAGAACGGCTTCGTGACCGGCTACGAGGCGATGTGGTACAACGGCCCGTGGGCCATACCGGATACACTCCGCCTGATCGGGAACAAGTTCGAGATGGGTGTTATTTCTTTTCCCGGGCACACTGCGGATCTGGCCGGACACAGTTGGAGTGGCGGTGAACATTTTCAGGTCTTTAAGGGACCAAATCAGGATGTCTCCGCGAAGTTCGTCCTCTGGCTGACTTCCAAGGAGAATATCGAGCGCTTCTGTGAGGCTGCAGCTTACATTCCTACTCGGAAGTCAGTGATCGAGAGCGACAGTTACAAGAGCTGGCTCGACAAGAATCCTCTCTACAAGGTGTATGCCGAGAACATGAGCAAGGTTCACCCGCGCGTACCCACGCGCTTGTTCTACGATCTTACGATTGCCATATCGCACCACCTGGAGGAGGCGATCTACCAAAAGGCGTCAGTCCAAGATGCCCTGAATGCCGCGGCAGATGAGTGTCTATCCATTATGAAGCAGAAAGGATATCAGCCGTAGTCACGTATCACGGAAGTAAAGATACGGCCAAGGGTGGGGCCAACGATCGATCTAGCGATCCCTCGCCCAGTCCAGCGGCAGGATGCGCGAGGGCTATCATATCAGGGACGGGCTTTCACGCCCCTCTTGCTTCCATTGATGGCGTGACGGTTTCTGCTGTTACTGGCTATCTTTCCGCGGAATCCGCACCGGTGCTTGTTTCTACTACATCCGAGCGCCGGGGCGCCTGATCTCGCGGGGTGTATCCGAGGATCGGAATTAGATGGGAGTGCTCGACGTACCGGTTCGCGCGCACGCGTCGGCTCGGCATCGGCATCCGAGCTGGCGCAGACGCGAGTGGATCTCCGCCTATCTCTTCATCCTTCCCAGTGCCTTTCTCATCGCGGCTTTCCTCGCCTTTCCCGTTGTGTACTCACTTTGGCTCAGCCTGCTGAACTGGGATGGGATGAGTCCGCACCTGAGCTTCGTCGGCCTGGGTAACTACGAGCGACTACTGAGCTCGACTGAGTTCTGGAACAGCGTCATTGTCACCGGCTACTATACATTCGGCTCGGTTCCCCTGCGGATGGCCCTCGCACTGGTCCTGGCACTCCTGTTGAACCAGAAAGTCCGTGGCCTGGGTATTTACCGGACCCTCTATTTCACACCAGTGGTGACCTCAGGGATCGCAGTATCCATCGTCTGGCTCTGGATCTACGATCCCACGTGGGGCATCGCCAATTGGGTCCTCGGCCTTATTGGTATCCCCCCTCTAGAGTGGCTGTCATCGCCACGCGAAGCCATGCCAGCGCTGATCCTGATGAGCATCTGGAAGAGCGTCGGCTTCGATGTAGTGATCTATCTCGCCGGCCTGCAGGGGATCCCGGAGAGCTACTACGAAGCGGCAACGGTTGATGGAGCTGGGCGATGGGCGATGTTTCGCCACATCACCTGGCCGCTCCTTGCCCCGACAACATTCTTCATCCTGGTCACCGGTATCATCGGTGCCAGCCAGGTGTTCGATCAGGTATTCGTTATGACCAATGGCGGGCCGCTCCGAAGTACGGAGGTCCTGGTCTTCCTTCTCTACAACTATGCATTCAAGTTCTTCGAGATGGGATACGCCTCGGCCTTAGCATGGGTCATTTTTCTCATCGTTCTCATCTTCACCATCCTCCAGTGGAAGTTTCTCCCGCAGGACGTGACCTGACTGCTTTTTCATGCAATGCCATCGCTCTGGCGAAGGAGTACGGTATGCAGACTGGGTTTGCCGCACCACGGTGGACTGTAACGAGGAGGATGCCAGCAGTCGATCTCCGGGCGGTCCTCTGCCATGCGGTCTTGCTCTTCGGCGCGGTGTGGATGCTGGTACCCTTCCTGTGGATGATCGCCGCATCGTTCGAACCGGAGGATGAGATCTTTTCTTATCCTCCTACATTCATCCCCGGTCAGATTATCCTCCAGCACTGGGTCTCCGCATGGACCCTCGTTCCGTTTCCGCGGTTCTTTCTCAACTCCGGCGTCATGGCTTTTTCCATCACCCTTGGGCACTTCGTCACAGCAACACTCGCGGCGTACGCATTCGCGCGCCTTGAGTTCCCCGGGCGGGATCGTCTGTTCATGTGCTTTCTGGCAACATTGATGGTACCCGGCCAGGTATTGCTGATCCCCCAGTTCATGATCATCCGGACACTCAACTGGCTGAACACCTACCAGGCACTGATCGTGCCGGGTCTGGCGAGTGCATATGCCATCTTTCTTCTACGTCAGTTCTTCCTCGGGATTCCCCGCGAGCTCGAGGACGCGGCACGCATTGATGGCTGTTCACCCTTCCGTATTCTCTGGCAGATCATCGTTCCGCTGTCGACCCCGGCCATTATCACCATGTCGATCTTTGCCTTTCTTGGGTCATGGAATGCCTTTCTCTGGCCGCTTATCGTGGCAACAAGCCAGGATATGTTCACCGTGCAGTTAGGACTGACAATGTTCCGTGGCGCCTATTCTACCCAGTGGTCATATGTCATGGCGGCGGCCTGCTTTATTACCTTGCCGGTACTTCTGGTATTCTTCGTCGGCCAGAAGTACTTTACACGCGGGATCGCCCTGACGGGCCTCAAAGGGTAGCCAGGTTTCTTGCAGGGGCTTGCGGCCGGTGCGATAATGCACCGGGCCGGCTGCCATGCGCCGGGGGAGGCTGGCACAGCCGATATGCGGCCAGCGAGCAGTCGTCTCATGTCTCATAAGGAGGGAGACGGGTGCGGGGATATGCCGTCTGCTTTCCAGAGCCGTACCGGGCGGTGCTGGTAGAGCGGGAGGTTTCGCCGGAGGATCTGGGGCCGGGGCAGGCCCTGGTGCGCGGCGAGTTCTCAATCATCAGCGCCGGGACCGAGCTGGCAAACTTTACCCACCTCGCGGATGAGGCTCCCACCGTGGCCGGCCAGCCCCGCTGGCCCGGGCCCTTCCCGCGCTACCCCGGCTACGGGCATCTCGGTACAGTCCTCGCCGTCGGCCCGGACTGCGAGGGGATTGCTCCGGGCGATCGCATCCTGACCTTCTCTCCCCACGGTACGCCAGTTGTTGCGAATGTCCGACGGTTCGCCCTACCGGTCCCCGCCCAGATCGACGGCCGGCGCGCGGTGTTCACCCGCATGGCTGGCGTCGCGATCACTGCCCTGCGCGCCTCTTCGGTCGCCGCAGGCGATCAGGTCGTCGTGATCGGCCTCGGGCTGGTCGGCAATCTGGCCGCTCAGCTGATGCGCCTGGCCGGCGCGGATGTCCTCGGGGTCGACCTCAGCCCGCGGCGCCTGGAGATCGCACAGCGCTGTGGGATCGAGCGAGTGGTGAACCCGAATGCCGAGGACCTCGCCGCGGCGGTCTCCGACTGGACCGGCGGCCGGGGCGCCCGAATTACCGTCGAGGCGATCGGGCGCTCTGAGCTGATCGCTCAGGCGGTCGAGCTGACCCGCCGCCACGGTGAGGTGATCCTCCTCGGGAGCCCGCGTGCGCGCGTGACCATGGATGTCACGCCGATGCTCTCCCGGATCCATCACCTCGGCATTCACCTGATCGGGGCGCTCGAGTGGACCTTCCCCCTCGGGCCGACCGAGCGGGCCCACTTCTCAATCCGCGAGAACTACGAGCAGATCCTCCACTGGATCGCGACCGGTCGGCTGGCAGTCGAGCCGCTCCTCTCTCACGTGCTCTCTCCCCGCCAGTGCCAGGAAGCATATGACGGCCTCCGCACCCGGCCGGATGATTACCTCGGCGTCGTCTTCGACTGGCGCGAGCTGGCCCCCGCCTAGCTCCCAAACGTGCTATCATCTGCCCCGGGGGACTCACCAGCACCGACAGGGGGAGAAGGCACGGTGAAGAGGGTCGGCATCGGTCTGGTCGGGGCGGGGTTTGCCGCCCACTTTCACGCGCACTGCTACCGCCGGGTCAGCGGTGTCGAGGTCGAGCTCCGGGCAGTCGCCTCGGCCCACCCTGCACGCGCCCGCGCGCTGGCCGAGGAGTTCGGCATCGACCGGGTCTACGAGCGGGTGGAGGATCTGCTCGGCGATCCGGCGGTGGACCTGGTTGATCTGTGCGTCCCGAACCACCTCCACGTG
>JADGGD010000338.1 GCA_019690095.1 Chloroflexota bacterium
GGCGCAATACCGGCCAGGTGGTGAGCTATGCTCTCTCATTAGCCATTGCCGCGGCCGCCGTTCCGCCGGATGTGCAGACCCGTCTCTTCCTTGGGCAGGCAGTCCACCTGTCCGGTGCCGTGGCGACCGACTTTGTCAACGGGATGCACGCGACCTTCCACCTCTCCATCGTCATCTGTCTTGTGACTGCTGTTGGCTGGTGGCTCGCCGCAGCGGATGCGGATCGGCAAAGGCCTCGCCGGGGACTGGCCCAGGTGGGACCGATCGGCCGCGACTGAGTGGGGAGCGCGCCGTCACGAGTGGGGCGCATCACCTGGCCAGGTAAAGGTGCTGAAGACCCAGTTAAACAAGGGAACAGAGTCGTCCACAATATCCTGGCAGTCGAGCAGGACGACGTATACCCGATGCCCGTTCCGGGTAGCCGAGGCAACAATCGTGTGCCCGGCGGCCTCGGTGTAGCCGATCTTCACACCGTCGGCACCGGGATAGCTCCAGAGGAAGCGGTTGAGATTGAAAACGGTGAAACTTCGCGTGCCGTGAACCGTCCAGGAGCGCGCGTTCGCGAGCTGTCGAAACACCGGGTAGTGCGTCATGGCGTAGCGGGCGGCCACGGCCAGGTCGTAGGCGCTCGCATAGTGGCCCGGCGCATCGAGTCCGTGGGGGTTGACGAAGTGGGTATCGGCGAGCCCGAGGGCGGCGGCCTGATCGTTCATCAACGCGACGAACCGCTCCTCAGAGCCGGCGATGCCGTTGGCGATCGCAAGGGCGGCGTCATTGCCCGAGGGAAGCATCAGGCCGTAGAGCAGGTCCTCGAGGGTATATGTCTCGCCGGGGCGAATGCCCATAAGAGTGCTGTCGGTCAGCTGGTGCGGATCAAAGCGGGCGGTGATGCGCTGGGAGAGCTGACCTTTTTGCAGGGCGACGAGCGCGGTGAAGATCTTGGTCAAGCTGGCGGGTGCCAGTCGCAGGTGCGGATCGCGCCCGTACAGCAGGGCACCCGATGCCTCGTCGACGACGGCGATTGACCGTGCCCGGACATCCGGCGGGGGTGCCGAGCCGGTCTGGAGTGGTTTCCCATTCTGTTCCTCTCTGGCCACGACCGGTGTGGCCACGGGTTCGAAGGCCCGGGTGAGATCCGTTGCCGGGAGCTGATCCGGTCGAGCGATCCAGCCCGGTCGGGACGGATCGTACTGGCCAAAGAAGCGACTGCCGCGGGCGGCTTCGAGGAGGTCCGGAGGAAGATTCTGCCCGAGCAGGATATCCTTGAAGTAATCGGCCAGGAGAATCCCCCGCGTGCAGCCGCAGCTCGCGTCGTACTGGAGAATGCCTCGCTGGAATCGCTGGTACACCACCTCATGGTTGTGCGGGTCGAAGGCCGGGCGGCTTGTCGGTAGCCCCCAGACTTCCAGGGCGAAGCCGGCGATGAGGGCTGGATTAGCCGCCCCAGCTGGGAATGCGCTCCGCAGGGGAATCGTGGAGGTAAAGGTGCGGTGGAAGCCGACCGGGATGCCCTGCCAGGTATCCGGTGCGGTGTCGGCAATCCAGTGGAGGACACTGCTCGCGTAGCCGGGTGACCCCACGGCGGGCGCGGTGCGAACCAGATCAGGGTCCTCGGCCGGGAAGGTTGCTCCATTCACTCGTGTGTACGGAAACAGATCGTCATCCAGCAAGTTGAGCAGCTGAACGTGGCCATCGGGAAAGCGCTGCATCACGGCCCGTTGGAACATCTGGACCGGGAAGCCGAGGAAGGTGAACTCACGCGAGATCGGGTAGCCAAAGGTCGCCACCCCTCCCCGGGCATCGAAGAAATCCAGAAAGTGTGAATCAGTGATGGCGAACCCTGTCTCCGGGAAGGAGCGCGTTGTCTCTGCATGCGCGGTGCTGGTGACGGGGACACTCGCGGCGATGCAGGCGGCGATCAGTGCGAGGGCCCAGGGTCTCCACCTCACGGTCTCTTCCTCCGAGTCGCGCCGCTTCCGGCGATACTCCGTCGGCGGATCGACCACCGGCACCTCGACTCTACACGGTTGGCGAAGGCCGCGACTATCCCTCTTCACCGGATTCTAACCCGGGACAGATGAGGTCCCTTGTGAACGATCCGGCTATGGGACAGCGTGACGTGGCCGTGACTGTGTGAAATGGCCGGCGGAGTCAGGATGGCATAGTGCCATCCCATTCCTGACGGCATGGTCGACGCCGCTTCTGACGAGGTGGTAACCGGGGTTTTTGACGTGGCGGGGTAGGTCTGGGCCCGGACAGGACGATTTCTTTTTCTTTCTATGGGAGGGAATCGTTTTTCAGACAGGCTTGAAAAGGGCTTCTTCAAATGCGAGGGAATGATTCGGGGGCCGTACTCTCTGAGGGCAGGGTACCGAGGGCGGGATTCGAACCCGCACGGGGTCATCCCCCGGTGGAGTTTAAGTCCA
>JADGGD010000339.1 GCA_019690095.1 Chloroflexota bacterium
GGCTCCGGCGCATGCCTGCCCTGCCCGGGCGTCTTCGCCCGCTCCAGGGGGCAAACGGTGCGCTGATTCTGGACGATACCTACGCTGCTGATCTGACCGCTCTCCGGGCGGCGCTCGACCTCCTGGCGACCTGGCCCGGCCGGCGGACGGTTATCCTGGGAGCCCTGGCCGGGGATGAGACCGACTCGATGACTGATGTGCACCGCGCGGCCGGCCGGGCGATCGCCCACTGTGCGCATCGGCTGGTGACGCTGGGCCCCGGCGCTGACGAGGCAGCGCTCGCGGCCCTCGCGAGCGGCTTTCCCTCTGATGCGGTCACCATGGCCGAATCCGCGGCGGATGCTGTCCACGTCGTTCGCGCCGCCCTGGAACCGGGCCACCTCGTTCTGGTGACCGGCGGCGCCGAAAGCAGGATGGAACGGGTCGTCGAAGGTCTTCTCCACCGATCGGTTCAGCCAGCCGAGGTCTTGATCCGCCAGGATGCCGGCTGGAAGCAGCGGGTCTTCCTGTCACGCGAGCGGCCGACCTGGGTCGAGATCGACCTGCGGGCGATCGGGGAGAACATCGGGCGACTCAAGGAGCTGGCCCGGCCGGCCGCCCTCATGGCGGTGCTGAAGGCCGACGCGTACGGCCACGGGGCTATCCGCACTGCACGGACGGCGCTTCTCCACGGTGCGGACTACCTGGCCACGGCCTGTCTCGGCGAGGCACTTGCGCTTCGACGCCACGGCATCAACGCGCCGATCCTCATTCTTGGCTACACCCCGCCCTGGCAGGCCCGCGAGATCGTCCGACACGACCTCGCGACAACAGTGTACGCAATCGAGACCGTGCGCCACCTGGCTCGGGCAGTCCAGGCTATCGGCCGGGGACCGGCCCGCGTCCACGTGAAGGTCGATACCGGCATGGGGCGGCTCGGCCTCCTGCCTGATGAGGTGCCGGCATTTATCCGGACAGTCCGGCAGATCCCGGAGATCGAGATCGAGGGCATCTTCACCCACTTCGCCTGTGCAGATGCGGCCGACCCAACACCGACCCTGCGTCAGATCGAGCGCTTCAACGCCGTGCTCGCAGCAGTGCGGTCCGATGGGTGGGAGCCTCGCTACATCCACGCGGCGAACTCCGCCGCTCTCTTCCGATTTCCCACCGCTCGCTACTCGATGGTCCGTGCGGGCATTGCCCTGTATGGTCTCGACCCGTCGGAGGATGTTCGCTGTCCGGATGGCTTCCGTCCTGCCCTTACCTTCAAGACGCTCGTCGCCCAGGTAAAAGAGCTCCCCCCCGGCAGCCCGATCAGCTACGGCGGCACCTTCGTGACGACACGCCCGTCACGTATCGCCGTGCTACCGGTCGGCTACGGGGACGGATTCCGCCGATCGCCCCGGAACTGGCAGGAGGTGCTCGTCCGCGGGCGCCGTGCCCCAATTGTGGGCGTGGTCTGCATGGACATGTGCATGATCGACGTCACCGACATCCCGAACGTTCGGGTCGGTGATGAGGTTGTCCTGATCGGCCGCCAGGGCGAGGACGAGATCAGCGCGGCCGAGGTCGCGCGCAAGCTGGGAACGATCTCCTACGAGGTCGTGACCCAGATCCTGGCCCGCGTACCGCGCGAGGTACCGCCCGGAACCTGAGTCGCTCGAACCGATATCATTGGGGCGCCACAAGATTCGCGGTGGAACCCGCAGACCGGGCACGGGAAGAATATCCGCCGTACAGCTGGCGTCCCCGAACTGCGCATGCGTCATCACGTGAGGGAGGGGAGAGTGGAACCGGTTCGTGTCTCCAGCGAGGCGCTCCAGCGTCTCGTGCAGGCGCTCTTCGAGCACGAGGGCCTTCCCCCCGAGGATGCCGCGACAATCGCGCGCGTCCAGGTCGAGGCTGACCTGCGCGGGATGCACTCGCACGGGACCCGTGCCGTCCCGACCTACCTCGAGCGCGTGCGCCGGGGCATTATCAACCCCCGTCCGGCAATCCGCGTCACTGATCTGGGGATCGCCGCGCTCGTGGATGGTGACGCGGGCCCCGGCCAGGTGGTCGCCGTCCGGGCCATGGAGGAGTGCATCGCGCGCGCCCGGCGCCACCGGATCGGACTGGCGCTTGCCCGGCGCTCGAATCACTTCGGCGCGGCGGGCTTCTACGCGGGCATGGCGGTCGCCCACGATCTCATCGGGATCGTGACGACCAACGGGAACCTGGTCCTGGCACCGTGGGGCGGCCTGACACCGACAGTTGGGAACAATCCGCTCGCGATCGGCGTCCCGGCCGGCGTGGAGCCGCCGCTCCTGCTCGACATCGCCACAAGTGTTGTCGCCGGAGGAAAGATTGATCTCCTGGCGGCGGAGGGCGGCCGTCTTCCACCCGGCTGGTGGCTCGACGCGCGGGGACAACCGGCACGCGACGTGGCCGAGGCACTGGCCGGG
>JADGGD010000340.1 GCA_019690095.1 Chloroflexota bacterium
GGGCGGGACAGCCGGAGGCGGGGACGCCGGATCCCACCGGGCCCCGTTGAGGCGGACGAGCAGACCCCGCTAGAGCGGCGCGTCGTTCCGCGCTATGATCCTCCGGGGCGGCCGGGGAGGCCCCGGACCGCGATCGGTGAGTGAATCCGACATCCAGGAGTGCGAGAGGAGCGCATGGAAGCTGGCTGCAGTACGATTCTCTACGGGGGGTACCCGCTCGAGGTCGCGCTGGACGGCATTCAGAAGGCCGGCTATGCGGCGATCGAGCTGTGCGCTATCCCGGGGATGGCTGACCATCTCTCGGCTGACGGCGATCCGTCCTACTACCGCACGGTCCGCCAGCAGGTGGCCGACCGCGGGCTGGTGATCGAGTCGGTCGGGGCGAGCACGAACCTGCTGGATCCGGAGCGGCGGGCACGCTTTGTCCGCCTGATTCGCGCGGCGGCGCTCCTGGGCGCCCCAGCGATCACGACGGGCTCCGGCGGCGTCTCCGATGATGAGGAGTCGTTTCGCGCGGTGGTGGCGGTGGTCACCGAGCTGGGACGGATCGCGGCGAGCGAGGGGGTGAAGCTGAGCATCAAGCCGCACGTCCGGGCGGCAGTCTACTCGACGCCGACCGCCCTGCGCTTCATGGCAGCGGTGGACCGGGAGCAGGTGGGGCTCAACTACGATGCGAGCCACCTGTGGCGGGCGAATGAGACGCCGGAGGAGTCGCTGGATCGGCTGGCACCCTACCTGGCGACGGCGCGGATCCGCGATGCGGTGAGCCGCGAGCCGGGCGGGCCGGGGCCAGTGGAGCAGCAGATCCCCGGGAACGGGGCGATGAACCTGCCGGCGATCGTCCGCGGCCTGGCGGCAGTCCCGGGCCTGCGCTACACCGTGCTGGAGATCGTGGGAGCGCGGGATCTGCCGCTGGAGACGGTCCAGGCGGTGGTGGAAACCTCGTTCGCGCGCCTGCGGGCTCTGCTCGACGGCGCGGCGGCCTAGCGCCGGACGGCGCACGGCGTTCCCCAGAGAGGCCCTTCTCCCGCGTGGGGACGGCTCTCGCCGCGGGCGGCCGGAGCCCCGGGGCGCAGGAGGAGGGAGCAGACGACAGACGGAGGAAGGATATGCTCAACGTCGCAGTGATCGGGGCCGGGAACATCGGCCGCACCCACTGCACTGTCTACGCAGGCGACCCGCTGGCGAAGCTCGTCGCGGTCTGCGATATCGTCCGGGAGAAGGCGGACGCCTTCGCCGAGCGGTTCGGCGCGCGGGCCTACTACAGCGTGCCGGACCTGCTGCGGAACGAGCGGCTGGACCTGGTGAGCGTGACGACGGCCGGGCCAGAGAACGGCGGCCACCACTACGAGCCGGTCATGCAGGCGCTGGAGGCGGGGGTGCACGTGCTCTGCGAGAAGCCGCTCTCGAATGAGATCGTCAAGGCGCGGGAGATGGTGCGGACCGCTCAGGCGAAGAACCTCTACCTGGGGGTGAATCTCAACCACCGCTTCGTGCCGCTGGCAGAGCGGGCAAAGCGCTTCGTGACTGAGGGCGCGCTCGGGGAGCTCTGCTTCATCAATATGGCGCTCTGGATCGCCAACCGGAATGATTCGGCCCCGTACTTCCACCTGCGCGCGCTCCATCCCCACTCGATTGATGTGATGCGCTACTTCTGCGGGGATATCGTACGGGTGCAGGCGTTCTTCAAGCGGGCGAGCCACCGGCAGATCTGGTCGAATGCTTCGATTAACATGCAGTTTGCCAACGGCATGGTGGGGCACCTGACCGGCAGTTATGATATGACGACGCGCCATCCATTCGAACGCTGTGAGGTGGCCGGGACGAAGGGGCGCTTCGTGCTGGAGAACGTGTACGAGCGCCTGACCTTCTACCCGCACGACTCGGACGAGACGATTGTGCTGAGCAACCCGATTATGGGAGGCGTGGCGAGCTTCCAGGACACTTTCAAGAACCGGATCCACCGGTTCCTGGAGCAGGTGAGCGCGCGGGTGCCGCGGGAGCAGATCGAGGGCTCGGGGGAGGAGGCGCTGGCGGCGCAGGAGGTCATCGAGGCGGCGATCCGCTCGTTCGAGACCGGGGCAGTGGTGGAGGTGCCCGCGGTGTCCTGATGACGGCGGGGGATTCCCCGTCTGTTGTGCCCGAAGACTGCGGCCGTTCCCGCCCAGGGGGCGCCGCGCCCGGCTGCGGCGGGGCCGTCGACGGCCGGGGGCTCACGGCAGGAGCAGTATCCCGAGGAGAGGAGGAGACCATATGCCCACGCGCGCACCCAACGTGGTTCTGCTGGGGATCGACTCCCTGCGCGCTGATCACCTGAGCAGCTACGGCTACCACCGCCTGACCACACCGCATCTGGATCACTTCGCCCGGCAGGGGACGCTGTTCGAGCGGGCCTACAGCGCACACATCCCGACGACGCCA
>JADGGD010000341.1 GCA_019690095.1 Chloroflexota bacterium
AAACAGGCCATTCACTATACCGATGTCGCCCCGGTGGTGCTTATCGGCGCAGTCATTCAGGGAGCCAATAACCCCCTGAACTATCTCGTCGGGGCCGGCGAGCGCGGGGGCCTGGCGGTCAATCCGGAATCCGTGCGGGAGATGGCGCTTGCGTGGGGGGATACGATCTTAAGCCGAGTGTACGCCGGATGGGCGGCCGGCTTTCAAGACTGGTCGCGCCAGGAGCTCACCGCGGCGCTAGAGGCATTGCGGGAAGAGGGCGTGTTGGATTACGTGGCCGGGCACCCGCGGGTGGTCCTGGAGCAGCTCGCCAGGGACCTGCAGGCCCATCCGGAATGGATGCAATGAACCATGGACACGCTGCGGGTGACCATGGATGGCCTGACGGCGTCCTTCCGCCACCCCCATTTCATCTACGGGCGCCAGCCGTCCTACTCCGCGCCGCCGCCGTCCACGCTGTACGGCCTGATTTGCGCTGCCCGGGGTGTCATGGTCCCGCGACGGGGACTTCAGGTCGCCTGCGTCTTCCATGTGGCGGGCCGCGCGGATGACCTGGAACACCTGCACATCGCCACCGCGGGATCTGGACGTCCCAGAGGAGACTGGCCGTATCCGGTCAATCTAGAGGCTACGGTCACGCCGTTTCAGCGAGAGACGCTGTTCTTTCCCCGCTTGGAACTGTATTTTGCGGCTGAGCGCGATCGTCTGGAGGAACTGGAACATGCGTTCCGCTGTCCACGGTATGCCCTAAGCCTTGGCCGCTCGCAGGACCTGGCCACCGTTCGGGCCGTGGAACGGGTGGACCTGCGGCCGATTGCGGGGGCCTACCTGGAGCCAGGTCTGTATCCTGCGAGCGCCCGTCGCTTTCTGCGAACAGGGCACTTGGTCACCATGCCGGTGGAAGTGGATTTACCCGAACGTATCGGCGTGCGCTGGGGGCGGTTTGTCGTGACCGACACGCGCGTGCGCGTCAACGGCACCGGATCCCCGGAACTTTGGCTGGACCCGAACATCCCCCTGTGGAAGGGAGCCGGTCGCGGGCTGATCTTCTTCCCGTTGGATGTGTCCGATGCTTGAGCGCTTGTGGGCTAAGAGCACCGGGGAGCGGTTGACGGAGCACACCCTACATGTTCTGAACACCCTGGGCCAACTCGCCTTGCGCCACGAGGGGCTAGAGCATGGCCTCGGCAGCCCGCGACTCTGGTACCGGTTGTTTTGGGCTGCCGTCTTGCATGATCTGGGCAAGGCGGCGTCCGGCTTCCAGGCCATGCTGCGAAAGGGGGCGCCTTGGCACCAACGGCATGAGGTTCTATCCACCATGTTCCTGCCGTTGGTGGCGGGGGTCGGATCGAACGACCATCCTTGGATAGCCGCGTTCATCCTGTCCCACCATCGGGATGGAGCCGCGATTCTAAGCGAATATGATCCGGACGCACCGGACTACCACACCGGCTTGGGCGATCTGGCAGCCGATCTGAGCCCTCACGCGTTCCGTGCCTTGGTGGACTGGTTGCGGTCAGATGTGCTCCCCTTGGTCCGCAACGCGCCGTGGCTGGACCGCGGCGTGCAAATCCCGGACGAAATGCATCCAGACAGCATTCGCGAAACGCTTCGCGCGTTTGGACCTACCTGGGCCGAGGCGGCCATGCGCGACGCGCTGCGCGCGTACCGGCGGCTTCGCGCCGCCTGTGAGGCGGACGAACCACTGGGTGCTCTCCGCCGTGAGGCGCTGGTCGGTAGGGGTCTCATTATGCTGGCAGACCGGTTGGCCTCCGCGCATGCCTTCGAGATCGACCTGCGGCCAAGGGTGACGGATGAAGACTTACGCCGCAGGACCGGAATACGGGTCTGGAACGCTCACCAGCGGGCGGTGGTGGGGAAAGGGCTCCAGGTTCGCCTTCAGGCTGCGACCGGCAGCGGGAAGACGGAAGCGTCCCTCCGTTGGGCCCTGCACGGTGCCTGGGAAGCGGGAAACCTGATCTATCTACTGCCATTCCAGGCCAGCCTGAACGCGATGCTCCACCGGTTGCGATCGGCCCTAAACGCTGACGTGGGTCTGATCCATGGGCATTCTCTGCAGGCCCTGTACCAAACCGCACGGGGAGAGTATGCGCCCTTGGAGGCGCAGGTCCGTGCTCGCCGGGACAACGATCTGGCCCGGCTCTACCGCCCAGCCGTTTGGCTGACCACGCCCTACCACCTACTGCGCGCGGCATACGGCCTGCCCGGCCACGCCACGACGTGGGCGGCGCTGCAGCAGTCCGCACTCATTCTGGATGAGATGCACGCCTACGAGCCCATCCGTATGGGTATGATCCTGGCTCTGCTCCGTCTGATGCAGGATCGGTGTGTGTGTCGTCATCTAAAAGGGAACCGATTTCCGAGGTGATCGACACGGAAAAGGAGACCACCCCGAGCCC
>JADGGD010000342.1 GCA_019690095.1 Chloroflexota bacterium
ATCTACCTGATTCGCCCTTGAACCGTCGATCGGGCTGCTCCGGGGCGAGTTCGGCTCCACTGTCGCTTCCGGGCTTCCACCATCCCCGGATCGCTGGTACGCGCCACCGCGGCGCCTACTACTCCCCTTCAACGCGTTACGTCTATCTTGCTGGCGCTACTATAGCATGGCCCTGACGGCCGCGTCAACGGTTTGGATGGCGACGAATTGTGATGTGCGCAATATGTCACGACCGGCCGCGCGTCCCGGATGCAGCGTTGCGCCTGGACCGCACCGGGCGCAGCAGCCGATAGGCCGTAGAGCCAGACCCGACGGCGGCGAGGAGCCCCACGCCCAGGATGATACTGTGCCCCTTGATGCTTCCGCCGAGGAAAGCCGTCCCCAGCGCCGCCAGAGCAATAAACACGGACAGGGCCGGCACGCGCAGGCGGCGCTCCGGATATCGGCGCACCAGTAGCGCCGCCGAGATGACCGTTGCCAGGTAAACCAGCACCAGGAAGAAGACGGCGATCTCGATCAGCCGCGTGAGATCCAGGAGTACCGCCGCGATCAGGGCAGACACGGCCTGGGCCAGAAGCGCGAGGTCTGGCGTGCCAAATGCACGGTTTTGATGCGCCAGGACCACCGGCAGGTCCTCTCGCGTCGCCAGCCGCGCTGCCAGTTGGCTGGCTCCAAGCATAACCGCCTCATTGACCCCGGCGATCGATACGACGGCACCGGCGGTCATGAGAATCACGCCGAGGATCGGAGGAAGGCCCACATCCTCCAGGGCCGCTCCGAGGGCGCGGGCGAGTGGAGCAGGCGCGCGGGTCATCTCCGGCCAGGGCACCGCGAGAAACGCTGCCAGATTGGTCAGGAGGTAGAAAGCCGTCGCGATCGCCATCCCCAGCAGAATGGCGCGGGGCAGGGTGACCCGTGGATCGGCGATCGCTTCACTCGGCAGGGATGCCACCTCGAAGCCGGCGTATGCCCAGAAGACCAGGATCAGCGCGACATCAAAGCGGCCCCAGCCAAAGGGGGCAAAAGGGGTCAGGCGCACCGCGACCAGGCCAGGAGATCGGGTCAGGAGAACAAGGGCCGTTGCGACCAGGACTGCAAGGGGGAAAAGCTTCCCCACAGTGAGGACATCATTGACCCGACCGGCAGTTCGAACACCAATGAGATTCGTGATCAGAAAGAAAGCGATGAAAGCGATCTTGAATGCAGCCGCGCCGCGCTGGTCCAGGTGTATGAGGGTCGCCAGGTAGGGGATCGCCGCGACCGGAAAAACCGGGAGCGCCGCCCACTCGGCCAGATACAGCGCCCAGCCGACGAACCGCGCGGGCCAGCGTCCCAGCGCCGCTTCCACATAGGCGTACGGGCCGCCGGCGGTCGTAACGATCGCCGCGCACTGGGCAAAACACAGGCTGATACACCCGGCGAGCACCCCCCCGACGATCCACGCAACCAGCAACGCCGGGCCCAGTCGGGCCGCGCCCGGTCCGGTGACGATATAGACATCGGCGCCGATCACCGCCCCGACGACCAGGCTGACCAGATCGAAGAAAGAGAGCGAGACCCGTCGCGGCCCCTGGCCCTCGTGCACCGCGCCTCCGCTCGACGGGCCGCCCGAGCGCCCGAATCGTACCCCGGCACCGGTCGGATCCTGCAAATTGTGATCCTGCAGGCTGGCGGATGATCGGGGCGCGGATGACTGCCCCAGGACCTAGAAGCGGCGCTCCCGCACCGGCGCCCGACCGGGCGTCCCGGGTCGCCGCTGTCCCGGCTTCAGGGTCCGGTAGTCGCTTGCCGTGATCTCCACGATCCGACACAGTGCCTGATCACTGATGCGCGACTGGATCCGCTCGTCGATCGTGTCGATCCGACGATTCGTCGTGATGACGGTAGGAAACTGGTAGTTGTAGCGATAGTTGATGATCTGGAACAGCTTCTCCTGTGCCCACGGCGTGGCACTCTCGGTCCCGAGATCATCCAGGACGAGAAGATGGCTGGTCCGCACCCCCTCGAACAACTCATCGTACTGAATGGTGCTGGTCGGGGCAAACGCGGAGCGGAGATGGTCCAGGAGATCCGGCACCACGTGAAAGAGAACCTGGACATTGTGCCGCGCCGCTTCATTGGCGATCGCCGCGGCGAGGTGGGTCTTGCCGCACCCGTAGCCCCCACGGAGCACCAGCCAGCCGTGCGGATCGCGGGCGAAGCGGCGTGCCGCCTCGTAGGCTTCCTGCGTTCCTGGCACCCGGGGATCGAAGTTCTCGAAGGTCTTATCGCGAAATGGATCCAGTGCGGACATCCGCTGCAGTTCCTCGAAGCGCTGCTGCTCGAGCTTCGCAATCAGGCACTCGCACTTGATCGCGCGCCCGAAGAACGGGTCACCGACCGGAACCTCGACGCGAATCCATCCCGCG
>JADGGD010000068.1 GCA_019690095.1 Chloroflexota bacterium
GCTTACCACAAGTGAAGATTTTCCGGTGGAGTGTCAGGGGAAGTCCGGTCCAAGGCCGGCGCTGTCCCGCAACGGTAGGTGGCATCTGCCACAAGCCCGATTACCTGCCTCCACCGCGCCGTGGACCTTCGAGCGAAAGGGCGTAGGCGGAGCGGGTGGCCGCTCATCCTCTTGTCGATCGCAGAAGGCAAGGGGTTTTTTATTTCTCCTCCTCGCGGGTCTGCGGCTCCATCCCAGACCCGCGGAGGTCTCCGACATGTGGTCCTGCCTACCCCCTGGACCGATTCCCAGTCACTGTTCGGGCGCCTCTCCCTTGGCCCTGGCCGGCGGGTCGCTCGATCCGGCAGGAGTGCGGGGGATAGACGAGGGGAAAGGCTATGCCGCACGCGGGTGAGCTGAGTGATCTGATCGGGCGGATCGGCCCGCTCGATTCAGGAGCCATGGAACAGGCACGGGTGCGCCAGAGGCAGCTGACCAAGCCGCGCGGTGCGCTCGGCCGGCTTGAGGAGCTGGCCGTTCTGATCGCCGGTATCACTGGCTTGGAGCGGCCGAGGTGGCAGCACCGGGTGGTCGTGGTCTTCGCCGGCGATCACGGGGTTGTCCGGGAGGGGGTGAGCGCCTATCCGGGTGCCGTGACGGCCCAGATGGTGCGGGGCTTCGTCCGGGGAACAGCGGCGGTAAGCGTGCTGGCGCGCGAGGTCGGCGCACGGCTGGTGGTAGTGGACGTGGGGGTGGCGGCAGATCTGGATGCGGGTCTCCCGATCGTCCACCGGAAGGTACGAGCGGGCACGCGATCTATGGTTGAAGGGCCTGCCCTAACGCGGGCAGAGGCTCTGGCCGCGCTGCAGGCTGGTGCAGAGGTCATAGCGGCCGAGGTCGAGCGGGGGGTGGACCTGATCGCCCTGGGGGAGATGGGGATTGGGAACAGCACGGCGGCGGCGGCAGTGGCGGCGGCCCTGCTCGGCTGTGCACCGCGCGACGTCGTGGGGAGAGGGACCGGGATCGATGATGCCACTCTGGCCCGCAAGACCGCGGTGGTCGAACAGGCGCTGGCAGTGAACCGTCCGGACCCCGCTGACCCGGTCGGGGTGCTCGCCGCGGTCGGAGGGCTGGAGATCGCCGCGCTGAGTGGGGCGATCCTGGAAGCGGCGGCGCGTCGGCGGCCGGTAGTGCTGGATGGGTTCATCTGCGGAGCCGCTGCCCTGGCGGCTGTGCGGCTGGCGCCCGCGGTCCGCGCCTACCTCATCGCTGGCCATCGATCGGCAGAGGCAGGTCACCCGCGGGTGCTGGCGGCACTGGGCCTCGAGCCTCTGCTGGACCTGGGGATGCGTCTGGGCGAGGGGAGCGGAGCGGTCGTGGCGCTGGGGATTATCGCGGCGGCTCTGGCGAGTCACGACCGGATGGCGACCTTCAGCGAGGCCGGCGTGAGCGAGAGGATCACCGGCCGATAACCGTGGTGGGGATGAGACGGACCAGAGTGCCAGCGCGAGATGGGGAAGCTATTCCCAGTGGGTCGACCCCACCGGACCGGCCGGTGACTTCGGTGCGCGAGCGACTCCTCATCCTGTTCTTCGCCGTCGTCCTCGATGCAGTGATGGGCGAGCCGCCGGCAGCGTTCCATCCGGTGGTAGGGATCGGCCGGCTGGCGCGCGGGCTGGAGCGGCGGTTGCCCGTGTCCCCACCGGGTCGTGCCCTCCTGGCCGGCGCCTTCCTGACCAGCGTGGTGGCTGGCCTGGCCGGTGCCGCAGGGCTGGTGGGGGAGTCGCTCCTCCAGCGTCTGCCCCCGGTGATCCGTTTGCCGGCGCAATCCCTCCTCCTCAAGCCCACTTTCGCTGTGCGGGAGCTTCTTGCGGCAAGCGCGCGGGTTCGACGTTGCCTGGCGCAGGGCGACCTTCCCGGGGCACGTGCGGCGGTCCGCCACCTGGTGAGCCGTGATCCTACCGCCCTCGATGTCCCGCTTCTCGCGGCCGCGACGATCGAGTCGCTCGCTGAGAACGCGAGTGACTCCGCCATTGGCCTATGGCTTGCCTACCTGATCGGTGGGCTACCCGGGGCAGCGGTCTATCGTGCTGTCAATACCCTTGATGCGATGGTTGGCTACCGCGGCCGTTACGAATATCTGGGCCGGTCAGCCGCCCGGCTGGATGATTTGCTCAATCTCCTTCCCTCTCGTCTCACCGCAGGACTGCTCATCCTCGGAGCGGCCGTGGACGGCGCCGACTGGCGTGGAGCCGCTGTCACAGCCTGGCGCGATCACTCGCAGACTGCCAGTCCCAACGCGGGCTGGCCGATGAGCGCGATGGCCGGTGCGCTCGGTGTCGAGCTGGAGAAGGTCGGGCAGTATCGCCTCGGTCAGGGGTACCGGCGGCCGACGCCCGAGGACGTCATCCGGGCGGAGCGACTGGTCGTGCGAGCGCTCTTTCTCGGCCTGCTCCTGCTCGTCCTGGCTGCAGGCCGGAGTGCACCTTTGATCTGGATGATCCGGAGGAGCTCCCCGTGATTCGCCCGCGGCCCCACCTCGCCGGGCTCGAAGCGGTCGTCCATGGCGGTGTGAGCGCGGCGGAGCTGGCTGCCCTGGGCCGTTCGTCCGAGACGGTTCTGGACTTCAGCGTCAATATCAATCCGCTTGGTCCGCCTCCAGCGGTCGTTGCGGCCGTCAAGCAGGCCAGCTGGACATCCTATCCTGATGACGGTGTGCCGTCACTCCGGCGAGCGCTGGCGCACCGGGACGGGGTAAGCGAGCAGCAGGTAGTGGTCGGGAATGGCTCAGTCGAGCTGCTCTGGCTGATTGCCATCGCCTTCCTCTCCCCGTCCGAGCCAGTTGTGGTTGTTGGTCCGACCTTCGGCGAGTATGCCCGAGCGGCTCGGATTGCGGGAGCAGTGGTCCGGGAGTACCGGGCACCGCCGGAGGGCGACTTCGCCGTTGATGTTACCGCGGTGATCGCGCTCGCCCGGGCGGTCCAGGCCCGTGCGCTCTTCCTCGCCAATCCAAACAACCCGACTGGCGCCCTCCTGCCCGCACTGGCGCTCGCGGAGCTTGCCGCGCGGCTCCCAACCACCCTGCTGGTCATTGACGAAGCCTACCGCGCCTTTGCTGACGATCCGCCCAACTCGGGAGCCCTGCTTGAGCGTGAGAATGTGATCCTCCTCCGATCCCTGACCAAGGAGTATGCTCTCCCCGGCCTGCGGCTGGGCTACGCCCTGGCTCCCGCCTCTCTTGCCCGTGTTCTCGACGCCGTCCGCCCACCCTGGAACGTCAACGCAATCGCCGCGGCGGCCGGTCTTGCGGCACTGGCGGAGAGCGACTATCGGGAGCGCGCGCGGGCGGTGATCCGGGAAGCCCGTACCTACCTGGATCAGGAGTTCCGTCGACGAGGCTTCCGGGTTATTCCCTCGGCGGCGAACTACCTCCTGGTTGAAGTTGGCAATGGGGCGCGCGTGCGCGCCGCCCTGCTGGCCAGGGGGATCTGCGTGCGAGACTGCGCCTCCTTTGGTCTGCCCGGGTTTATCCGCATTGGCGTGCGGACGCGTTCGGATTGCGCGCGGCTGATCGCCGCGCTCGATGCGGCCGGCATCGCCGGAGGACCGGTTCCTCCGGCCGGATGTGGGTCGTCGTGATCGGTGAAAGGGTTGTTATATGCCGCCTGGAGTGGGTCCGTGTGGCCCACCGTCAGGCTGGACCGGCATTGTCCGGGCCGCCGGGCGGCAGGCGATCGTAGCGCTCGGTGATCAGCCGGAGGGCCGTGCCGATCTCATCGGTCAGGGCTTCGCGGCGAAAGCGCCAGCGCCAGTTGTCGGTCGCCCGGCCGGGGGCGTTCATCCGCGCCTCGCTGCCGAGACCGAGAACATCCTGGAGGGGGAAGACGGCGAGGCGCGCCACTGAGCCGGCCACGTAGCGAATGAAGCTCCACGATGTGGGCTCTTCCCCCACGTACCAGCGCACCAGGTCGCGGGCATCCTGGTCCAGGCGGCTGTACCAGCCGAGCATGGTGTCGTTGTCATGGGTCGCGGTGTAGGCGACGAGGTTGGGCTCGTAGTTATGGGGCAGGTGCGGGTTAGCGGGTGATCCGTCGAAGGCAAACTGCAGGACCCGCATGCCCGGAAAGCCGAACGCCTGACGGAGCTCGGTGACATCTGGCGTGATCAGCCCGAGGTCCTCGGCGATGCAGCGAACCCCAGCGCCCCCTGGTGATCCTCGGATCGTCCCTGTCTGGATGAGGGTCTCGAACAGGGCACGGCCAGGCGCGCTGACCCACTCGCCGTGCACGGCGGTGGGCTGACCAGCTGGGACGCGCCAGTAAGCGGCAAACCCCCGGAAGTGGTCCAGCCGCAGCACGTCGAAGAGTGCTCCGAGGTACCGGAGCCGCCCGATCCACCACTGGAAGCCGTCCGCGTGCATGCGCTCCCAGTCGTAGAGCGGGTTCCCCCAGAGCTGACCGGTCGGGCTGAAGTAGTCCGGCGGGACGCCTGCCACGGCAGTCGGCCGCCCGTGTGCATCGACCTGGTAGTGCTCCGGGTGGGCCCAGACGTCAGCGCTGTCGTAGGCCGGATAGATCGGTACATCCCCGATCAGCTGGACGTTCCGGCCGTGGGCGTAGGCGCGCAGATCGTGCCACTGCTGGTGGAACCAGTACTGGATCAGGCGATGGAGGTCTACCAGCCGCGGGTCGGGCGTGTGCTGGTCCCACTGGTCCCAGGAGCGTCCCCCGTTCTGGTCCTTCAGGGCGAGGAAGCGGCAGCAGTCGTCGAGCCACCACTGCTGGGCTTCCAGGAACTCCTCGAACCGTGTGCGCTCCTGGTGCGATGCATCACGGGAGAAGGTCGTCGCGGCGCGTTCGAGGCGGGCGCGTTTGAGCGGGATGACGGCCCCGAACTCGACCCGGTCCGCCGCGCCAGGGTTCGGGGGTGGCAGTGCGTCAGGCCCGCTCAGGAGTCCAACTGCGGCCAGCCGGTCGAGCGAGACGAGGAGCGGATTGCCGCCAAACAGGGACAGGAGGGCGTACGGAGAATCTCCATAGCCGGTCGGCCCGACTGGCAGCATCTGCCAGTAGCCCTGACCAGCCCGGGCGAGCCAGTCCACGAACCAGCGGGCATCGTCCCCAAGGTCGCCAATCCCCCAGGGTCCTGGTAGAGAGGTGATGTGCAGAAGGATCCCCGACTCGCGCCGGGCGTCCGCCGTCGGCTCTGACTGCATGGCCCGAGTATACCACGGATTATCGCGCGACCCCGGCGGGTGGAGTATCCTGACGCTGCTGATGGCCGGGTGGTTTCTCCGCGGGCCGCAGCTCAGAGGCGGACCGGTCGGCCGCTCCGGCCGGATTCATATACCCCCTGGATGATCGCGACCACTCGTCGACCATCCTCGCCGGTTACCGCTGGCTCACGGCCGGTCCGGATCGCCTCGATGACGTCGCGGAGCTGGTAAGCGTGGAGGTTTGGCAGCTCGCCAGTACCGTACTCCCGGTCCTGCTTTCGCCACTGCTCCAGATACGGCTCGTCCCCGGGGATAGTCCAGATGTCGTTCTGGCCGGTGGCGAACTCCCAGCAGTCCAGGCTGACGGTCGCGCCATTGTCTCCGACCAGGGTCACCCCGTGGATCCGCCGGGGAGGGTTCATGCTCACCGTTCCCTTGAGGATACCGAGGCCGCCGCTCTTGAACCGGATCACCGCGACGGCGTTATCCTCGATCTCGACATAAGGGTGGTTCAGGTTGGCCCAGTACCCGAAGATCTCCTCGGCCGGCCCCATATAGTAGAGCAGGAAGTCGATATTGTGGGGCGATTGGTTCATGAGAACGCCGCCCCCCTCGGTATCCCAGCGGCCGCGCCAGGCGTCGCGGGCGTAGTACTCCGGGCCGCGCCACATCTCGCAGTAGGACTCACCGAGGATGATTCGGCTCCCGAGCTTGCCCGCATCAATCGCGGCGCGGATGCGCTGCGCGGCCGGTAGCCAGCGCCGCTGGCTGATCACACTGATCTTCGTCCCGTAGCGGGCTGCGGCCTCCAGAACACGGTCGGCGTCTGCCACCGTCGTCGTGAAGGGCTTTTCGACCACCCCGTGGATGCCGCGCTCGGCGGCCAGGATCAGCGGCTCGGCGTGCTGGGGGTGAGGCGTGCAGACACAAATCACGTCGAGGTTGCCGGCGTCGAGCATGGCCCGGGCCGAGTCGTAGACGCGGGGAATCCCGAATGTCGCAGCGAACTCGCGCGCGCGATCAAGCTGGATGTCTGCGCAGGCAACCAGCTCGGCATCCGCCGCCAGGGCCTGCAGGGCAACGGCGTGATGGCGAGCGATCCCGCCGGTCCCGATGATCCCGAAGCGAATCCTGCTCATAATTGCGTGCTCTCCGGTCAGGATGGGCCTATCTTATGCCGGCCGCTCCATCTCGGCAAGCAGCCGGGTCCGGTGATCGGCGTAGGGCAGGAGAAGGGGCCGGACCGTCTCCTCTGGTCGGATGTGGGGAGATACTTCAACCATGTCGCTACCGTGTCTCAACTTCTTATCAACCTTGCTTCCCTAGACTAACCCTGTGTGATGTGCAGGCGGCACGTAAGGCGCGTGCCGCGGCTGGATGCCCGGAGATGGAACGGGGATGCCGCCGCGCGCGGCAACTTTGGCGAGGTGACGGTCCGATGACGACATGGCGAATCATGATTGTTGATGCCCACACGATGGTGCGGCAGGGATTACGCGCCCTTCTCGGCGGCTATCCGGATCTCACGGTGGTTGGTGAGGCGGTGGATGGTGCGAGTGCACTTGCCCGGGCCCGCCAGCTTCAGCCCGATGTTATCCTCCTGGATGTACAGCTGCCGGATGGCGAAGGGACGGAGACGGTCGCCGCCCTCCATCAGCAGGTGCCTGCCAGTCGGATCATCATCCTTACCGCGGCAACTGATGACCCCGACCTGGTCTACCGAGCGATCCGGGCCGGGGCCCTGGGGTTCATCTCCAAGGACGGCGACATCGAGGAGCTGGTAAAGGCGATCCGGGCAGTGGGAGAAGGGCAGGCGGTTCTGGTCCCGCAGTCGTTGACCAGCCTGGTGGCGTTCATCACCCGCGCCCCGTCACCCACCGAGGAGGCGCCCTGTCTAACCGAGCGGCTCAGCGCCCGGGAGCAGGAGGTGCTGGAGCTGGTTGCGCAGGGGTGCACGAATCGGGAAATCGCCGAGCGGCTCGTTGTCTCCGAGAGCACCGTGCGCAGTCACCTGCACAACATCCTGGATAAGCTTCAGCTTTCGAATCGGGTCCAGGCCGCCACCTTTGCCCTGCGCCAGATGCAGGGCGAGCGGGACGGCCGGGGGAAGCCGCGCCGTCTGCCGGCCCCCCTTCCCCTGCGGCGGATGCCGGATGCCGAGCCGATGCGCCCGCCAGCGACGGCGACGCGGTTTGCGATGTAGCGGAGTAACGCGGGCGTCCGGGGCCGTTCAGCGAAGAAGCCGCCGCAGTCATGCTGGCTGCGGCGGCTTCTTCCACCACCACACTATTTTGGGGTGCCGGATCTTTCTTCTTTCGCGGGCACGGCCGCTCAGGCGCGGCCGGACCGGGGTATGTCCGCCTCTCGAGCGCGCGCCGCGCCGAGGCCGTCATCCTGGGTGGCGCGCTCAGTACGGTCGAGGAGCTGAGCGGCCGTGAGGGCCGCCCGGTGTCCCTCCCACAGATGGGCGCGCGCGAGGCGGGCGGCTCGCTCCGCCCGCCCGGCTGCCTTCATTGCCTTCTCAACAACGGCAAGGACGTCCGCTGTCGGTGGTGAATCGAGGAGCATCAGATCTGAGATCTCCCGCGCGCTCATCTGAGCAATCCACGTCGCCTCGGCTGCCGTCCGCGCCTGATCGCGCATGCACCGCACCCGATAGCGGGCACGCCGGACACATTGACGCGCGACCCGGAGATCCAGGGGATGGACCTTGCCAAGGCGGCTCAGCGCTGCTGACATCTCGACGACCGCCGCGACGATTTGCTCGGCAGCTTCGACGGCTGAGCTGACCGACTGCTCGGCCTGCAGGGTGAGATTGGTTGCCGTCGCGATCATCTGGAGCGCGACGGCGGTGGTGCGGGAAACACGGACTGTCACGTCATCTGCCTGGGCCCAGGGGGATCGGTGATCTGCAGTGCATGGAGAGGCGGACACGCTGGGGCTGATCGCGCGTCCGCGGCAGGCAGAGCCCCAAACCGGGACAAGTCAGCTGGCGTCTTCCAGCTGACCTCAGCCACTGCGACCCCCTGGTGCTCGAAGTGGAAATCCATGCGGCGCAGACCAAGCTCCTCCATGGCTCGGGTCAGCTGCTCCTGGGCCGGCTCGGGGCAGTAAAGAAGGAGAAAGCCGCCGCCGCCGGCTCCGGTGATCTTTCCCCCGAGAGCGCCGTTCGCTCGCGCAGTTGCGTAGATCTCATCAATTCGCGGGGTGGTGATGCCGGGAACCAGGCGCCGCTTCTCCTGCCATCCCTCGTCAAGGAGCCGGCCGAGTGCGTCGAGATCGCCGGTTTCGAGGCACGACCGGCAGGCGAGAGCCGCAGCCTTGATCCGATGAAGCCCCTCGATAGTCTGGCCGGAGCCGCGTGCGCTGGCCCGCTGTTGCTCGCGAAGGATAACTGCCGAGTCACGGGCAGTTCCCGTGAAGAAGAGAAGAAGGCGCCGCTCGAGTATTGCGAGCCTCTCCGGGGGTACGGTGATCGGCTCTACTGTCACCCCCTCGCGGGTGAAGCGGATGAAGTTGAGCCCGCCGTAGGCGGCGGCGAACTGGTCCTGTTTGCCGATTGGCGCCCCAAGCTTGCCCAGTTCGACACGGCAGGCGAGTTCAGCGACCGTGTGGCAGGAGAGCGTGCGGCCCAGCCAGGTGGAGATGCCCTGCACCAGCGCGACCGCCAGCGCGCTGGAGGAGCCAAGCCCGGTGCCCGGCGGAACCTCGGAGGCCATGAAGAGAGCGATACTCCGCTCGACCTCAAGCTCATGAAGGACTGCCCGCGGGAGGGCCAGCTCACCGTTCCAGTCCATTGGGGTGCCGCAGTGATGCCGATAGAAGATCTGGTAATCGGCCGATGTGATCTGAGCGTTATCCGATCCATTCGCGCTGATGTGCACATAGACAAACTTGTCGATGGTTGTCGAGACGACACAGCCACCGTGCGTCTCGAAGTAGGCGGGCAGGTCGGTTCCCCCACCGGCGAGGCTGATGCGCAAGGGCGCGCGTGCAATGAGCATAGTGTTCTCTCCAGGACGAATCTGAGCTGATAGAGCACAGTCAGGATGGTTCGTATCCCGGTCCCGCTGCCCTGGCGGACCGGGTACCGGGCCCAGCCGACCCGGGTGCAGTAACTGCTACCCCTGGACGGTTGGCGATCGCCCGTTCGTAGAGCTTCTCGAGCCGGGCGGCGGCATCCTTCCAGCGGTGATGGGCGGCGACGTAAGCGCGGCCGGAACGGCCAACTCGCTCGCGGAGGGACGGATCCTCCAGAAGTCGGCAGACCTGACTGGCGAACTCGGCTGGATCGCGGCCGACGAGGAGGTCCCGCCCGGGTTGCGCGGTGAGACCGGCGAGCCCCGCCGGTGTCGTGACAACCGGCAGCCCCATGGCCATGGCCTCGAGCACTTTGTTCTGGATGCCAACCTTGACGGTCACCGGGCAGACGGCAACGGTCGCCCGGCCGACGGTCGCCCGAAGGTCGGGCACGTAGCCGGTGACGGTGATCCCGGGATCAGCCTCAAGGGCACGCACCGTGCGCGGCGGATCCCGGCCCGCAATCACCAGGCGCGCATCGGGGCGGGATCGCCGGATCAAAGGGAGGATCTCCCGGACAAAGACGAGGACTGCGGTCACGTTCGCGTGGTAGGACATCTTGCCAGTGAAGACGAGGGTCGCGGGCTCTCGCGGACCCTCCCACGGCGCAAATGCTGCCAGGTCGACCCCGTTGGGAATGACCTCGACGTGCGTGCCCGGAGCGAGCTGCTCGAGCGCCCGCGCGTCCTCATCGGCGGTCGCGACGAGCTGATCGAACCAGGTCGGCAGACGAGCCTCGTAGGCGCGGGTGCGGGTGAGCTCGAGGCGGGCCAGGAGCCGCTGCCGCCGACTGTGGCTCGCCCGGACGGTCCGTTCCCAGAGCAGTGAGATGCTGTCCACAGCATCGAAGAGTGATGCAACTGTCGGGGGAATCAGCGGGCCGAGGAAGGCTGCGCGCAGGTGCTCGACATGCACGACATCGAAGCCCGGTCGCTCAAGGAGTTCCCGAAAGCGCCGCTCGAACGCTGTCGATCGGCAGACCGCGGCCTGGAGCGGCTGACCGTTCAACGCGGCACGTGCCACTTGGTATATCCTCTCCCCGATCCGGTTCGGCAGGGCCTCCCAGGATGGGCAGAGGTCCTGCAGGGTAGCCGAGCTGGGCGGGTCCTCGGAGGTGCCTGCTGCCAGGACCCAAACCTCGTGCCGCCGCGCCAGGGTGGTAATGAACTGGTAGGGGCGAACGCGAATGCGTGAGGGGACATAGGGAAGGGCAAAGAGGATTCTCATCGGTACCCTCCCTTGACACCCTCTGCCGTCGCCTGGTCGGCGTAGATGTGGTCAAGCCCGACCAGGGCAGTACGCCAATCGTAGCGATCGACAACGAGCTGCCGGGCGTTCCGGGCGAGGCGTTCCGCTTCCGCCGGATCGCGGAGCAGGATCGTCACGGCCCGTGCGAACTCCGCGGGTGTATCAGCGACGAGGAGATGCTCGCCGGGTGTGGCGTCGATGCCCTCGACACCAATCGTCGTCGAGACGACGGGGATGCCCCGTGCGAATGCCTCGAGGATCTTCACGCGCATGCCACTGCCCGCGTGGAGGGGTACGACCATGACCGCCGCCTGCCGGAGCACGGGCTCCAGGTCAGCAAGGTAGCCGGTGACGATGATCCCGTTGTCGTGCCGTGCCAGGCGTCTGATCCGGTGCGGCGGGCGACTCCCGACGATCAGAAAGCGTGTCTCGCTGACATCCCGCCGAACCAGGGGGAAGACCTCGCTGGCAAACCACTGAACCCCATCCGCATTCGGTGGATAGAACATCGTGGCAACACTGACCACGTGGCGCGCGTCCGGGCCGCGCGGAATGACCGCGAGCGTGCGGGTATCCACGGCAATCGGGATGATCTGGGCGGGAAGAGAGGTGCCGGCGGCCTGCTCGAGCGCGGCGCGATCCTCCGCGCTGACGACAGTCAGCCGATCGAAATGACGGCAGGCCATCCCTTCGTAGCGGCGGAGCCGCCGCCATTCCTGCTCGGCGAGCAGGCGGAGGCCGGGGGGGAGCCGACCGGCGGCACGCCGGACGATTGTCCAGACGGCATTGTGTGCATCGAGCACGCGCAGGGGGACCGGCAGATCCAGCGCGAACTGGGCCATGGGGAGCTGGTCGGCGTGGACGGCATCGAATCGTTCGCGTCCGCACAGCGCGTGCAGATGAGCCTGCATGGCGGCCGAGGCATCTCGTTCGATGAGGAACGGGCGGTCCGTCAGCACGCTCGTCAGGAACGCCCGTGCGTCACGCCAGCGTGATCGCGCGAGCCGGACCGTCGTGATCCCCGAACAGAAGGGGTGGAGTGCTGCTGCCTGCGCTTCCTCCTCCGCAGAGCGGGCAAAGGAGACCAGATGGACGGCGTGCCGCCGGGCGAGGTAGCGCAGAACATTGTACGTCTTGATCTTCGGGCCGCTGTCCGGCGGGTACGGGACGACCTGGGTGAGGAGAAGAATATTCATCGTTGTGCCTCGTCTCTTTCCGCTTGATGGTTCGGGAACCGAGCGGCTGCCGGGATGCTGCCGCCGGTGGATGTGGTCTGGTACCTTCAGTGGGGCCCGGTGGCGCAAGGGTCCCAGGACTGGACGCGCCCCCTGAACGGGCTATTCAGAGCGTTGAAGAGCGACCGTGAACGGCCGTAGGATGGAGCGCGGCAAGTCTCTCAGGAAAGTTCAGACTGCGTCGAAAGATCGCAGGGGAGAACGGCGGTGTTGTCCATCGGGCATCGCGGACGTAGCACAGCCCGGATCCTCCTCGGGGCCGTGCTCTTCACCATGATCCTCGCGCCGACCCTCGGCCGGGCCAGCACGTCGGTCGCAGCCGGGCTTGCGATCACTGGTCTCACCGCCAGCGCATCATCTGTTCCGCTCTACCAGAAGTTCGAGCTGACCTTCAACGTCAGCAATACTGTGGCAACGAATCTTCAGTTCCCTTACGATCCCGCGCCGCCGCCCGGGCTGCCAGCCGGAATCGGGATTACCGTTCAGGGGCTCTTTCTTCCGCCAGGTCAGAGCGACTGGTCCCGGGCCCTTGTCCAGCCCGGCTTCCTCTATCAGGACTACCAGCGGCAGCAGATCAACGGCGTCGAGTGGCTCTATCCCCGGGGCGGCCCGGTCTGGAAGATCCGCTTCGCGCCGTCCCTCCAGGGAACCTGGCAGTACCGCGTTCAGGCGCAGGATGCCTCAATCTGCCCGCCGGGCGTCAATCCCTGCCCGAACTGGGTTCAAACAGCCATCGGGAGCTTCACGGTCGGGCCGCCGGCTGCCGGCGACCATGGCTTCCTGCATGTCAGCACAGCCGATCCTCGCTACTTCGAGTTCTCCGACGGCACACCCTTCATTGGCCTCGGGCACGATGAGGGCTTCAATGTCACGAATCTGACCTATGATGCCGAGGCAAAGCTGGCAGGCGACAGCGCTAACGGCATCGACTTCCTGCGGGTCTGGATGAGCGGCTCAGATATCGCCGGGAGTGCCTGGGGCCCGTGGGTATGGTTCGGAGGCCCGCAGTACGGCGGGTATCTCCCGGATCCCGGCCTGGCCATTGCCCCGTCGGGATCTGGCCACGATTACGTGTTCAGCCTGGATTCGTCTGCCAACCGCTTCTGCCTCTTCAATGGCTGGACCCAGGGGCATATCGCGGTGAAGCCGAGCACAACCTATCGACTGAGCGTGACCGTCCAGGTCGCAGGCGTGAACGGACCGCGTGATCCGTCCCGATCGGGGTATGGCTTTACCGTCAAGCAGGGTGACTGGGTGAACGCGTGCCCGGACGATCTGGCATCGGTGCCGAACCTCGTCCCCTACGTCCAGAATAGCGGCTGGATAACCGTCCAGGGAACGATCACGACCAGCGCAAGCGAGTATTTCCTTCCGTACCTCTACCTGATGCTGGATAACGTTACAGCAGGCCAGGCCAACGTCAGTCAGGTATCGCTCCGGGAGGTGCTGCCGGATGGCAGCCTGGGGCCGGAGATCCTGGCCAAGAGCGCAAGCGATATGCACATGGACTTCAATCAGCCGCGTTCCTGGGACTGGGACTACATCCTCGACCGCGCGGCGCAGAATCACGTCTATCTCAAACTGGTCGTTCTCGAGAAGAACGATCGAGTGTGGAACGATATCAATCCAGATGGCACGCTGACTGCCTCCGGCAGTAACAATAACTTCTACGCCGCCCCTAACACCAAAGTCCGACGGCTCCATGAGTACTTCTGGCGCTACCTTGCCGCGCGCTGGAGCTACACGACTGGCCTGCATTCCTGGGAACTCTTGAACGAGGGCGACCCATATAACGGATACCACTATGAGATGGCGAACAGCTTCGCCCGCCTGATCCACCAGCTCGATCCCAACCGCCACATGGTGACGACCTCGACCTGGGCCGGCTTCCCGGTTAAGGAGTTCTGGGCCAATCCGTCTTATCCGGACCTCGATTATGCCGACCTGCACGCCTACATCAGCACCGGCCTCGGAAGCTACGAATGGTCTCCTCCCGCGGGGACGACCCTCGAGACAAACCCGTCCAATACCTATCGGGGTAGCGCCGGCGCGATCGCCGTGCCAGCCGGTGTGGTCTCCGGAAGCAAAGCGATCCCGATTCGCGGCCAGGGAACCTGGACGATCTCGGCAGTGGTCCGGGCGCAGGGCATTGCGGGCAGCTGCCCCTATGGGGCTCCCGCTAACCTGGCCGGTCCTCAGCTTCTAGTCGGACTGGACAGCTCAAACACCATGGTCATCCCGACCGATCCCCGAAACCCCTCTGCCTACTGGATCTGCACCTCCCCGGCCGGGACGTATGATTATCAGCCGATCTCCGGTACGCTCACCGTGCCTGATAGCGGCTGGCACCAGCTTGTGCTGACCTTCCAGAACCGCTACGCGACGAGCGGCACGGCGTGGTTTGATAATCTGGTCATTCAGGCCCCAGACGGGCGGGTTGCCCGTCTGTATGGTGACGGCTCGTTCGATGACCGGATCCGCATGGACTACGACAGTAGCTGGTTCACTACTGTCTACTCGCTCCTGGACGGGGCGACGAGCCTGTCCGGCGCCGGAAAGCCGCTGGTGCGCGGCGAGACCGGCCTGGACTATCCGGGTGGGCCCCAGCAGGAGCTTCCTGACCTGGCGCGGGATGTCCACGGCGTCTGGCTCCACAACCTGGAGTGGGCGACCCTCAATCCCGGTGGGATGTACGATCTCTACTGGTGGACCGATAACATCGTCAAGAATAATCTGGCCTTCCAGTACAGGGCGGTTCACGATTTCCTGACCGGCATCCCCATCAATAATGGCCGCTTCCGCGATGCCGGCGCGCGGGCGTCGTCGGGCAATGTACGGGCCCTGGGCCAGAAGGATCCCCAGGATGGACTGGCCTACGTGTGGATTCAGAATGTCAACCACACCTGGTACAACGTCGTGAACGGCATTCCCTGGGGCACGCTCTCTGGTACAGTCACGATTGCGGGCTTCTCCCCCGGCCAGACCTATGCCGTCGAGTGGTGGGAGTTTGACGATCCGGGCAACCTCACTCGGCAGCAGGGCTCGATCACCGCCGACGGCTCGGGAAATCTCGTCCTCGATCTCTCCAGCCTCCCTGCGACGACAACCGACGTCGCAGTGAAGATTAGTGGCCCCGGCAGTCTTCCCTACACCGTCCAGCTCTCGCCCATCCTGAAGTAGCACTGAAGTAGCGCAGCCACCGGGTCGGGATCAGGGCCAGCAGTCAGATCCTGGTTCGCTTCCCGCCTGGCCCATCGCGTGCGTGCATCCTTATTCACTGTCTGTTTTGGGTCGCTTCCCAGGGTGCCATGCCGGAGCCATTCCCGAGGCCGCCGCGCCCTTAACGGGACCGCGGGTCGTGCCCCGGAGCGGTGGGCCTTCATCGTCCCGTCAGTTCATCGTGGCCAGCGCGCACGGCATCGGCCCACCCGAAACCAGAGTGGGGAGCAATGCCCCTGGTAGCCGTGCCTGGCCATGTGTTCCACGTCCCGGCCGCATCCACCGTGCTGATGGATGACTGGCTACCCCGGCGGAACCCCGTGCGGAGGACCGGGCAGTGTACCCGGGGCGGCTCTACTGACCGCTGGAGAGGGAGATCTGGTCGGCGATGATGCTGCCGGAGTTAATGCCCCAGCTGCCGGGGCCGAAGCCGACGGCGAGGAAGGCGGGGCGGTCGGTGCTGGAGCCGGCGGAGGTATCGGTGATGGAGTAGACGGTCTGGCCGCTGATCAGGAAGGAGAAGACGGGGTTGGGGCCGCGGTAGTCGGCGGTCACGGTGAGGTCGTACCA
>JADGGD010000343.1 GCA_019690095.1 Chloroflexota bacterium
GATTCCACAGCCGTCCGGCTGTGGCACCGTTGAAGCAGTTCCCGCCGGGCCGTGGCCGGCAGGCCCTGGCCCGGGATTCCACAGCCGTCCGGCTGTGGCACCGTTGAAGCCGGCCAGGTGCCACCCGGCCATCATCGGGCGGGCCCTGATTCCACAGCCGTCCGGCTGTGGCACCGTTGAAGCTCGAATCTCCGCCCTGCGCGGCACGATTCCACAGCCGTCCGGCTGTGGCACCGTTGAAGCAAGGCGGCCGAGAGGGACCCGGGCGGGAGGCAGACGGATTCCACAGCCGTCCGGCTGTGGCACCGTTGAAGCCGGGTTGCCTCGCGGGACAATGGGCACGCAACCCCCGGATTCCACAGCCGTCCGGCTGTGGCACCGTTGAAGCCACGCCGGCTTTTGGCGACACGCCTTCGGAGGCGGTTGGATTCCACAGCCGTCCGGCTGTGGCACCGTTGAAGCATGGCGTTCTGCACTTCTGCCTCAAAGGGCGGCCCGTGATTCCACAGCCGTCCGGCTGTGGCACCGTTGAAGCTGGAACCTCCGCTATCACCCGACGATCCGGCCGGCCGATTCCACAGCCGTCCGGCTGTGGCACCGTTGAAGCCGCGCCAACTCGCCGCCACTGCAGCTCCGCGCGGTCGTGGATTCCACAGCCGTCCGGCTGTGGCACCGTTGAAGCCCCGTAGCCGAAACAAATTTCCATTGCGCATACAGGCGATTCCACAGCCGTCCGGCTGTGGCACCGTTGAAGCTTGATAGCCGTCTCCAGGCTATAGAGCAACCGGATCAAGATTCCACAGCCGTCCGGCTGTGGCACCGTTGAAGCGCCGGCATCGGCCGGCACGTCAGGATCTGCGACGCGTGGATTCCACAGCCGTCCGGCTGTGGCACCGTTGAAGCAGCACCGGCCCGGCCAGGATCGCGGCCAAGACCTCCGATTCCACAGCCGTCCGGCTGTGGCACCGTTGAAGCTCGGCCAGCGCGGAATGGCTCACGCGGCGCCGGCAGGATTCCACAGCCGTCCGGCTGTGGCACCGTTGAAGCGGATCGGGTCGAATTGGGCCGGATCGGCAAGGTAGGGATTCCACAGCCGTCCGGCTGTGGCACCGTTGAAGCGAGAACGCCCCTTGGGCCGCGCAGGCCCGTCGGTGCCTCGATTCCACAGCCGTCCGGCTGTGGCACCGTTGAAGCGCCATCGACTTCGGCGACTGCTGGTCGGCCGTGTACCAGATTCCACAGCCGTCCGGCTGTGGCACCGTTGAAGCTATTTTCAATTCCCCCGCCCGACCGAGCCGGGCCCGATTCCACAGCCGTCCGGCTGTGGCACCGTTGAAGCCCGCGACCGGCCTTTCGGCCGGTTTCGGCCCGGCGCCGATTCCACAGCCGTCCGGCTGTGGCACCGTTGAAGCCTCCTGCCCGACGTGCCCGGCCTCGGGTGCTGGCAGCGATTCCACAGCCGTCCGGCTGTGGCACCGTTGAAGCATCGTCGGCCGGCGAGCGGTCTACCGTTCCCGCGAGGATTCCACAGCCGTCCGGCTGTGGCACCGTTGAAGCACTACTTGGCATGCACCTGCTAACCTGGCAGCAAGAAGATTCCACAGCCGTCCGGCTCTGGCACCGTTGAAGCAGCGTCAATGGGAGGAGCTGGCCGCGACATGCGCGCGGGATTCCACAGCCGTCCGGCTGTGGCACCGTTGAAGCAGGTCCTGATAGGCGCGGAACGCCTCCAGCGCGTCGTGATTCCACAGCCGTCCGGCTGTGGCACCGTTGAAGCGTTGTTGGGAGCCGGGTGCCCTCTAACTGGCTTCCACGGCCCATGTGCCGTGGCACCCCTGAGGGCAGTGATTGTGGTAGGATCTGGACCGCTACAACCGCATACGTCGCCAGCACTTATCGAGAGCGGCCGAGGGATCTGGCCCGAGGACGCCGCGACAACCGGCCGCACGGCGCGGTGCCAATTCCAGCCCCCGTTGGCCGGGGCCGGGTGACGGGGGGAGATAAGGCAGTGGAGCCGGTGCCGATCGAGGACAGGCGCGAAGAACGTCCGGCGCGGTTGCGCGAGGGGCGCACGACGCGCTTCGTGCCCGAGCTTGCGCGCGTCACTCCATGGCAGCGCCGCGAGGTCGCACCACCTGCTCTGTTCGAGGACGCGTCGCGCGAGGGCGGGCCTCCGGGTTTCGCGTCCGCCATGCACTGAGGCATGACGCGGAACCGGTGCCCGGTCGAGTGCGACTGCATCGCACGCGGGGTGCGGAACGGGATCCGCGCGGGTCGTGAGACCTACGAGCTCTTCCCCCGGTCACAGGCGTTCGCCGAGGCCGAGGAGCACGCTCGGGTGCTCCCCCCCTGGAGCCCATCCCGCGACGCCCCCGGGCCGCCGCCTTCTCTTCCCCCACCG
>JADGGD010000069.1 GCA_019690095.1 Chloroflexota bacterium
CCCCCCGCCCCCGGGCGACCCCCGCGACGGCCCCCGGCGCTTTCCTTTTCCGCTGCCCAGCCCGATGGGCGTGCTCCCGGGGTGTATCTCGACCCCGGGAGCACGTCGGTCCGGCCCGGTGGGGCGTCCTGTCCGGCCGCAGATCCCGAATCGATCTACCCGAATCGACCTATTCCGACCGGTACTCGGTGAAGCCCGGGCCAGCGTTCGCCACGCCGAGCGGGACGACTGTGTTCACGAAGACGCGGTGCCGGCCCGCCACCGCGCGGCTGGGCGAGTACGGGCTGAGCGTTGCCAGATCCGCCTCCGGTCCCAGGTCATCCAGCGGGACAATGTGCCCCCGTAGCGGCATCCGAAGGGCTCCGTGCTCGACCGGCTGGGTGAACCCCGCATCAAGCTCGTCGCGCCATTCAATTCCCACAAACTGGACAAACGAGCCTCGCCGACCGATCGAGCGCACGTACGGGAGCAGAAGGACCAGCCGCGCGGCCAGCTCCGGCGGCTGATCCCCGACGCCAAAGGCCCAGCGCCATTCCCCCTGGTGGTACACGACCTCTCGGTACGCCACGGAAGAGATGTACCGATGAGCCGGATCGGGCGTCTTGGGCTCCTGACGGATCTTCAGGAACGTGTGCGACACCACCGCGCGCGCCGGCGGTCCGATCCGCACCGGCACCGGAATCAGCGCCCGGAGCAGGGCGGCGCAGTCCGACTGGGAGAGCCCGGCGGTGAATGCCGCCTCTACCAGTGCCATCTTGATCGCATACGGCGTCGGCACCAGGAGCGTCCGCCCGACCGAGCTCGTCGCACTGCTCACCTTCAGGGCGAAAAGCGTACAGGGCAGGAAGCGCGCAACAAGCCAGGCGGCATCAGTCGGGGCGGCCATCGGAAAGCTCCGGAACTTCCAGCTCGGCCGCGATCCGGGCCAGCCGTTCCACACACTCCGCGAGGCTGCCGACCCGCCAGGTCTGGATCGCGTCCGGTGCGATCCGGTTGTATGTCGTCGCGATCCGCTCGATCTGATCCTCGAAATCGGGCGCGAGCGGACTGACCATAGGCGGCGGCAGGGTGGTCGAGGAAACCGCAATGACCCCCTCGAGGCCGAGCACGTGCGGCGCCTGGGTGGCGCGCTGAGCGCCGTTCGGCTTGACAAGCATCGCCGAAAGGGCGTGCAGGAGCGCCCGGGCCCGGGCGGCACGGTCGCCGCGCGAAACCACGTACGTACGGGTGATGTCGTTCTGGCCGATCCGCCAGAGATCCAGATTGCAGACGAGCGCATAGACACCAGACGACGCCGGGCGGTGGAAGATCGCCTGCGCGCCGGTGACGCTCTCGGTGCCTGCCGCTCCGCCGCGCCCTTCCGGTGCATACTTCACGTGGAAGAACTGCTCGGTAATCGTCGAGTCCGGCAGGCCAATGGCCCATCCCAGCTCCACAACCGACTTGCGGGCGATCGCCCGGTTGCCGGTGACCAGCGCGCCCGCGATGTCGGTCAGGCTGCAGTCGGTCAGCATGCGCGTCAGGACCACCGATTCGCTGTTCTTTCGATCCTGGGCAAAGGTATTGAACGCGGGGTTATTAGCGGTGATGCGGTCGGCATCGTGTGCCCGGGCACCGGGCGACAGCGGCTGGTGTGCCTGGTCCAGCAGGGGGATCAGGTGATCAACCAGCATGTGCTTGAGCATATCGCCGCTGACCGCGTTGACGACCTTCCGCTGCCCACTGCCATCGAGGATGGTGACCATGCGGGTCTGCTGCTGGTTTCCTTCCGTTCCCTCGTTATTCAGGTTGTGCAGGTCAAGGGTTACGCGTGCGGAAAGGGCAAGCCCATATACCACTGCCATCGTCAGTCTCCTTCTCCATTCGTAGTCGCATTGTCTATCTCAGGTGTATCATCAGTCCCGGCGATCTCTTCCTCGGCTGGAGCCTCAGGCTCGCCGGCCTCATCGCGCGGCTCGATGCAGGTGCCGTAGGCGCAGAGCAGTGCGCCAACGATGCCGGCCCCGTACTCATCAACCAGCTGAATGAAGCGGGCAAACTCCTCGGTCCGGACGTTTGGAGGGGCCTGCTTCTTCATCTCCCAACGGCGTGCGTTCTCGGCGTTATAGCGCGCCACGAAGTCCGCGACGACCTGGATGAACACTTCGCGATCGCCGAGCCGCCGTGCCCGCTGGAGCTCGGGCAAGAGATCGTAGCGAATCTCCCGCACATCCTTCGCGTCTTTCGCCTTGACCTTGAGGAGCTGTGCCTGGACCGTGGCTCGCCGCACTGCCCGGGCGATCGCCTCGAAGCCCGGATCGGCGATGATATTTGAAAACTGCGGTGCCATCCCGTCGAGCAACCTCCGAAGATGATGTGTTCGAAAGATGCGAATGCGCCGCCCCGCCTCCCAGGCGCGGAGGAGAAGCGGCCCGTAGGAGCCCATGAAGTCCAGCAGTGCGTCCACCGCGCCCTGGCCGCGCCGTTCGAGGAAGCGCCGGTAGCCCAGCAGAAGCCCGATCTCGTCGGAGTGACTGTCGTCCAGCCCCCGGATGACCCGCCGGTGCTCGTCCAGAATGGCGATCCACTCCAGGGCATCGTCGCGACTTCGGATCGGGAACCAGTCGGGGATCGCCAGGACCTGGATGGATGAGACCGCCCGGGCGCTCCCGAGCGACTGATAGTGGGTAATCGCCAGTCCCTCGATGATCTGGGCCGGCGTGCGGTCCTGCAGGGGGAAGCCGAGCGCCTCCTCCAGCGCCGTGCGCGTGCCCTCCTGCGCCTGGGGAGAGTGTTGAATCAGGAACTCGGCTACGCGCAGAACCGCCAGAATGTCGAGCTTCGGCGCACTCGCCCGGATGCCCTGGCGACGCAGGTCTGCCGCGACCCGTCTCAGACCGGCGAGGCTGATCCGGGCGGGGATCGGCGTATAGAGGCGGATGTCCTCTCCCCGCGGACCCAGGAAGAACGGACAGCCCACCCGGAAGTAGCCGCGGTAGCGCAGCCACTCGATGAACGGGTCTGTCCACTGTTCTTTGGTCCGGTCGTTCCGGTTGGTACTGTCGGGCTTGAGCCGCGCGTAGCCCTTCGCCGCAGCCGGGTTGAACAGCTGGACCGAGTCCGCCTTCCAGCCCACTGCCGCCTGCTGGCCGCGTGCCAGGGCCCGGAGCGCTGCCGTGACCTCGTCCGACCGCTCCTGCGCTGATCGGCCTGCCAGATAGGCGTGAACGCTGTTGGGTGCAGTGTGATTGGTCAGAACATACATCACCCGAGCCGGCCGCCAGTGCTCGGGTGGCGCGTTCTCCAGCACTGTGTGCTCGAGCGTCGGATCAACGGGCAGGCCCTTCCGACGGGCCTGCACGAGTGCCTCTCGGGCTGCCGCGTAGCGGCGGTCGCGTTCCCGCTCGGTTTCGAAGCAGAGATAGTCCACCACTCCTGTTGGGAGCGGTTCCGCCCTCCGCGCACGCAGATACGGGTAGCCCGGGCTGACAGTCAGCCGCCCCGGCACGGCCATTCCCGGCTCGACCCGCACCTCGACCCACAGCTCCTGTGCATCCGCCCCCAGATCGACCCGGGTGTCGCCAACTGTCTCAGCAAGCACATCCGCTAGACCGACGGCAGTGAGCACATCTGCATGGGTGCCGGTCGAGCGCGCGAGACGAAACGTGTTGCCGATCAGATCAGCAAGGGGCTCACTCATATCTCACCTCCCTCAGACGTCGCGTTCCAGTCAGACAGGCGGAGGATCCGCACCAGGAACGCGACCAGCCCAAACCATGCCTCCAGCTCCTGGGGGTCTACCGCCCAGGCCAGGAGCCTTTCCAGTGTGCCCCGCGGATCGCGCTCCTGCCGCAGGGCCGTTACCACGCGAGGATCCGGACGCTGGCCGATCGCCCGCTCGGCCCACTCCTCCCAGCCGACCACGAGGTCATCGAGCGGCAGTGCACCGCTCATCGGGATCCAGCCGCCGTGGTGAGCGGCGACCGCCGCCAGACAGGCCGAGGCAACGCCCTTGTACCGTTCCTTCGGCACCATCCGCAGGAGATGCTGCAGGTAGAGCGCACCGTACCAGGCACTGGCCGCCGCGTGCGGTCCACGGCCAGGGGTGATGCCGCGTGCCCGGGCGCGGTCGGCGGGGTCATCAGGGTTGAAATCGGTGTGGGCAAGCGGCTCGCCGCCGTTCCACGACGGATCTCGCGCGCGCTCATACCGGGTGGCCCACTCCTGCCACCGCCTCTGCAGCTTGCCGAGGTCGTGCAGCAGGGCGCACGCCCGAATGACCTCCCCGGTGACGTCTGGCGGCAGTCCATATCGGCGCTCTATGCCAACTGCTGCCAGGCCAGCGCGCTCGCGTTCCCACCGGGCGAGAGCCTGGCAGGCCACCGCCTGCGTATGCGCGAGCCAGCCCTCCCGGTGCAGTGGTCGGTGCCCCGGGCGTGGGGGCGGGTCACGCGGTGGGCTGACCGCCGTGCCGGGCTCGCCGAGCCGCAGTCCGAGGTCCTCTCGGTAGCCTGCGATCGTGGGCGCCAGACATACCACCTGGGCCAGTGCCAGATCGTGGGTCGATTCCACCTCCCTCCAGCAAGGCTGGTCCGCCCCCAGGTCCCAGAGCCAGGCCACAGCGGGACGATCCGGAACGAGCGCTCGACGGAGCGCCCAGCGGGAGATACGCACTGCCTCACGGTGTGCCGGCGATGGCGGAAGCGCATCGGCTGGCGCAATGATCACCCGCACCTGGTCGTCATCGGCCTCGCGGATCAGGTGCGCCACACCGCCGGGGTTCCCCTGGGTCAGGCTCGTGAGGATCGTCTGGCGGACTTCCGCCCCGCGCGCATGATGGCTGACCTGCTCCAGAACGGCCGCATCAGTTGAGCCGTGGACCTCCTGCACCCACTCCTCCACCAGCTCGGGATGCATCTCCCAGCTCTCCCGGCGTCGCAGCACGGCATCTGTGGCCGCGAGCGCGGGATCGGGCGTGCCCGGCTCGCCGTACGGCAGGTAGCCGTTCTCCTCGGGCGGCAGAGAGAAGACGAGCACTGTCCCCTGCTCACCGGGGAAGCGCGCACAGCGCCCGGCCCGCTGCAGCAGCGCGTTCATCGGGCAGAGCTCGCTGAGCAGGACATCCGCGGAAAGGTCCATCCCGGCCTCGATGACCTGGGTGGCGATCAGGATCGCCGCTCTCCCCCCACTCCCTGGGCCGAACCAGGAGCGGAGCGCGGCCGTCCGCGCATCGCGGTCGGGCTTGAAGAAGCGCGCATGCAGACAGCTGATCGGCACGCCGCGCTTCCTGGCCCAGGGAGCCAGCTCCTGGTAGAGTGCCTGGGCACGGTCGACGGTGTTCACGATCACGATGGTTCGTCCCCTGGCGTGCCTCCGGACCGCGTCAGCGGTCAGCGGCGCATCGATGCGTGCCAGGGTGCGCCGCGTGGCGGCAATGATCGGAAGGGCCTCCAGCTCCTCCGGCACAAGCGAGAGCTCTGCACAGTCGAGGGCACTGGCGAGCCGATCGACCGTTTCCCGTGTTGCCGTTGCGGTCATCCAGACCGAGATGGTCAGGTTGGTGAACAGGTGCAGAAGTGCAGCACCAGTCGGCAGGGCCGTCCGTGTCCCCATCAGATGGAACTCGTCGAAGACGAGGAGCGCGCCCGCGACGGCGCCGGCGTTGATGGTGCGCCGGGAGCGCGAGAGGCCGTAGGGTGCGCAGAGCAGTCCACTGAGCACCTGGTCGTAGGTGGTGACGATGATGCGACCGCGATCGAAAAACTCGTCATCGGGCTGTTCACCGGTCTGGATCGTCGCCTCGGACGGAGAATGGCCGGCCTGCTCGAGGAGACGCCCTGCCTCCGCGTGCACCTGCTGCACCAGCGACCGCAGGGGGAGTGCGTAGATGAGGCGGGTTGGACGCCCCGGCCAGGGAAGGTCTGCGGCCAGGAATGGTGTGAGAACGGCCCGCGTCTTCCCGGCGCCGGTCGGTGCCCGCAGGACGACACTGCGGCCGGCCGTAAGCTGCTCGGCGAGGCGTACCTGGTACGGATAGGGATCGACCCCGTTCAGCCGCCGAAACGCGGCGCGGTAGACCTCTTCCCCGGGCCAGGACCGCGTGCTCATCGGCGTATCTCCTCAGCGGCGTCAGATGGGATGGGGCGCTCGACAGCCGGGGTGCGGATGCGGTACCAGCCGTTGCCGCGAGTAGCCGACTTGCCGACGTGCACGAGACTGCCCCAGACCAGCAGGGAGCGGAACGGCGTGAGATCCCCTCGGAAGGTAATCTGGCCGACGTAGCCGCCGGTCGGGCTCCAGCGACCGGTCCGGCTCGAATGCGCCTCGAGGTCCAGCCAGGTCGTCGCGTCGCGGGCCACCTGCACCGCTCGCGCGCGCTCGACCAGCGCGCGGCTGTCGCCTATCCATTCGCCGCCGGCGGCGTGATGGCGGCAGAGCGCTGCGAGGCGGTCGTGGAGCCGCCAGATCAGCGCGTCGAAGCGCAGGGGGTGGACCAGCCGTCCCCCCTCGACCAGACGCAGGGGTGTCAGCAGATCAAGGGTTATCGCATCAGCCGGCAGGGTTGCGGCGAAGGACTCGACGTCTGCGGGCGTGACGACAAGGCTGGACGGGTGTATCAGGTCAGCGCCGGGTGCGCGGATCGTCTCGCGGGCGCCACTGAACGGGTGGACGGCCGATACCCGCCCAAGCCGCACCGGAGCGCGTCCCCGCGTTTCCCCCACCAGACCATCGAGGCGGCGTCCCAGGCCGCTCCGTTCCAGCTCGCGCGCCGCCAGGACGACATACGGCAGATACCGGGTGCCCGCGCCGAGCAGGGTCAGGGTGAAGCGAAGCTGACTGCCGACCGGATAGGTCCGCTGCAGTCCGAGCGGCGGCTCGATCGTCATCGGGCGGGGGGCGTCGTGGCCGCGCAGGGCGTCGTCATCCACGGTGGCCAGGAGACCGGCCAGGGGGCAAACGTGGCGAAGGGAACACGGCACGCAGGAGGGAAGGTGCTTGTAGAGGCAAACGTTGAGGTTCCAGCGCAGGGACTCGAAGAGTGCGCCGCGCAGAGCGGCCCCCACATTGCGCCCCAGCCCGAGCGGTGCCAGCGGCTCCAGCTCGATCTCAACCACCTGGACGATGAAGCCCTCCACGATCACGTCCCTCGCAGATCACCGCAGCGCCGCCGTAATGCGAGCGCCTGCGGCCGGAACAGCCGTTCGGCCTCGAGGTAGATAGCGTGTCCCTCCTCGGGGGTGTCGTAGACCCCTAATGTGAGCTGGATCTGCGCGCGCCAGCGCCCTGAGGGATGGGGGGCTACTCCCACGTGGTGCTGTGCTTGGCGGCGTGCTCTTTTTACCATAGATTTTACCTCCCAAGGGTATAATCTACTCCCATCATACGTTCATACCGGGCGCCTGTCAAGACCGTCTTCCTTTCCAACCGCCGAGTGTTGGCAGTAGAATCTAGCCCGAGTAGCCAAGCCGGGACAGGATGCTGAAAATTGGGCAGGTTAAATCTCATGGTCTGGAGCAGAATGCCTCGATCCGCCCGGCTTAATTCGTCAAGGCCGTATCGCAAGTACCCTCACTCCACCAGTCGCAGCTTTGCAGGCGTTGGATCGATCGAGACGAGGAGCGGACGCGTCAGGTGCGGGAAGGAGACGATCGCCTGCCCGGGCGCAAGACCAGGCAGACGCCGCCACAGCCCATCGTCGATCCCGCTGATCGTCCGCTGCAGGGTCGCGATCACCTGGGGATCGGTGAGCTTGTGCAGGATGTATGAGTTCACCAGCCCGAAGATCTGCCGCGGCAGGTGCTGCGGAAACTGGGTGACGAAGACCAGCCCGAGCCACCGCTTCCGCCCCCGCTTGGCGATCCGGGATACCTGCTGGAACAGGCCCTCCAGCTTCTCCGCCCGCTCCGCGCTCAGAAACTCGTGCGCTTCCTCGATGATGATGAGCACGCGTGCGGGGGCCGGTCCCCCGCTTCGCTCGTGCGCCTGGTAGGCCTTGTCCTGCGCCTCCTGCACGCCCATCAGGAGATCGGCGATCGCCAGGTTGGTGAGCTCGCTCGCCCCACTGTCAGAGAGGTCAATCACCGACACCGCGCCCGGCACCAGAAGCTGGTCATACTTCAGGGGATAGGCCGAGTCCTGATCGAACACCTTCAGGCGGTGCAGACGCCAGAGCTTTCCCAGGAGCGCACGCCAGGAGATCGGCGCGTCGATCTTGAGCCTGCCGACGTGCCGCTTCAGGACCTCCGCATTTTCCCGCTGGAACTCCCGGGTGAACGGCCGGATCTCCTGCCCCTCGGCGCGGTTCACGCACGCCTGCACGACGTCGATCATCATCGAAAGGGTGAGCCGCGGATAGCCGCGCGCGAACTCGTCAATCTCCAGGGACAGCCGCTCCTGCGCCGGATCGCCGGGCTTCGGGAAGATCCCGAGATCGCGGAGGACGGCCTTGGCCGTGTCGAATGCCTTGAGGAAGCGATCAGCCTGGGCATCGGACATATCGAGGATATCGATCACCGCGTACGGGGACAGCCGGGCGAACTGAAGGGAGAAGCTCTGCCGCCGCGGATGCCCCGGATTGCTCGTCTCACGGCCAACCAGGTGGTACAGTGTTGTGGGGATGCCCCGCGGCGCCAGCCCGCGCTCGGCCAGGCTGGCGCGCATGCGCGGATCGGTCGTCGCCTCGTGCAGGAAGGTGTACTCACCCTCGACATCAAGAAGAATGACCGCCATGCCCGCCGCCTGGGCCTGATCGATCAGCCGCGCCACCGTGGTCGACTTCCCACCGCCAGTCGTGCCGAGGATCGCCGTGTGCCGTGGGAGGACCGCCTTCGCCTGCGAGGGGATGGCCACCGGCAGCCGCTCGTAGCCGACCACCAGCCCGAGCCGCAGGTCTCCATCCGCTCGCAGAACCCGCGTCGTCTCGGCCTCGTCAAGCACGAAGGCCGGGCTGGTCGGCAGGGGACGCAGGCGGGGCGGCACGAGGCTCCCATCGGCCTGCTCCTCGCCGAGGAGCTCGACCTGCACCCGTCCGTGGTAGGGCGGAAGATACAGGCCGCCGCGCGTTGCGACGGTGACCAGGATGGGCGAGTCCCCGCGCAGGCTGTCCGGCTCGGCAAACGGTCCGGCCGAGACGATGCCGATGTAGCGCCGCCCATCGCGACTGCGAATCCGCAGAAGGGCCTGGGAGGGCGCCCGCTGGATGTTCTCTTTCGGCAGGAGTACCGTCACGGTGTTGTCCTCACTGCCGGGCAGGTCGAACATCGTCTGGCCGATCGAGCCCTCAAGCTCCGCCGGTGTCAGGAGTTCTCCCCCTGCCGCGGCGATGTCTTCATCCAGACGGTGCAGGTGCGGCCGCAGCGGCTCGAAGGCCCCATCCCCGGAGCCGCCAGGCGCCCGCTGTTCATGATCGATCATTTGTTCTCCTTTCCAGGGAGACCTGCTCTCTCCCCGTTCGATGTGCTCTCCGCGTCGTGCCCCGACGGGGGCAGCCTTACCCGATGCGGCTGGTGCGCTCGGTCTCGTAGCGCCAGGGCACGCCGAGATCAGCGTAAGCAACCGCGACCGGACCGCGCAGGGTATCCTGGCCGAACACGCTGGCTCCCACCCCGTGAGCGAGGTCGATCAGCAGAGGGAAGCCGCGGTGCTCCTGAAGGATGCTGTCGGCCAGGGCGATCGCCGCCGCCAGCTCGGCGTGCTCGGCATGGGCATAGAAGACCTGAGGCGGCGCCATTTTCGTCGCCCGGTAGACCCCGACAACTACCTGCGAGGCGACCCGGTCTCGAAACCGGCGAATCCACTCCTCAGGAGTGAGCTCCTCGCCGTCCCACCGGTGATCCACGCTCAGCTCGCCCCGGTAGTGGCCGCGCTCGACGATCTCTGCGATCTGCTCGGCGAGCGTCCCGACGATGGCGAACTCGAGCGGCCGCAGTGCCTGGCCGATGGTGAGCAGGACCCGATCGCGGGGCTCGCTGGCAACGAAGACGAACTTCTGGTGCTCCTCGACCAGCGCGCGGATGATCTTCGTCCCCTCGATCATCAGGTCCATACTGCCCGAGCCCGTAATCAGCTCGTACGGTGCCGGGCTCCCGTGTCCCATCCGCCAGACTGCCGATGACCGTCGCAGGAGGATCGCCCGCTCGGCATAGGCCATAATGCCGCGCTGGGCCAGCTCGGAGAGCTGGTCGCGCGGGCTGGTCTGGTTCAGGCCGGACCGCTGGTTCCGCCGCACCAGGAGTTCGAGCATCTCGTCGACCGGGTCGCCGCCGCTCATCCGCAGATCCCGGCGGAAGAGGCGCTGGCTCCACGTCCCCTGGTTGCCCTGGTAGGAGACCAGGGTAATGCCGATCTGCAGGATCGTGAGCGGAAGGGTATCGTGGACCAGCCGGGTCCCGTCGCAGGCCTCGACGCCCCCGTTGAAGAGCAGACCCCGGTGGATCTTCTCGATCTCCGGCAGGTCCACAGTGTAGACCCCTGCGCACGGCGGCGCCGACGGCCGCCGCGTGATGCGCGGGAAGATCTCCTGGCGAACCACGTCCAGCAGTCGCTCCTCCTGCTGGACCGCCTGACGCACCTCGCCAGCCAGTCGATGATAGACCTGCGAGAGGTCTTCCCCGGTCAGCCAGGTATCCAGGTCCAGCGTGCGCAGCAGGTCTTCGCCGAAACTGGCGCGGTAGTCCTCGGCCGTAACGTGCGGCCCCCCGCTGACGGCCTCCCCCATTGGATCGTAATCGTCAGGCCCGCTCTCGTTTCCGAGCTCCATCGCTCCCTCCTGCCCATGATTTCCCACCCGGAACGCAAAAGTTCGACACCGCGTGCCAACGCGCCGCTCATGCGGGCGGCCGCCCTGAACCCCCCAGGCCGAGCCGCTCCAGGAGCCACCCCGGCCGCGGCCCCGGCGGAACGAGGCGAGCGGCATAGCGGGCGGCGGGGCCGGGCGGCAGGCCAAACTCCTCCCGGAGCCGCGCCTCGACCGCCTGCCGCCGCGCCGGACCCGGCCCCGGGGCGATCCCCGCCAGCACCTGATCGCTCGGCGCCAGGAGCTCGCACGCCAGAAGGTCGGCCTCGCGCTCGGCCTCGATGACCCGCTCGAGATCGGCGGCACCGCGCGGCAGGAGGTGCACGTGGACGCCGAGCCAGGTGCGCGCGAGGAGGGCATCGATCCGCTCCTCGACCGTTGGGGCCCGCTCGCCATCGAGCACCCCGATGGCCGCCGGCCCCAGGCGCGCGGCAACCTCCTGCCGCGGTAGCCAGTAGTGGCGGAGGAAATGAGCAATCTCGTGCGCCAGGGAGAACCGCTGCTCGGCCGGCGGATCAGCACCGTCGAGGAAGATGATCCCCCGCCCGTTATACGCGACGAGGCAGGCACGCAGGGGGCAGTCGCCGGCTTCGAAGGAGAAGGCAACCTCCCGCCTGCGCAGCCAGCCCTCGACGTCCTGCGTCCGGGGACGGGGCAGCGGAACGAGGGCAACCGGCAGGGCCCGGGCCAGCGGCGCCCGCAGGTCGCGCGGGAAAGGCTCCGGCCCGCCCGCCGCTTCCCAGAACTCGCGCGCCGCCTCGCCGACCCAGAGCGGAGCGCTCATCGGTCCGTCTCCTCCGGCTGGTCTGGGGCTGCGGCCGAATCCGGCGCCCGGTCCGACTCGCTCGGGCTGGCACCCCCGCTTTCCTCGCTTCCCTCAGCGGGCTCGCTCCCCGTCGGGGAAGCGGGCCGGGCCGCCGCCGGACCTGGCCAGTCCGGTTGGATCAGGCCGCGCGCCGCCCAGAGACCCCCGACGCGCCCGGCGCGGCGCAGGGCATCGAGCGCCTCGGCATGGCGAACGATCTCCGCCAGGACGTCAGCCCGGAGCCCGAAGCGCCCGGCGATTGCAGCAATGTCAGCCTGAAAGGCCGGTGGGGAGGGAGACGGACAGCGGCAGAGCTTCACCCGGGGGAGCTGGGAGGCCGGACAGCCCAACCGCGCCGCCAGGCCCGTCTCGTCCAGGCCCTCGCTCTCAGCGTAGATCCGGAGAGCCCAGCCGAGGAAGAACGGATCACGCTCGACCCGGGCGGCAAGCCGGGCCAGCTCATCAGTCACGACACCGCCTCCCCGCGCCTGCGGGCGAGCGAGCCCGCCCGCTCCAGCCGCTTCTTCAGGCGGTCCTTGAGCTGCTTCACCCGTCGGCGCTGGTCGGCCGGCGACAGCCCGTCGATCCCGAGCGCCTCGGCAAAGACCTGCGTCCGGCGCTCGCCCTGGGCCATCAGCTCCAGCACCACCCGCTCCTCCGCTGTCAGCGCCGCGATCACTGACGGCAGTACCTGCTCGATCATCTCCCCCTCCTCGACCTGCCGGGATGGATCGCTCGTCACGTCCCCTAGATACTTCCCGCTGTCTCCCGAAAGCTCGACATCCTCGAGAGGGATGCTCCTGAGTGCGTGGCGCTGTTCGTGGCGAAGGAGGTTCTTCAGATCCCCCCTGGCCGAGAGATGGAGGTACGCCTCCAGCGTCTGGAGTTCCGGGCGGTACTGGAATGGATTCTTGATGAGCGCGACGATCGTATCATCGGCAGCGGTGGCGCGCAGATCCTCCGGCACGTGGGGGTAGCACTGAGCCAGCCAGCGGCTCAGACGGGGAAGGTAGACTTCGGCGAAGTCAGAGGACGCCACCGGATCGCCCTGGCACAGCCGCTTCCAGATCGTCAGTCCGGGATCATCCGACTGCCCTGCCTGCCCGATAACCACGGCGGACGCCCTATCTCTTCGATGTGTTAGCGCTAGCGTACACTGTCTGCGTCCGCGCGTCAATTCTCTCTCCTGGCTGATCGAACAAACTATCCAGGATGCGGTTCGCGATCGCCCCTGTCTCCTCGCGTCAGGTACCCCCTCACAGCGGTCACTTTCCGATGGAGGTGCCGCTTTCTCCTCGGCAGGCAGCCAGCCACTTGCGCCCTGGCTGCGCTTGAGCTACAATCCGGGCCGTGGGCCTCGTGAACGGTCCGGTTCTGCCGATCCATCCCTTTCCTGCTCGCATGGCGCCGGAGATCGCCCTGGACCACCTCCGGACGTTGCCGCCGGGCGCGCTCGTCCTGGACCCGATGGCCGGCTCCGGAACGGTCGTCCGCCTTGCGGCCGAGGCGGGGCACCGCGCCGTTGGCTTCGACCTGGACCCCCTTGCTGTGCTGATGGCGCGGGTCTGGACAACCCCGCTCGATACCACCGCTCTGCGGCACGCCGGTGCGGCGATCGCCGCGCATGCCCGCCAGAGTGCTCGCACAGAGCCCCACCTGCCCTGGATTGATGATGATCCCGAGACCTGTGCCTTCGTGGACTACTGGTTCGCTCCACCCCAGCAGGATGCCCTCCGACGGCTTGCCGCTCTCCTCGCTGTGCGCGGCGACCCCATCGGTGATGCCCTGCGCATCGGTCTGAGCCGGATCATCATCACCAAGGATCGTGGGGCCTCGCTCGCCCGCGATGTTTCCCACAGTCGTCCGCACCGGATTCGGCAGGAGAACGATTTTCCGGTCCTCGACGCCTTCGAGCGCTCGGTCCAGCGCCTTGCCGATCGCCTCGATGCCCAGCCACCCCCCGGCCGGGTCCGCATCGCCCGGGGTGATGCCCGGCACCTCGCGGACATCGCCGACGGCTCGATCGATGCAGTGATCACCTCACCGCCGTATCTGAACGCGCTCGACTACTTGCGCGGCCACCGCCTGTCCCTGGTCTGGCTTGGCTACCGGCTCGCCGAGCTACGGGCGATTCGCGCCGCAGCGATCGGCGCAGAGCGGGCCCCGGACCCACCGGCCCCGTCCCCCGCGATCCAGTCGCTCCGCGCCGCGCTCGGCCCGCTCGACGGCCTGCCCGCGCGCCAGCACCGCATGATCGAGCGCTACCTGCTCGATGTGCGGGCTTTCGTGCGCGAGATCGCGCGCGTCCTGCGGCCAGGCGGCCGGGCCGTTCTGGTGGTGGGGAGCTCCCGCCTGCGCGGTATCCCCGTGCCGAACGCCCGAGCAGTCGTCCAGGCCGCGCACGAGAGCGGCCTGGACCTGCTCTCGGAGCGCGAGCGTCCTCTTCCGCCCGACCGCCGCTACCTGCCGCCCCCCCGGGAGGCGGATCCGACCGATCTCGAGAAGCGCCTGCGGAGTGAAACGGTGCTCGTTTTCGAGCGGCGCTGAGGGCCTGCGGCGCCAGGCCAACCGCGCGGCAAAGGGGGCCGGCGGCCGGGCGGGCCGACCGTCCGGCGGTCTTGCAGTGTCCTCGCCGCCTACGTAAGATGACACCGGCACGGTCCAATCACGATCGGGGGGAAGACTGGTGAGCGATTACGAGCCGATACCACTGCAGGATTTCTGCACCGCAGGCGTCGCAATCCTCGGGCCTGGCCCGGCGCCTCCCCTGGGAGCCCGGTCTTTCCGCGGCCTTCCGTTCCAGATCGGTGAGGACCCGGCGCGCTGCTTCGTCGGCCTCGGCACGGGCCTCCGCCTCGAGCCGGTTGTCATTCCCCTGGCACGGACGGCGCGGACGATCGTGATAGCCCACCGCCTGCTCGACTCGCCGATCCTGGCCGGCGGACCAGTGGGGACGGTTGTGGCGGAGTACATCATCCGGTACACGGACGGCGCGGAGGAGCGGGTGCCGATCCGGGACCGCTTCGAGATCGGCGTCGTCCCGACCGAATGGGGGCAGCTCCCGTTTCGCGCGGTGCCGGACCGCGCAGACCGCCTCCCGCCGCGCTTCGCGGGCGAGTTCGGCACGGCGGGCCAGCGCCAGACCGAAGTCATCCAGGCCACGCCGCTCGCCTATTTCCTCTGGGCGTGGGTGAACCCCCGACCGACCGTCCCGCTCGCCGCGCTGGAGATCGCGCCGCGCGGCCCGCGCTTCCTGGTCGCTGGCCTCACCCTGGGGCACCGCGACGAGTTCCCATTCTCCCGGAGTGGTGCTCGCCCGGTCCGCATCGTCCTTACCGATCCTGCCGAGGCTGACCGCCCCTTCGACCTGGCCGTTGAGGTGGACCGCGGCGTCGCGACATTCCCCTATCCTCTGCCCCGTGCGTCGGTCGAGGAATTTCTCGCTGACCCGCTCGCCGGCTTCGGTGAGGAGCCGAACCCGACAAGCAGTCCGGCGCACGTGGAGATCGCCGCGACCCCGTCGGCGACGGTGACCGTCCGCCAGGGCGGCGTGGTCCTGGGTGCGGCACGCTGGGAGGAGATCGAGCGGCGAACGAGCGTCGAGACGGGACGCGTGCGCATCGAGCTAGTCGACCCGGGACGAAACTGGGTGCGCACCACCGTGCTCGACGATGCGACCGGCCGCCCGATCCCCTGCCGCATTCACTTCCGTTCGCCGGCGGGCATTCCGTTCCAGCCGCACGGCCATCACGCCCACGTGAACGGCAACCTCGGCACCTGGCACGTGGACGTCGGCGGCGACCTCCGTCTCGGCCAGATAAGCTACGCCTACATCGACGGCACCTGCGAGGGCTGGCTGCCGCGCGGCGAGGTCATTGTTGACGTGGCCCGCGGCTTCGAGTACGAGCCCCTGCGGACCCGG
>JADGGD010000344.1 GCA_019690095.1 Chloroflexota bacterium
GCACCAGATCCAGCGGTTGTGCCAGCACCAAGAGCGCCGCCGCCACCGGTACGGTGATGAGAAACATCGAACGCAGCGTCCCGGCGGCGTGCCGGGCGACGGCGGCGCCGTCGCGGCTGGCCACGGCGCTGGCGATGGCAGGGAGGACCGAGGCGCCGACGGCCATGGCGAACGCCAGCGGCAACTGGATCAGCTGGAACGCTTGGCGCGAGAGCACGCCGTACTGGGCTTCGGCCTCCGTCAGGCTCGCGCCGCCCCACAGCAACAGGTTCTGCACCGTCAGTGAATCGACCACGCCGGAGAAGGGGACGACCAGCGCCCCGAGGCTCACCGGCAGCGCGACGGCGGCGAGCGCGCGGAACGCGCCGGAGCGGCGGCGCGGACGGAAGCGGGATCGCAGCATGCGGCGCTTGAACTCGCGGCGCAGCGGCCACACCGCCGCCCACAACCACAAGAGCCCGGCCGCCGCGCCGGCCACGGCGCCAAACGTCGCGGCCGCGGCGCCCGCGGCCACATTCCCGTGCGTCCGCTGCATGATCCAGGCCGCTCCGGCGACAATGGCCACGACGCGGACAAGCTGTTCGATGGCCTGCGAGTAGGCGGACGGTTCGAGCCGCTGGAACCCCTGCAGGTACCCGCGCAGGGCGCTCATCACTGGCACCAACAGCAGGCACGGCGCCACCGCCCGCACCGACCACACCAGGGATTGCGCCGACGCTCCGGGTGCCTTCAGTGCCACCAGGCGGCTGTAGACAGGCGCCCCGAACCACATCACGACGAACAACGCCGCCCCCAGACAGAACACGGTGCGCAGGGTGGTGCGGTACACCTCTTCCACTTCGCGGTATTGGCGCAGGGCCAAACGCTCCGCGATGACCTTGCCCATGGCGGTCGGGAAGCCGGCCGTGGAGAGGGTGAGCAGGATGGCGTACAGGTTGTAGGCGTTCGCGTAGATGCCGATGCCCGCATCGCCGATGAGGCGGGTGAGCGGGAAGATGTAGATCAATCCGAGCAGTTTGGCGATGGTCACGCAGGCGACCATGATGGAGGCGCCGCGGGTGAGATTGGACGAACGCGTGCGGGATCCCTCCACTTCCGTTGAGCCGCCTCCATTCTAACACAAGCCCCTCCCTCGCCGGCCCGCGGCCGGCCCCCAAGCGGCGGGCATGCGGGCCGCAGGCCGGGCAGCACCGGCCGGGCGGCGCGCCGGCTGAAACAGCGACGAGCCCCGGCACATAAGGTGTAAGGAATGTACGGGAGGTGGCGCCGTGTGGGGCAGAGTCTGGTGACCATCCTCGCCATCGCGCTTGCGTCCAACCTGGACAACGCGGGCGTAGGAATTGCCTACGGGGTGCGGGGCATGGGCATCTCCTGGTGGGCCAACCTCATCATCGCCGTCATCTCTGGTCTGGCGACGCTCCTCTCCGGCTGGATTGGGCGGGTCATCACCCGCGTGCTTCCCCCGCATCTGGCGGCGTGGTTGGGTGCCGCGGCCTTGATGGCGGTGGGGGTGTGGGTCCTCACCGCCCCGTGGCGGGAACGGGCGCGCCGGGGCCGGACGCCGCACAATGTGGTCTCCCGCATCCTGCGCGATCCGCTCGCCGCCGACTTCGACCGCTCGCAGACCATCAGCCTCGGTGAGGCGACGGTGCTGGGTTTGGCGTTGGCCATGAACGCCTTGGTCGGCGGTTTTGACGCGGGTGTGGTCCGCATCGACATCGCCTGGACGGCGGTGGCGGTCGCCGCGGCGAGCTACGTGCTGCTTGGGATGAGCGCTTACCTTGGCCGCCGCTTTGCCGCCAAGGCGTTTGGCGACCGGGCGACGGTGGCGGCCGGCACTTTGCTCATTCTCATCGGGCTGCACCAGTTGTGGTGATCTCGCAGGTTTACGAAGCTGCGCCGACAGCCATACTAGAAGCGAGACCTTTGGACAGGCAACAAGTTGGCAGACGCGCCGAGGTGGATGGAGGCAATCCGACGATGGCAAGCCAAGGACAACCCGTGTGCCCGCCGGCCGCACCCGTCCGGCCGGCCAACTGCATCGTGTGCGGCGAGGCCCGGACGGACGGGATCACGGTGTGCGGTGCGTTCATCTGCACCGCATGCGAGCGGGAGATGGTGATGACCGACGTGTCCGACGCCCGCTACGCCTTTTTTGTGGAACGCCTGCGCCAAATCTGGGCGCCGCGGTGAACGCGCGCGGGGTCTTCAGTCGCGCAGGACGTGCGGGGCGTCGCGGCGGGCCACGCCGGTCTGATACGCCGCTTCCGCCACCGCGCGGCTGACCGCCTTCACCACGCGCTGATTGAAGACGCTCGGCACAATGTACTGTTCGTTCAGCTCGTCCTCGCCGACGCACGAGGCGATTGCGCGCGCCGCCGCCAGTTTCATCT
>JADGGD010000070.1 GCA_019690095.1 Chloroflexota bacterium
ACTGCACCGAGTTCTGCTCGGCGCTCCACCTGGAGATGATGGGCTACTTCCTGGTGAAGCCGTGACGCGGGTGGGGCCCACCCGGGCCCCACCCTTTTTGCCCCAATACCCGCAGCGGAGGTACGCCTCGATGACAGCGCCACCGAACCTGCCCGTGGGAACCCTGCGGGGACTGTTAGCGATCCGTGGTACAGATGCCGTCCGACGAGTTCCGGTCCTGCCGGTCGGCCGCTTCCTGTTCGTGCTGGCCGCCCTGCTACTCGCCATCTCCGTCTTCCTGCCCTACTGGTCGCTCACCCTCCACGCACCACAGTATCCCGGTGGGCTCGATGCGGTTGTCTTCACCACTCGCCTGGCCGGGGATATCGATGAGATCGACGAGCTGAACCACTATATCGGCATGATGCGGCTGGATGATGCCGGTCGTCTCGAGCGGAGGCTCGCCCCGCTGGGTCTGGTCCTGCTGGCTGGCCTTGCCCTGGCGGCTGGCCTCCTCCGGCCGCGATTGGCAAGCTTGCTGGCGCTCCCCTTGGTCGCTTTCCCATTCATCTTCCTGCTCGACCTTTATTATTGGCTCCACCGGGCCGGCCATGAACTCGATCCCCGTGCTCCGCTCAGCAGTAGCATCCACCCATTTACGCCGACCATCGTGGGTGTGGGCCGCGTCGGGCAGTTTTCGACGACCGCCACGCTGGACCTGGGGTTCGATCTAGCACTCCTGGCCGCACTCATGGCAGTCATCGGGATCGTACTCCGCCTGCGCCAGCCAGCAGAGTAGGACGGGGGCCAGTCGTGAGGCATCTGCTCGGGATCGTGCTTGCTCTGGTGATTACCTTCCAGACCGGTCCGGTGCCGCCGGTTGATGCAGCGGGTGCGGCGCTCGAGGTGTGTGGAGGGTGCACTGTCCGCACGATCGCGGAGGCCCTCGCCCGCGCGCGAGGAGGCGAGGTCATCCGGGTCGATGCCGGCCTCTACCCCGGCCCGCTGACCATTGATAAGCCGGTGCGCCTGGAGGGAGTGGGCTGGCCGATCATTGACGGTCAGGGCCGCGGGACGGTGGTACGGGTGACTGCGCCGGGTGTCACGATCCGCGGGTTTGTGATCCGCCACAGCGGTGCCAGCTACGACCAGGAGGATAGCGGGCTGGTCGTCGAGGCGGCGGACGCGGCCGTCGTGGGCAATCAGCTGGTGGATGACCTGTTCGGCATTTATCTCAAGAATGCACCCGGCAGCCGGATCGAGGACAACCTGATCGTCGGGCGCGCCCTGCCCGAGGCCCTGCGGGGCGATGGAATCAAGGTCTGGTACAGTGCGGACGTCCAGGTGATTGGGAACACTGTGCGCGGCGCGCGCGACTGCCTGCTGTGGTTTTCCGACCGGGCGGTCCTGCGCGACAACCTGATCGTTGGCGGGCGCTACGGTCTGCACTTCATGTACGGGAATGGCAGCCGCGTTGTCCATAACCGTCTCCAGGGGAACTCGGTGGGGATCTACCTCATGTACGGTCGGGATATGACGATTCAGGATAACCTGCTCGCCGCGAATCGCGGACCCTCCGGCTACGGCCTGGGCATCAAGGAAGTGGATGGAGCCACCGTGACCGGGAACGTCATCCGCGACAACCGGGTTGGCATCTTCGTCGATACCTCCCCGCTCGCGCCGGATGCGCACAACGCCTACCGGGGCAATGTGCTGGCAGCGAACGATGTCGGCCTGCTTCTGACCGCGACCGATCGAAACAGTGTCTTCACCCGGAATAGCTTTGTCGATAACCTGGCTCAGGTCTCCGTAGAGGGGGGTGCGCTGACGGGTCGTCTGCAGTGGAGCGAGGGAGGCATCGGGAACTACTGGAGCGACTACGTGGGATACGTCGGGGCCGACGGCAGGACCGGCGCGGTTCCCTACAAGGGGCGGAGCCTCGCCGATCAGCTCATGCAACGGTATCCGCCGCTCCAGTTCTTCCGCTTGAGCACTGCGGCGGAGGCACTCGATCTGGCCGCGCGCACCTTCCCTCTCTTCCAGCCCGATCCGGTCGTCGTGGACCCCGCCCCATTGATCCGACCGGTCCCGGCGGCACAGGCGCCGCGGGATCCTCCTGGCTCACCCTGGCCGATGCGTATGCTTGCGCTGACCCTGCTCGGTTTCGCTGTCGGTATGCTGGGCTGGGGATGGAGTAATCGACCTGAGCCGACCGTGACTGTGCGTGCAGAGCCGACCACGGCTGTGCGCGAGGGGGATATGGTAGAAGCAGATCCCGAACCATTGGTTCAGGTCGCTGGCCTGAGCAAGGAGTATGACGGCCGAGCGGTCATCCAGGATGTCTCGTTCAGCGTACGGGCCGGCGAGGCGCTGGCCCTCTGGGGGCCGAATGGGGCGGGCAAGACGACGATCCTGCGCTGTCTGCTCGGCCGAACCCGCTACCGCGGGACTATCTCGATCGCCGGCCTTTCCCCGGCGCGCGATGGTCGGCGGGTGCGGGCACTGATCGGGTTCGTTCCCCAGGAACCACTGGGATTTGACCTCACCGTGGCCGACCTTACCCGCCTGATCGCCGGCCTGCGCGGCGTGCCGCCGGAGCGGGCGTTCGAGCAGCTGGCCCATTTCGGACTCGCGGGTCTGGAGGGGCGGTCCATCACGGCACTTTCGGGCGGCATGCGCCAGAAGCTGGCGATCGCCCTCGCCGTGATCGGACGACCACCGCTCCTCCTGCTCGATGAGCCAACCGCGAACCTGGACGCCGCAAGCCGCCGCGAGCTCCTGGGCTTCCTTGGGAATCTCAAGCGGGAAGGACAGACAATCATCTTTACCTCGCACCGCTGGAGCGACATCGCGACCCTGGCCGATCGGGTGATCTCTCTGGAGGGTGGGCGACCAGGTGCGGTTGCTCGTCGTGTGAACGGAAGGTTGAACAGCGCGACCCCGGTTCTGCTCCGGATCTGTCTCGGCCCGGACCGACCAGAGGATGCGGCAGAACTGCTGGCCGGTCACGGCTTCGCGGCGCGCCCTGACGGTACCGCGGTCGCAGTTGCCGTGCCGTCGGATCGGAAGGCGGAGCCCCTTACCCTGCTGACCCGGTCCGGCTTCCCGGTCCTCGACTTTGAATTGGTGGTGGGAGAAGAGCCGTGATGTGGCGAACGGTTGCAATCGTGGCGCGCCGGGAGGTGCAGGATGCCGTGCGCAACCGCTGGTTCCAGGCCTACACGGTCGGCTTCGCGGCCCTGAGCGCGGGGGTTGGCCTGCTTGTACTCTTGAGCGCGAGCTACGGCGATCCCGGCGGATTCGGCCGCGCGGCCGCCGGGATGGTCAACCTGGTTCTGCTGCTGGCCCCCCTGATGGGTCTCACGCTCGGCGCACAATCGCTCGCCAGCGAGCGGGAGCGCGGTACTCTTGCTTACCTGCTGGCCCAGCCGGTGGGCGTCGTGGAGGTCTTCGCGGGCAAGTTTGTCGGCCTGGGGCTTGCCCTGGGAGGGGCAATCCTGGTCGGATTTGCTGCGAGCACGCTGATCATCGGCCTGGGAGGAGAGGGACGCGGCGCCGACGCCTTTGCCGTGCTGGCTGGCCTTACCGTCCTGCTCGCCTGGGTCTCGCTCGGGCTGGGCTGCCTGATCTCCAGCCGGGCCCGCCGCACCTCCACGGCACTCGGCGTTGCGGTCGTCGTGTGGCTGGCCCTCGCCTTTCTCGGCGACCTCGGGTTGATCGGGACGACCATTGCGCTGGAACTGCCGCCGGAAGTCCTGCTCGGTGCGGCCCTGATCAATCCCCTGGAGAGCTACCGGATCGCCGCGATCTCGACCCTCGAGGGAACGCTCGATCTCCTCGGGCCGGCCGGCCTGGCCGCGCGGCATCTTCTGGGCCCGATGGTGTTCCCACTCCTGCTCCTCATCCTGCTGGTGTGGCTGGTCGGGACGCTATTCATCGCTGGAATCCGGACGATCCACGAGGAGATGCGATGAGAGTGCATCGAACGCTGGGCATCCTTATAGGCCTGGCCGTCCTTGTAGCCAGCTGTCGGTCCGCCGCGGCCGCGCCGACCCCACCGACGATTCACTACGGCGAGGATGTCTCGGCCGGCTGTGGCATGGTTATTGACGATCCGCGCTTCGCGGTGGGAGCCCTCCCTGACCGCGGGGCGCCGCTGCTCTTCGATGATATCGGCGATTTCCTCGATTACCGCCAGGCCCATGCGCTTCAGCTGACCGCGGTCTTCGTCCACGACTACCAGACGAAGGAATGGATCCGGGCCGATGCCGCCTGGTTTGTCCAGAGCCCTGCTGTGCAGAGCCCGGACGGCTCAGGGTTGGCTGCATTCGCCAGCCAGGCGGCGGCGCAGCAGTTCCAGGCGAGACAGGGAGGAACTCTCTTCTCCTGGGCCGAGCTCCAGGGTGCGCACCACCGCTGGACCGGCGCGATGGCGCACGGTTGAGGATCGGCGCGAGGGCCGTATCATCCGCGGCCCTGTTCAGGAAGCCTTCAGGAAGGGCGGTCTCCCGTTCAGGCCGTTATCATGGATGGGTGCTAGGATTGTGACCGGGTCGGGAAACGAGAGCAGACCGACCCAGGGGAGGTCAAATATGGCGCACGAAAGCTCGAGGTACCAGGTTGCTATCGCTGAGCCCCCAATCTCGGCGTTCCTCTTTAACGATACGCGGCTGGCGCCCTTCTGGCTGATCGTCCGCCTCTACGCGGGCTACGAATGGCTGATGGCCGGCATTGAAAAGTTGGGGAACCCGGTCTGGACCGGGCCCAAGGCCGGGACAGCGATTGCTGGCTTCGTCGCGGGCGCGCTGAAGAAGACGACCGGCGATCACCCTGACGTCACTGGCTGGTACGCCGCCTTCCTGCAGGGGGTGGTCCTGCCGAACGCTGCCCTCTGGAGCTGGTTGGTCACCCTGGGGGAGATTGCCGTCGGGATTGGCCTGATCCTTGGGCTGTTCACCGGCATCGCGGCTTTCTTCGGCGGGTTTATGAACGCAAACTACCTGCTCGCCGGAACGGTGAGCACGAACCCGATCCTCTTTATCCTCGCGACCTGGCTGGTCCTGGCGTGGCGTGTCGCGGGCTACTGGGGAGTTGACCGCTGGCTCCTGCCGGCTCTGGGCGTTCCGGGGCATCCGGGGGCGCTCTTCCGCCGCCGGGAAGCCGGCCCGGCGTCAGGACGCCTTGCTGATGCCACGCGGTAAGTCGGCTGGGTGAGGCGCGGGTGAGCCGCGTCGGGGGCCAGCTGGCCGGGGGACGGTCACTAGCATGGGGGCCGTCCCCCGGCGCCGTTCTCCGGGGAGGCATTCCTCCCCAACCAGACTTCTGGAATCTACCCCTTGATGATCTCCTGCAGGCTCTGCAGACATCGCCGGCCGGACTGTCGGAGGAAGAAGCCACCCGGCGGCTTCGGCTCTGGGGGCCGAACGAGACAGCCCCGCGGCGGCATTACCGGGCGCTCGGCGAGGCGATCCACCTGCTGCTCAATCCGCTGGTCCTGATCCTCCTGCTGGCAAGCGGTATCGCCGCTCTCCTCGGCGACCTCGCTGGCTCCTCTATTATCGCTGTGATCATCGCGATCAGCCTGGCCCTTGACTTCGCCCAGTCTCACCGCTCCCAGGGCGCAGCCCGACGACTCGCCGAGTCCGTTGCCGCGACGACAACTGTCCGTCGGGATGGGCAGCTGGCCCAGGTTCCGTTCCGCACACTGGTGCCGGGCGATGTCGTTGAGCTGAGGGCGGGAGACCTGGTCCCGGCGGACTGCCGTCTGCTCCATACTCGTTTTCTGGCGGTCAACCAGGCCGCGTTGACTGGGGAGTCACTGCCGGTTAGCAAGGAGGCGCGCGATCTGCCGATGTCGGTTCGTGAGGCTGGCGCGGCCGTCAATGCTGTCTTCCTGGGCAGTGCGATTGTCAGCGGTGAGGCTACAGCGCTCGTTGTCCACACCGGTCCGGCGACCGAGCTGGGCCACATTGGGCGGGTCCTGGAGAGCCGGTCACCTGCGACTGAGTTCGAGCGGGGGATGCACGCGTTCGCGGCGCTCATCGCCCGGACGGTGGCTGCACTTGTGGCATTCGTCTTTCTGGTCAATACCCTCTACGGGCGAAGCACCCTTGAATCTTTCCTCTTCGCCGTTGCCTTAGCCGTCGGACTGACCCCCGAGTTCCTGCCGATGATCGTAACGGTGACCCTGGGCGAGGCGGCGCTGCGAATGGCCCGGAAGCGCGTCATCGTTCGCCATCTCCAGGCCATTCATAACCTCGGCGCCATGGATACGCTCTGCAGCGATAAGACCGGCACCCTGACCGAGGGAGCGGTGCAGGTCGCGGCGACCGTCCCCTGTGGTGCCGATCCCGCGCTCCTCACCGACCTGGCGGTCCTGAACGCGGCGCTGGTCAGCGGGTTTCGGAACCCCCTCGACGAGGCGATCGCCTGTCTCCCCAATCGGACGATCGTTCCGATGTATCAGAAGGTTGATGAGCTCTCGTTCGATTTCAACCGCCGGCGGGTCTCGGTTATCGTACGAGCCCCGGATGGGCGGCATCTCCTGATCGCCAAGGGGGCACCGGAGAGCATCCTCGCGGCCTGCGACTTCCGCGATCTGGCCGGGCGGCCGGTGCCTCTTGGGCTGAGCGACCGGGCAGAGATCTCCGCCCTCTTCCAGGAGCAAGGAACTCGGGGCTACCGGTGTCTGGCGGTGGCCTATCGTGAGGTTGAGGCGCGCGGATCCTATCGAACAGAGGATGAGCAAGGACTGACTTTCGTTGGGCTGATCTGCTTCGCGGATCCCCCGGTCGAGGGGGTTGCCGGCGTGATCGAAGGGCTACGCCAGCGCGGCGTCGCCCTCAAGATCCTGACCGGCGATGATCCGCTAATCGCCCGGCACGTGTGTGCGGAGGTCGGCCTCCCGGTCGATCAGGTGCTCCTCGGGACCGACGTCGACCGCCTGGATGATATCGCCCTCGGAGCGATCGCCGAAAAGGTGACGCTCTTTGCACGCCTCACGCCGATCCAGAAGAATCGGATTATCGGTGCCCTGAAGCGGCGCGGTCATGTGGTCGGCTTTCTGGGCGATGGTATCAACGATGCCCCTTCACTCCACACTGCCGACGTGGGGATCTCAGTTGCTGGCGCCGCAGCGGTGGCGCGGGAGGCCGCTGAAATCATCCTGCTGGAGCGGCGTCTCGCCGTACTCCAGGAAGGGATCGATGAGGGACGGACCTGCTTCGGGAATACTCTGAAGTACGTGATGATGGGGACGAGCTCGAACTTCGGCAACATGTTCAGCATGGCCGGGGCGACGCTCATCTTCCCCTTCCTCCCCTTACTGCCGGTGCAGATCCTCCTGAATAACCTCCTCTATGACCTCGGTCAGCTAACCCTGCCGGGCGATAACGTCGATCCGGAACTCATCCAGCGGCCCCGGCGGTGGGATGGGCGGCTGGTGCGGAACTTTATGCTCGTCTTCGGCCCGATCAGCTCACTGTTCGATTTCGTAACCTTCGGGATCCTCTGGTTCGGCCTCCATGCTTCGCCCACAGTCTTCCGAACCGGCTGGTTTATGGAATCGCTGGCGACGCAGGTCCTTGCGATCTACGTCATCCGGACGATGCGTGCCCCGTGGCGCTCGCGGCCGTCGCGCGGCCTGGTCATCAGCACCCTTGGCGCGGTCGGCGTCGGCCTGACCCTGCCGCTGCTCCCCATGGGCACGCTGGTCGGTTTCGGATCGCCTCCGCCGGTGCTGTACCTGTTCACGGGTGTCACACTGGCGGTGTATCTGTCGCTGGTCGAGCTGGTCAAGCGCTGGTTCTACGGAGTTGAGGGCGCGGCCTCATCCCGGGCGGCGAAGCGGTACCCCACGCCGGGCTCGGTGAGCAGGTAGCGTGGATGCTCCGGGTCTGCCTCGATCTTGCGCCGCAGGCGGCGGATGTAGGCCCACAGGTACTCGGTCTCCTGGCCGTACTCCGGTCCCCAGACCCGCTGGAGCAAGGTCGTGTGGTTCAGTACCTTGCCGGCGCTCCGCGCGAGCTGGACCAGGAGTTCGTATTCGGTCGGGGTAAGCTTGATCTCCTCGCCGGCCCGGATGACGCGGCGGTCCCGGAAGTTGATCTCAAGGTCGCCGATCACGAGGCGATCCGCCGTATCGGTGTGCTGGCTGCGCCGCAGGACGGTTCGGATGCGGGCGAGGAGTTCATCGATGCCGAAAGGCTTGGTGATGTAATCATCTGCCCCCAGATCGAGTGCTCGCACCTTGTCCTTCTCCTGGCCGCGTGCTGAGAGCATGATGATCGGAACCGCGCTGTGGCGGCGAATGGCCTCACAGACGGCGAAGCCATCCGGTCCGGGCATGGTGATATCGAGCAATATCAGGTCAAACCGGTCCTCCTCAGCCCGCTGAAGGGCTTCGCTCCCGTCCGCGGCGGTCACGACCTCATAGCCGCGGACGCGCAGGTTTGCCCCGACGTACTTGAGGGTCTCTGGCTCATCATCAACAATCAGGACGCGCGTCTTCTTCATCAACTCTCCTCTTCCTGCATGCGCTTTCCTGGCCGTCTGGCCCATCGACCGTGATGCACGGCCGTCAGTCGGCGACCGGCAGGGTGAACCGGAAGGTGCTCCCGTGCCCTTCCACACTCTCCGCCCAGATCTGTCCGCCGTGGGCCTGAATGATCTCCTTGCAGATCGCCAGACCGAGCCCGGTGCCCGGAGTGCGGTGCTTGACCCGCGGCGAGCGGTAGAATCGCTCGAATAGATGGGCCTTCTCGTCCGCGGTGAGCCCCGGGCCGCGGTCGATCACGGCAAACGTGACCTGTGGGGGGTCATGGGTCACGCTGATCCGGATCGGTGCCCCATCCGGTGAGTACTTGGCGGCATTCTCGACGAGGTTGCTCAAGACCCGCTCGAGGTGGCTCGGGTCGGCGCGGACGAGCGGCAGATCCGGTGCGAGGTCTACAGTGACCGGATGGTTTCCCAGGAATGGCTCAGCCTGGCGAAGGCCGCGCTCGATGAGCGTCGCCGGGGCAACCGCGACCGGCTCCAGCCGTGCCGTACCACCCGCATCGAGGCGGGAGATCTCGAGCAGGTCGCTGATCAGGCGGGCGAGGCGATCGGCCTGCCGCTCGATGCTCGCGATGAAGTCGCGCTGCGTCTCGGGATCCCACTCAACATCAGGCTGGAGCAGCGATGAAGCGTAGCCCTTGATGTGCGAGAGCGGCGTTCGCAGTTCGTGCGAGACGAGGGAGATGATATTCGCCTTGAGCTGCTCTACCTCACGCTGGGGTCGGAGGTCGCGAAAGACGTGCACGGCGCCGCGGACTGCGCCAGTCGCGTCGCGGATCGGTGCGCTGATGTGCTCGACCGGGATCTGCTCGCCGCTGGGCAGCATCAGGACGACGTCGTCGTCGCCGGACTGGGACATGGGCGCAGCTGAGCGGGCGTGCTCCTTCTTTTCGGTCAGTAGTCGAAAGACCTCACTGATCGGACGGCCGGTGACGTCGGCGCCGGCCCAGCGCGCGGCCTGGTGGTTGAGGCGGACCACGCGCTCCGCAAGGTCGGTTGTGACAATGGCGTCGCGCAGGCTGTCGAAGATCGCCTCCAGGCTCAACCGCTCGGTTTCGCTCTGGCGGAGTGCCGCCTGCTCACGTGCCCGCAATTCCGCCTGGGCCAGGGCGATCGCCACCCGGTCGGCGAGCCGGGCCAGGACCTCACGGGCACCGTCCGGAACGGCGCCGGGGACGCGCCAGCCGACCATAAGGACGCCGCGCGGCCGTTCCTCGCCCCCCAGGGGAACCAGGACGAGCGAGGCGATCCCTTCCTGATCAAGGAGGGGATTCGCGCCGGCGGTCAGTTCGCGGGTCGAGAGATCGTCAATGACCAGAGAGGTACCGGTTTCGAAAACCTGACCAACCAGGCTTCCTCCCGCTGGGACCGGCGTTCCCTCGCGCAGGTGGAGGAGCGAGCCTCGCAGCACTGCCCAGGTAGTCTTACCTGGCCCGGCCGGTTCATCCTCACGAAGGGCGAGGCCGGCCACCTCTGCGCCGAGCAGATCCAGAGCGGCGCGTACCGCGGTCTCAATCACTGCTCGGGGCTCGGCAAGCGCGGAGAGGGCTTTGCCGATCTCGAACAGCGCCCGGGTGGTCTGCTCCTCCCGGCGGGCCCGCGCGAACCGCTGAGCATTCTCGATCGCAACCGCGGATTGGCGCGCCAGGAGATCGAGGAGCTCCGCATCCTCCGGCGAGAACTCCTCGGCTCCGATCCGGTCGGTAAGGTAGAGATTGCCGTAGACTACCTCCCCCCGGGCGATCGGACCACCGATAAAGCTGGTCATCACCGGGTGATTCGGTGGAAACCCGACCGACGCCGGGTGGTCTGCGATCCGACGGCAGCGGACGATGCGCCGTTCCCGGATAATGTATCCGAGCAGGCCTGCTCCGACGGGTAGATGGGGAATCGCGGCACGCTCCTCGGCCGAGAGCCCGGCCGTGTAGAGAGCGGTCACCCGTCCGCGTCCATCCAGCACCCCAAGCGCGGCATAGCGAGCGTGGAGGAGTTCACGCGCGATCTCAACAATCCGCTGGAGCAGATCGGGAAGGGGCAGCTCGCCCGCCAGGGCAATATCACCGAGTGTTCCCAGGTACCGCCGCAGGAGGCGGTTCTCCGCCCGGAGCCAGGCAAGCTCCTCGGTCGTCTCACTCTGGACGTGGCCCATCAGTCGCGTCCCCCGGAAGGATTATAGCAGGGGCGAGGGAAGATGAGGGGGATGGCCCCCGGAGGAGGGTGCGCGCGGTGGAGAGGATTGCCCCTATATCCGTGCCGCGCATCACGGTCACGCGTGAGTGGAGACTTGCGAGCGCCTGCCATAGCGGCGGGCTCTCGGCCACCAGGATAAACGGGGCTGTCTTGGCCCACGGTCGCGCGGAGAGGTCCTGAATCTCGGCCGGAGAGATGCGCTCCGGGTTTTCGAGGTTCAGGATGATCAGGTCAGGGCGCTGACGTACCGGTGTCCAGCGATCAGAGCGTGTGTGCAGCAGGTCGGCCTGCTCAACGGCGAAGCCGCGCCGCCGGAGGTTCAAGCTGATCAGACGCGCCATCTCCGGATCATCGCTGATCACCAGGATGGTAGTCCGGTTTGACCCGTCGTCGGTCATTGCGCTGGCCTCCCGCACCGTGTCCCCGGCTGCTGCCTGTGTAGCCGGGGAGTGAGCGCGATTCTCCACATCGCGGCCCGGTCTCCCCAGGCCCGGCTTCACCGTCCGTGTGTGCGGCGGGCGCGATATGCGCTCCGGGGGCAGGGCAATCAGGACGGGCAAGACAGCCGCGCAGCCGGTATGCGAGAAAAGGATATGATTGCTCCCCTGACGACATCCTGAATGGGTCCAATCTGCGGCTGAACATTTCCTGAACGCCGCCCGGGTAGCCGTCGCGGTGTCAGTGGCCGTCCCTTAGCGCGTCGGTGCCAGCCGCCGTGGTGCGGAGTGCCTCGACCATCGCTCTCAACCGTTCCGCGATCCGGCCGTTGACCGTATCAGCGGGGAAGCGGCCGTCCGCACCGCGCTCGCCGGCCGGTATGCCGGTGAGTAAGGCGATCCCCTCGTCTACCGTCCGCACCGGGTAGATGTGGAACTTCCCCTGCCGGACCGCCTCGACAACGGTATCCTGCAGCATGAGGTTGGACAGGTTTCCGATCGGGATGAGCACCCCCTGGTCGCCGGTGAGCCCCTTGGCCGCGCAGGTTGCGAAGAAGCCTTCGATCTTCTCGTTGACGCCGCCAATCGGCTGGATCTCGCCCTTCTGGTTCACTGAACCGGTAACCGCGAGCCCCTGTCGAATGGGAAGATCAGCCAGGCGTGAGAGCAGGGCGTAGAGCTCAGCACTGGATGCACTATCTCCCTCGACCTCCTCATAGCTCTGCTCGAAGACCAGGCGAGCGCTCAGGGTCAGCGGATGCTCGCTGGCAAAACGGTCGACGAGGAAACCGGCGATGATCAGCACACCCTTGCTGTGGAGTCGTCCTCCGAGGCTCGCCTCGCGTTCGACATCGATGACCCCTTCGCGTCCAATTCCGACAGTGGCGGTGATCCGTGTCGGGCGACCGAAGCGATAGCCAGCCAGATCGTAGACGGCAAGGCCGTTCACCTGGCCGACCCGGGCGCCATCGACATCCACCAGGAGCGTCCCCCGGCGGATCATGGTGCGGATCCGCTCCTCAATCATGTTGGATCGATAGACAGATTGTTCGAGTGCCTGACGAACGTGGGCAGCAGTGACCGTCGCCGCACCGGCCTGACCGGCCCAGTAGCTCGCCTCGCGCACGAGGTCAGCCACCGCTCCAAACTGCACTGAGAGCTTCTCTTGGTCCTCGGCGAGCCGCGATGCGTACTCGATCACCGCCGCCATGGCCCCGCGATCGAACGGACGAAGCTTCTCCTGGTCGCAAACACGGCTGACAAAGCGGACGAAGGCCGCCTCGTTCTCAGCGGTCCGCGGCATCTCCAGATCGAAATCAGCCCGGACGCGAAAGAGCTCACGGAAGTCCGGATCAAGGGCATAGAGCAGATAGTAGGTCATCGGCTCGCCGATAAGGATGACCTTCACCTGCAGCGGAATCGGCTCTGGTCGAAGGGTCCGAACGGTGGTAACTCCCAGCCAGTCAGCGGGCTCGTCGATCGTAACCGCACGGTTGCGCAGGGCGCGCTTGAGGCCATCCCAGGCGAGCGGCTGCCGGAGCACATCCTCGGCCTGAAGCACGAGATAGCCGCCGTTGGCGCGCTGGAGCGATCCCGCCCGGATCAAGGTGAAATCGGTCGTGAGCGTACCGAAATGGGCTTCCTTTTCGATTCGCCCGATGAGGTTCTGGTAGGTTGGATGGGTCTCCTGCACGACGGGTGCTCCATCTGCCGTGCTCCGGTCGATGATGACGTTGACCCGATAGCGGCGGAGCGTTTGCTCACGCTGGAGGGCCATCTGGTCCGCTGGTGTGCCGCTTTCCTCCGGGCTCGACCGGAAGAGGTGAACCTGGGCGATGAGATCATCGCGGAGCGCGACCAGGAACTCTGCCACCTCCGGTACGCTGCCGTACTTCTCGACCAGGTCGTCGAACAGTCCTCCGACGGTATAGAGGGCGACGTCTCGGTCGAGGCGTTCGATCTGCTCGCGCACCGCCCGCTCCCCGCGGCGGAGCTCCTTCAGGGTGCGGCTGATCTCCTCATCAAGCACTGCACGCGCCTGCTCCAGCGCCTGGCGTTGTTCTGGGGACAGTGCGGTGAACTCTTCCTCGCTCATCGGACGCCCGTGATGGAGTGGCACGAGCAGGAGCCCCATCGGGGTGACCTGGAGGGCAAAGCCCTGAGTGCGGGCACGCGCGCCGAGCTGCTCCAGGCGGGCCGTGCGCTCGCTCTCGAAGGCCTTCAGCAGGGCATCGCGCCGACCGGTGTACTCGTCACTCTCGAAGGCACGCGGAAGCTGCTGCTGGGCAACCGTCAGAAGGTGCGCGAGGTCGCGGGCGAGCTGTCGCCCCTGACCAGCGGCCAGGCGGAGCGCGCGCGGCCGCTCGGGATCGGCAAAGTTGTAGACATAGCACCAGTCCTCCGGCACCGGCCGTCCGCGGGCGGCAGCAGTCAGGTACGCGCTGACTGCAGTCATCTTCCCCGTGCCCGGCGGCCCAGCGACGAAGACGTGGTAGCCGGGATCCGGCATCTCCAGACCAAAGCGGAGAGCGGCAGTGGCCCGGGGCTGGCCGATAATCCCATCGGCCTCCGACAGTGCACTGGAGGTCACCTCCGGGAGCGAAAGGGGATCGCAGACACGTCGCAACTGCTCGGGTGCAAGTTCGCTGGGCACGGGCTCCTCCGTCGCGGTGGAATCGTGCTGATTGTACCGCTGGAGCCTGCCGCGGTGCGCGGCGGGCAGCCCTCCGGGCGCGCATCTGCTGTTCTGCCGAACGGTGGCTCCGCCACCCCGGCCGCGAACGATCGTGCACGGCCTTTCTACTGCTCCCCAAGCCCGGCCGCTCTGTCTTCAAGGGCCCCAATCGGCCGCGGGCCGGGGATCCGGTCGGCATGAGCGAAGCGCAGCACTGGCGCTGGGCGTGGTGAGGGGACGGCGTGCCGGCCAGGGCCGCCCGATGTCTCTCTGACTGTGTCGATGCGCATTGTCAGGATCCATTCAGGCGTCGAGGGCTTCCATTCAGTGCTCGTTCAGGCAGCCTTCCTACCATGGGCCTATATATCCTGAGCGGGCGGATTGGAACAGCCAGGAGGCTGTGATCGAATCCCGGTGCCCGGGTTGGTTCTTTGCCCGGGCGCAAAGAAGTGGCTGCAGGGGAGGAGTAGGGTGAAGGCGAGGCATTCACAGTCGACCTTTCCTATTCCGACCGGCGGCCTCTTGGGGGCCGCCGCGGGGAAGGAGGAATAATGGTTACGCAAACGCGACTGGATGGGGTGGAGACAGGGAGCGAGCGCTCCTCATCCCATCCCGAGGTCTGGATGGTCCCCCTGACCAGTGCGATCCGGGCCGTCTTCGGAGTAGTCTGGGCAGTGGATGCCCTTCTCACCTGGCGGCCGGACTTCGCCAGTCATTATGTTGGCTACCTGGAGAACGCGGCACGCGGCCAGCCGGCCTGGCTCTCGTTCTGGTTCACGTTCTGGCTGGAGCTGGTTCGGCCGAACGTTACGTTCTTCGTCTGGCTGACCCGTGGTCTGGAGACACTCATTGCCCTGGCTCTGCTTTTCGGCCTGGCCCGCCGCTGGATCTACGTCATCGGTGGGGGACTGAGCCTGCTGATCTGGGCCACGGCCGAAGGATTCGGTGGACCGTATGCGGTGGGGGCGACGAACCTCGGGCCAGCGCTTGTCTACGTGCTGGTGTTCGTGGGATTGATCGTCTTCGACCGGGTTGAAGGACGTACACCGTACAGCCTTGACTTCTACCTCGAGCGCCGGTGGCCGTGGTGGGCACGGCTGGCCGAATGGGCTCCACCGGAGATCCAGGCGCGCGTGCCGCCGCGCCTCCCCTGGACTGAGCAGGGGCTTGCGATCCTTGCCCTGCTCGCGGCGCTTGTCTTTCTTGCCGGGAGCCTTGAGAGCGCTCTGGCGGTGCGCCCGGCAACCCCGGAGAACGCGGCCGCTGCAGTCTCCCCGCTGAGCCTTGCTGCGAGTGCACCCGTTGCCCGCGCTCGTGATGCCCAGCTTCCCCCGCTCCTGGGGACCGGACCGGTGGTCGACGTCAACCTGGTGGCGACTGACGCGACGGTGGAGATTGCCAGTGGCGTGAGCTACAAGGCCTGGACGTTCGGTGGAACAGTCCCTGGCCCGGTTCTCCACGTGCGGCAGGGTCAGACAGTGCGGGTAACCTTCACGAACCACGGTATGATGCAGCATTCGATTGATTTCCATGCGGCTCAGATCGCTCCGAACATCGCGTTCCGGGAGGTGAACCCGGGGCAGTCGGTCCAGTTCTCCTTTGTGGCGACGACGCCGGGGGTGTTCGTCTACCAC
>JADGGD010000071.1 GCA_019690095.1 Chloroflexota bacterium
GTATCGGTCGGGGTGATGGCAGGAGGGGGACTGCCCGCGGCCTTGTGGTGACGAGCACGGTAACACCGGAACCAGAGCGGGGGGAGCAATGGATCGAGTTATTATCTTTGATACGACCTTGCGAGACGGTGAGCAGTCGCCGGGCGCTTCACTGACCGTCGAAGAGAAGGTGGATATCGCGCATCAGCTCGAACGGCTCGGTGTTGACGTGATCGAGGCGGGATTCCCGATCAGCTCACCCGGGGATTTCCAGGCGGTTCAGCGGATCGCCCGGGAGGTGCGCGGGGCGACGATCTGCGGGCTGGCGCGCGCGGTTCCTGCAGACGTGGACCGTGCCTACGAGGCGCTGAAGGAGGCAGAGGATCCGCGGATCCACGTCTTCATCTCTTCCTCGGATATCCACATGGCCCACCAGATCCGGAAGGGGCGCGGCGAAATCCTGGAACTCACCGGGGCGATGGTCCGTCGGGCCAAGGGATATGTATCGAACGTCGAGTTCTCCCCGATGGATGCCACGCGATCGGATCGAGAGTTCCTGGTGGAGATCCTGCGGGTCGCGATCGAGGCCGGCGCTACGACCCTCAATATCCCGGATACGGTCGGGTACGCGATGCCAGAGGAGTTCGGTGACCTGATCGCCTACCTGATCGAGCACGTGCCGGGAGCGGAGAAGGTGGTCTTCTCGGCGCACTGTCACGATGACCTCGGGCTCGCCGTGGCGAACAGCCTGGCCGCAGTCCGGCGGGGCGCCCGCCAGGTCGAGTGCACGATCAACGGGATCGGCGAGCGAGCCGGTAACTGCTCGCTCGAAGAAGTCGTCATGGCGCTGCGGACGCGCTCCGAGTACTTCGGAATCGATACGCGCATTGATACGACCCAGCTGTACCAGACCAGCCGCATGGTCTCCAACTATACCGGAATTATTGTTCAGCCGAACAAGGCGGTCGTCGGGGCCAACGCGTTTGCCCACGCGTCCGGCATCCATCAGGACGGGATCCTCAAGGAGCGCACAACCTTCGAGATCATGGACCCGCGGGATGTGGGCTTGCGCGGGAGCACGCTCGTGCTTGGTAAACTCAGCGGGCGCCACGCCTTCAAGGCTCGTCTCGAGGAACTGGGCTATCACCTCTCGCCAGAAGACCTGAATCGCGCCTTTGCCCGCTTCAAAGAGCTGGCCGATAAGAAGAAGGTGGTGACCGATGAGGACCTGGCGATGATCGTGAGCGATGAGGTCCGCTCGCCTGCCGAGATCTACCGGCTGGACTTCGTTCAGGTCACCTGCGGTGACCACAGCATCCCCACGGCGACGGTGCGGCTCATCGGGCCGGATGGGGTCGCGCTCTGCGACTCCTCGACAGGGACCGGTCCAGTGGACGCGGTGTACAAGGCAGTAAACCGCCTGATCAAGGTCGAGAACCGATTGATCGAGTATTCGGTCCAATCGGTGACCGCCGGGCTCGATGCGATCGGCGAGGTGACGATTCGCATTGAGGCTGATGGTCGGATCTTCGGTGGGCGCGGTGCTGATACCGACATCATCGTTGCCAGCACGCGGGCCTACGTGAACGCCTTGAACAAGCTTATCGCCGCGCGTCAGGCGGCGGCGGTTGGTCGCTAGATCGGCTCTGCGCAGGCACCGGTGCCGGGCGGGTGCGAGATCGTCCCCTGATCCCTGTCAATCTCACCAGAGAGGAGCTTCTTCGTTGCGCGCAACGATTGCAGTTCTACCGGGCGACGGCATTGGCGTCGACGTGACTGCCGAGGCGGTAAAGATCCTGGAGACCGTCGCATCGATCTTTGATCACCAGTTCACCTTCTCCACCGCCCTGATTGGAGGAGTGGCCATCGATGAGACCGGCACGGCCCTGCCTCCGGAAACGCTGGCGCTGTGTGAGCAGAGCGACGCTGTGCTCCTGGGCGCGGTTGGTGGGCCCAAGTGGGATGATCCCCGGGCCGCGGTGCGACCGGAGCAGGGGTTGCTGGGGCTTCGCAAAGGGCTTGACCTTTTCGCGAATCTGCGGCCGGTCAAGGTCTATGACTGCCTCGTGGGTGCCTCCACGCTCAAGCCTGAGGTCGTGCGGGGCGTGGATCTGGTCGTGGTCCGCGAACTCACCGGCGGGCTGTACTTTGGTCAGCCGAGTCGGCGGTTTGATGGCCCACACGGGCGTGAGGCGGTCGATACCATGGCCTACTCCGAGCAGGAGGTACGGCGGGTCGTCGAGGTAGCGTTCGAGCTCGCCCGGGGGCGGCGCAAGAAGGTCACCTCGGTGGATAAACAGAATGTCCTGGCGACCTCGCGACTATGGCGCGAGGTCGCCACGGAGGTCGCGGCGCGCTATCCGGATGTCGAGACCGAGCACATGCTGGTCGATACCTGCGCGATGCAACTGGTGCGCCGCCCGTCCCAGTTTGATGTCCTGGTGACAGAGAATACGTTTGGTGATATCCTGACCGACGAGGCATCGGTGCTGGCAGGCTCGATGGGCATGCTTCCCTCGGCAAGCCTGGGCACAGGCCGCCGGGGGCTCTATGAACCCATCCACGGGTCGGCTCCCCGGCACGCCGGGAAGAATGTGGCGAATCCGATCGCCGCGATCCTGAGCGCCGCTATGCTGCTTCGCCACAGCCTTGGTCTGACTGCCGAAGCCGAGGCTGTCGAGCGGGCGGTCCAGCGTACCCTGGACGACGGCTTCCGGACCTACGATATCCATGCAGAGGGGACGACGCTCGTCGGAACTCGGGAGATGGGGGACCTGATCGCGACACGCATCACACGGAGCTGAGGGCCATGGAAGGGGAGCGGCAGGTTTACATCTACGATACGACCCTGCGAGACGGGACTCAGCGCGAAGGGATCTCCCTGTCAGTCGAGGATAAGCTGAAGATCGCGGCACGGCTGGACGAGGCCGGCTTCCACTATATCGAGGGCGGCTATCCGGGCTCGAATCCAAAGGATATTGAGTTCTTTCGCCGGGTGGGCGGCCTGGGCCTCCGACGGGCCAAAATCGTCGCGTTCGGGAGCACCCGTCGTCCTGGCGCGGCAACCCCGGATGCAAACCTGATTGCCCTCACCGATGTCAACACCCCGTGTGCGTGCATTGTTGGGAAGAGCTGGTTACTGCACGTCGAGAAGGTGCTCGGGACAACCCCTGAGGAGAACCTGCGAATGATCGGAGACTCGGTGGCCTACCTGCGGCAGGCCGGCCGGGAGGTGATCTACGATGCCGAGCACTTCTTCGACGGCTATAAGCACGATCCGTCCTACGCGATGGCGACACTGCGGGTCGCGCGTGAAGCGGGTGCCGACTGGCTCGTGCTCTGTGATACGAACGGTGGTACCCTGCCGGATGCGGTCGGGGCAATCGTCCGGGCCGTTGGCGCGGAACTGGGGTTCGAACGGCTCGGGATCCACACGCATAATGACGGTGAGCTCGCGGTCGCAAATACCCTGATAGCCGTATCGGCCGGCGTTCGGCAGGTGCAGGGGACGATCAATGGATATGGCGAGCGCACGGGCAACGCTAACCTCTGCTCGGTCATCCCGAACCTCCAGATCAAGATGGGCTATCGCTGTATCGATGACGATCAGCTCCGGCGCCTGACGGATCTCTCCCGCTATGTCGCGGAGGTCGCCAACCTGACCCACGATTCTCATCTGCCCTTCGTCGGCGCAAGCTCCTTCGCCCATAAGGCCGGTCTGCACGTCAATGCGGTTCTCAAGAACAGCCACTGCTACGAGCACATTCCTCCTGAGCTGGTGGGGAACCGCCAGCGCATCCTGGTCAGCGAGCTGAGCGGTCGAAGCAACATCGTTGTCAAGGCACAGCAATTCGGGCTTGATCTATCGGATCAGTCGATCGACGTGCGTCGCGTGCTCGAGACGCTGAAACAGCTCGAGAGCGAGGGGTATCAGTTTGAGACAGCCGAGGCGAGTTTCGAGCTGCTGATCCGTCGGCTCCAGCCGGACTATCGCCCGCCGTTCGAGCTTGTTGATATGATCGTCCTGGTCGAGCGTCGACAGGGGACAAGCATGATCGCCGAGGCCACGGTGAAGGTCAAGGTCGGGGACGAGATCCTCCACACGGCAGCGGTCGGCAACGGGCCGGTGAATGCGCTTGATGCCGCGGTGCGTAAGGCCCTCCTCCAGTTCTATCCCGAGCTCGCCAGCGTCCAGCTGATCGATTACAAGGTCCGTGTCCTCGATGGGAACGATGGGACGGCCGCGACCGTCCGGGTCTCGATCGAATCCAGCAACGGGAAGGAGACCTGGGGAACGGTCGGAAGCTCACCAAATATCATCGAGGCGAGCTGGCTGGCACTCGCTGACAGCTTGGAGTACGCACTCCTCAAAAAGAACCGACACTCAGCGGACACGCCGGTCGGGGCATAGGGGGTGTAGCCCGGCCAGGGAGGTGGCGACGTGGAGCGTTTCCCGGGGCGTCGGCTTCGCGCCGCGCTCGTGAGCGCGATCGTCGGCGTGGTGGTCGCGGCCTGCGCTATGGCACCGGCCAGCAGCCCGCCGCCGGTGACCCTGGTGCTCTGGGTGGATAATCCTGCAATTGGTGCGTCGGTCCAGCAGCGCATTGTCCCCTTTATGCATGATTACCCGAATATCCAGGTCAAGGTCTTCGATCAATTCGGACGCATCCGCAACGGCGACGTCTCCACGGCGATCGAGGCCCTGGCGAATTCGGAGCTTTCACCTGATGTTGTTGCGCTGACCAACCAGGACTTCGGGTTAATGAGCAACCGCGGCGACCTCGTTGACCTGCGCCCCTATATTCAGCAGGAGACGGACTTCCAGGAAGATGACTTCTTCCCGACGACCATGGCGGCGTTCCAGGATCGTGGGAAGCAGCTGGCTATCCCCTCTGAGCTGGTACCGTGGGTCGTGTTCTACAACCAGACGCTGTTCGATCGCGCAAAGATTCCGTACCCTGGTCTGAGCTGGACCGCGAGCGATTTTATCGGCGATGCGAAACGCATCATGCAGAGCGAGCCAACCAGTCAGCAGCGCCAGCCGCAGCTCGCGGGATTTGTGACGGATCCGACCGTAGCAATCCTACCCGTCGTCGCCGGCTTTGGCGTGGAGCCGCAAAACGCGGCGGATGACCCCGACGCACGCTGGCTGAGCGATCCGCGCGCGGCTCAGGCGCTCCAGTGGTTTGCTGACCTCGGGCTGCGCGAGGGAGTGATGCCGACTGATCCTGCGAACCGCACCATGGGGCTCTGGTACGCCGGTCGGGCTGGAATGATGGCCGCCTTCATGGATCAGCGGGATCTCCTGCCCGCCTTTTTCCAACGCCGGCTCGGGATCCAGGTCACGCCAACGGTCACGGGCACGCCGGCCCCCCAGGCGCACTGGCCGTTTCGATGGGGGGTGACGATGATGCCACGCCTCGAGACCCAGACCACGGTCTATTACCTCTCCGGGTACGGGATCCCGGCCACATCGCGCAACCCGCAGGATGCCTGGACCTTGATTGATTATCTCACCCGGCACCTGCCGGAGACGCCTGGCCGCGCTTACGTTCCCGCGCGGGAGTCGCTCGCTTACTCGAAGCAGTTCGCGGAGCTGTACCCGGAGACCGGGCATGAAGCCTATGTGCGGAGTATCGAACTTGGTCGTCCGATTCCGGTCTGGCCGCCGAGTGCCTATCCAACCTACGATGACCTGTCTGGGGCACTGAACGGCACGGTGCATCCGTCCACCGCCCTCTCGGCCCTGCGGGATCGTGTTCAACCAATTCTCGCCGCGCCGCCGCCGCCCACACCAACACCGGTGGGCGGCTGATCAGGCGGTACGAATCCGCCGGTCAACGCTCTCGCAGACAATAGCGGGCAGGTTCTCGACGGTGCGGACGAGCTGGCCGGTCGCGCACTGGATCGGCTGGCCGTCGATCTCCGGCTGGTAAGAGCGCCGGAACTCCTCCTCGGCCAGTCCGACCCCGAAGGCGAGGACCATCAGGCGTTCGTTGCGCGGGACAACCTGATTGCGCCGCTCGATCTCCAGGAGCCGCTCGGCCAGCGCCGAGCGATCACTGCTGATCCCGTCGGTCACCATGAAGATGGTCTTCAGGCCGCGTTGCTCCGAAAGGTCGGCAATCGCCCGGTCCAGACCGGGAACCTCCCGCGTCTCGGCGTGCTCGGCCAGGTACATCTCGCGCACCAGGTAGCTGAAGTCCTTGGGGACGTATGCCGAGGATGGATCGATCTGCTGGCTCTCGAAGCGGCACTCATCGAAGCTCCGCAGGACGGTTACGTGGTCGCTGAAGGCAATGAGTTCGTACGGGATCTTCAGCCGCTCGTGGATCTCGCAGAAGACAACCATGGTATCAATCAGCTGATCGAACTTTCGGCTCCGGTAGCCGCGCTGGACCACGCTCCCACTGATGTCGAGAAGGATCACATCGGCAAAGTCTTTCTGGCTGTCATCGCGGGGCTGCCGCCGTCCCTTGAGGAATGCCGTCGCTGGCGAGAGAACCAGGTTCTCCGGATGGTCTGGATCGACCTCGCCGCTGTCACCGCGCCGCCACCGGCGCGGCCGCCGCCATGGATCCAGGGTGCCGAAGCGCCGGCGATTGAGAATCGCGATCAGCCCCTCGCGCCCGTCCGAGCCGTTCAGCACCCTGTCGATCTGCGGGGCCAGTCGTCGGACCGCTTCGATGTAGTTGAACTCCTCGTAGGTCGGGGCGTTCCGACCGCGCTGACCGATGCGGCGAAAGCGCTGGATGATACCTCCGGTCCAGCCTGCTCTGTCAGTCTTCTCGATTGGGCGGGCCGTGCCGGTCGCAGCAGGCGGCGGAGATGGGTGCTCCTCTTGCTCATCGGGCGATACTGTCCCTTCGGTATCGAGGAGAATGATGGGCGTCGTCGGTTCAATGTCGGCTGGTGAAGCGTTCTCGAAGGCATCGGCCTCGGCCTCGGCCTCGGTGCCTGCCGCATCTCCCGTGTCCTCCTCAAAAGAAGACGATTCCTCCACCTCGGGTGACGCGGCAGCCGCGCGCTCCAGGGCCTCATGGCTAGCAGCGACGAGCCTCTGGTAGATTGGAAAGATGCTCCGTTCGACGATAGCGAGGAGCGCGTCTAGTGCGCGGCAGGAAGATGCGCGGAGGACCGCCGGCCAGCTTTGCTCGATCGCCTGCCGCACACGGTCGTCCGGCGGCGGGCGGTACACGGAGCCGGCAAGCTCGGCCGACCACCGCTGGATCATCGCGGTGATGAACGCGTGATGGGGGAGAGACTGACGCTCCCGCCCCCGCTGGTCGACATCGTCCATCGCAAGGAGCGTGGTGCCACGATAGAGCTCGACGAGGAAGCGCCGACTGCCGGGGAACTGTTCCAGATAGAGGTGGTTCACCCGCAGGTCGTTCACCGCGTTGAGCAGGAGCTCAGCCGAACGGGCCGCGCATCCCTGGCTTTCTGCCCAGCGGGCGAACTGATCGAAGACAGGCACAGCGGCGGGGCCGCTGAAAAGCACTTCGGCGACCTCGTGGCAGAGTGCACCGAGCGAACGCGCCGGCGGCCATTCGCCGAGGAGATTCGGAGGATAGATCACCTCTCCACGATCAGGGACGTACGCCCACCAGGCGCCGGGGACGATGCGCACACGCTGGTCTTGCAGGAGGAGACGGGCCACCGTCTCCAACTCGGCGGGCAGGTAAGGAGAGGCGGCCTCGGGAGATGTATCCGTGGTGTGGTCCATGCGGGTCATCTGCCAGTCCTGGGTCTCGACCGCGCGGCGCGGGCCCGGCCCGGTCGACGCGGCACGTCAATCACCACCGAGTCCGTATTGAAGAAGAACTGGCTCGAGGATTCGTCGGACGTTTTCCGGTGCGCCCTCCAGGATCCCGATGCGCAGTCGCTCGGCGAAATCGGGGCCGCCGCCGGCCCGGGCAATGGCGACGAGCTCGGCCGTGCTGAGGGCAGCACGGCGGGCCGCCTGCCGGAGGGCCTCCTGGGCGGAGCGGGACAGGCCCACGAGTGTTGCCGGATCAACCTTGCCTGCGACGAGGCGACGACAGTAATCGACCAGGCGAACACACCGCTCGATCGTAGCGGCATCAGCGGACGGCGCGACAAACCGGAGAATCGCGACCTCATCGCCCACCGGTGGGTAGCTCACACTGACAATGGCTCCGAAGCGATTCTCGACCCCCTCGTTGAGCGGCTTCACGCCCGGACCGTCGAGGTAACCGGTTGCGATCACCCACGCTGATGGATGGACGCGGTAGACCCGTCCATCGGGTAGGGCAAGGCGTGCTCCCTTGTCAAAGAGGCCGTTCAGAAGGGAATGGACATCGGAGTAGGCCAGGTTGTACTCGTTGGCGATAATCGTGTGGCCGGCTGCCAGGGCCTCGAGAAACCCCTGCGTCTGCCAGCGAGTTACGCCCCCAATCAAACGGCGCACCGCGCTGAGATCGGTCTTGGCCGTCTCGCCGGTGAAGCCCATCTCGACAACCGTTCGGCCGCGAAGATAAGCCAGGGTTCTTGCCAGGCTTGACTTTCCGGATCCCGTTGGGCCGGCCACGAACACCGGGCGGCCAAGGAGCAAGGCGGCCTCCATCAGCGCAAGGATGCGCACAGTGTGGGCGGTCAGGCAGGGGAGCAGCTCCTTGGGGCGCAGACGGCGTCCAAGCGGCGCGGGGACGTTGAGGCCATCCTGATCACGGAGAAGCCGGAGGATCTCATCAAGTCGGTCCGGGTCCCGAATCTGCCGCCCGCTCGCATCGTAGGCGCGAATCCGGATTCCCTGTCCAAAGCGCCAGCCCGCCGGGCCGCTCGCATCGGCAACCATCCGTTCGGCGATCAGGACCTTCCCTCCGTCCGGCAGAGGGCGAATAAAGCGTAGCCGATGAATTGCCCCGGGCCGCCGCGGGGGCGGCGCCGCGATGGGGTCGCGGGGGGGAGCACCGGCCGAATCGACCGGGACGGCCTTGCCCGGAGCAAGTGTGGGCCATTGCACTCGAAACGGGCGCACGCGCTCTGTCGCGTCCGCGTCCAGGCGGGCCTCGCCCAGGTGCTCACGTGCCGCCTGCACCGCGCGGGCGCGAGCATCTGCTGGAACAGTCGTGAGCAACGCCTGCTCCAGTACGTCGGCGAGGGGCAGTCCGGTAATCTGAGCAATGCCCAGCCAGTGCACCAGGGTCCGCGTCGACAGGTGCGACTGCATCACGTTGCCGATCTGGGGATCGCGGCGGAGGCTCGCGGCCAGGTTGGCCACGCGCTGGCAGAGGGTGGAATCGATCCGGATCCCGAGCCGGGCAAAGATCGGCAGGGAGGCGAACTCGTGCTCAACCGCCTCTGCCTCCTCGTCCGGCGGGAGAAAGTCCATCTCGATGAAACCGAGACCCCGACCGAAGCGCCGCTCGATCGCACGCCCCATCTCCAGAGTCCCGATGTAGTTCGGGTTAGCTGTGCCGATGAGGCCGAAATCTCCGTGGACAGTGATCTCGACGTTTCCACGCTCCGTACCGGATAGAACCAGCCGGCCGGTATCCATGGCCTGGGAGAAGATATTGAGCAGGTCGGGGGGAAGCATATTGATTTCATTGAGAAGAAGCTTTTTGCCGCGGAGCATCGCCTCAACCGCCGGCCCCGGAACGGTCAGGGTACTCTGCTGGAGGGCGCTGTCTCGGACGAGCTCGACCGAGGCGTAGAAGTCGCTCAGGGCCGTATCTCCACTGAACGTCAGCTCGGTGCACGGCTGGTTGGCCAGGTAGCAGTACGTCTTGGCCATGGTCGTCTTGCCGCAGCCGGTCGGTCCAACCAGGAGGATGAAACCGTGCTGGCCGGCTGCCGAGTCGAGATCGGCAATCCGGCGCAGTACCCGCGCCATCGAGGGCGTGATGTGGGTGAAGATCTCCGATTCATCCGGCACCTCGCCGGCCAGGTCGGAGATGGGCGGGAGGCGTGTAAGCTGGCTGTCCCAGTGCGCCGGATCTGGCGGCCGGCGAAGCGGCTGCAGTGCGCTTCGGTCCGGATAGCGGCGCCGGGGATACCAGTGCCCGTCGATTGCAAAGCTGTCCGGGGTGAGCGTGACAAGTGGTCCAAACGCACGCGTGCCCCCTTCGAGGGTCGGTGCGGCGCGGGATCGGTCGAGGGTCATGGGCAGGCCATCAGGCGTAGCGCTCTTCCTTCCAGGGGTCGCCGCGCATGTGGTATCCGTACTGCTCCCAGAAGCCAGGCCGGTCATCGGCAAGGAACTCAAATCCGCGCACCCACTTGGCGCTCTTCCAGAAATAGAGGTGCGGCACAACCAAACGGACCGGCCAGCCGTGCTCCGGGGCAAGCGGGAGGCCATCGTGATGATCGGCGAGCAAGACGTCCGGCCGAAGGAGGTCGTCCAGGGGCAGGTTGGTGGTAAACCCGTGCTCGGCGTGGACCATGACGAAGCGGGCTTCGGGCTTCAATCGGACGCGCGCCAGCAGATCCCGCACCGCCACACCTTCGAAGGTGTTATCGAGGCGGCTCCACCGGGTCACACAGTGGATATCACAGTGGACAGTCGTGCGCGGTAGAGACTGGAACTCAGGCCAGGTCAGCCGGACGGGCTCTTCGACCAGCCCGGTGATTCGGAAATCCCACCGGGCGAGATCGATCCTGGGAACACTCCCGTAGTGAAGCACTGGCCATTTGCGCGTCACAACCTGGCCAGGTGGAACACGCCGGGGATCAATGGTCAGATCCGCGCTGTGGCCGCGCTCTTCAGTATTGAACACCTTCAGTGCCCTCTCCCGTCCACTCCCCTGAACTCGCCGCCACCCCATGATACATCAAAAGGATGGAACACGCGATGGTTTCTGATGGTTGGCCCGCGCCCAGTATCCGCTCTTATGCCGCCCGGCGGCTTTTCTGACGGAGCCATGCGATCCATGGCTCGGTCGGTAGGGTTGTGAGGATGTCTGCTGAACTCAACCACCCTCGCCGGGCGACGGCCACGCCGTACTGGAGAAACTGGACGTGCGCCGGACCATGGGCGTCGGAGCCGATCACGAACTGACAGCCGAGCTCACGGGCGCGGCGAACCCAGGTGTCCGGAAGGTCCAGCCGCTGCGGCTGACCATTGATCTCGATCGCGACGCCCGCGGCCGCCGCGGCCCGGAGTACTGCCTCGAGATCCACCTCGTAGCCCTCACGCTGCCCGAGAAGTCGGCCCATTGGATGGCACAGAGCATGGACGCGGGGATTGCGCAGAGCTGTCAGGATGCGGCGGGTCATGGCCTCGCGTCCCATCTGGAAGCGGCTGTGAACAGCGACTGCCACGTAATCGAGGGCGGTGAGGATGGATTCGGGAAGGTCGAGTGTTCCCGCTGGGGTAATGTCCACCTCGGCACCCCACCCGATCCAGAAAGGGGCCAACAGTCGGTTGAGATGCTGGATCTCCTGCTGCTGCCGTTGGAAGCGCTCGATCGTCAGCCCGCGAGCCACTGCCAGGCCAGGGGAATGATCGGTGATCATCAGGTATGATAGGCCCATACTGCGCGCCGCACGCGCCATCGTCTCGATGCTGGCCGTGCCGTCGCTCCAGTCCGAATGGACGTGCGCGTCACCGTTGATATCTCCGCGCTCGACCAGGACCGGCAGGTGGTGATCCAGAGCGGCCTGGATTTCACCGCGATCCTCACGGAGCTCTGGCGGCATCCAGTCCAGCCCCAGGGCTTGGTATACCTCCTCCTCGGTCTCACCCGCCAGGCGGCGTCCGGTCTGCTCATCGAAGACACCGTATTCGTTCAGCTTGAGCCCACGGCTGATCGCGAGATCGCGCAGGGCGATGTTGTGGAGCTTGGAGCCGGTGAAGTACTGGAGGGCCGCTCCCCACGATCGCGCCGAGACCACGCGGAGGTCGACCTGCAGGCCGGAGTGGAGGAGGACCGTCGCCTTGGTCGGTCCGTGTGCGCGAATCTCTGCCACAACAGGCAGGTGAACGAAGTGGTCAGTGACCTCTGCCGGTCTCTCGGAGGCGGCAAGGAGATCGATATCGCCAATGGTCTCGCACATCCGGCGCAGTGAACCGGCCGGGGATACCTCGCGGACTAGCGGATCAGCGCGCAGGGACTCGATGAGCTGATCAGCGATTGGCCACGCTGTTCCCAGGAGCAGTCGATGCTGGCGTTGTGTCTGGCGGCGAGCTGCGACCAGAAGTTCCTGCTCCAGCCGGGGGCCAAAGCCCGGGAGGTCCCGCAGGCGGTGTTCTTCAGCCGCCGCGATGAGCTCCTGGGGGGTCTGGACGCCGAGCCGCTCAATCAGCAGCCGGGCCCGGCGGGGGCCGATGCCGGGGATCTCGAGAAGCTCTTCGATGCCGGCCGGCGTGGCCGCCTCAAGCTCAGCCAGGTAGCGGCTCTGGCCGGTCGCGAGGAACTCCCCCAGTTTTGCGGCGATCGAGGGGCCGATGCCCCGGACGGACTGGAGGCGGCCCGCGCGCCATACATCCAGGATGTTCTCAGACATAGCGCCAATGCGTGCTGCAGCCTCCTGGTACGCCCGAATACGGAACGGGTTTTCGCCGCGTGCCGCGAGCAGGCGCGCGATTCGCTCGAGAAAGCGTGCCGCCCGCGCGTTCGGCTCGCCCGCTTGCCCAGAGGCATCCGGCAGATTGCGGTCATCGGATGAAAACGAACTGGCCGGGCTGGGCATGGCAACCGCTCCTGCCGGTGTTGGTGCCAGTAGCACCGCGTCGTGCAAGACCCATGCCGACCGTCTTCGCGGGTACGTGACTTGCAGGGAATAGCGCCATGTTCAGCCGCCGCGAGACTGATGGCATCGCGGCACATCGGACGGTGCACCCGATGGCAAGACGACGGCGGTCCGGCCGGCTGATCCCGCTCGGCGGCGTGGGAGAGATTGGGAAGAACTCCCTTCTCCTTGAATACGCCGGACGCCGGCTGCTCATTGATGCGGGCGTGATGTTCCCGGAGGAAGAGCTCCACGGTGTCGATCTGGTTATCCCTGATTTCACGCACCTGTACCAGCATCCGGAGCGCCTGGATGCCATCCTTCTGACGCATGCCCACGAAGACCACGTCGGGGCGCTTCCCTATCTGCTGAAGGGATTGGGACGACGCGTGCGCATCTACGGGCTGCGGCTCACGATCGGCCTGATCGAGCCGAAGCTGCGCGAACACGGGGTACTGCGATTTGCCGAGCTGATCAGCGTGTCTGGTAGCGATCGTCTGAACCTCGGTCCTTTCCACGTCTCGTTCGTACCGGTGAGCCATAGTGTGCCCGATAGCGCCGCGATTGTGGTCGGGACCCCTGTCGGTACCTTGTTCTTTACCGGCGATTTCAAGTTCGATCAGACCGCGCCCGATCAGACCCGCACTGATCTCAATCGTCTCCGGGCGATTGGCGATGAGGGGATCCTGCTTCTCCTGTCCGACTGTGTCCGGGTGGAGCGGCCGGGGATCACGCCCCCGGAGCGAGTGGTTGCCGAGGCTCTGGATGGAATTGTTCGACAGGCGTCCGGTCGGGTGATCATGACCACGTTTGCCTCCAATGTGATTCGCCTCCAGCAGGCGATCGAGATCGCCTGCCGCTATGGTCGGAAGGTGGCCGTTGTCGGACGGAGCATGGAGGAGAATCTGCGCGTTGCTGCGGATCTCCACTACCTGCATCTGCCGCCGGGCACTCTGGCAACCATCGAGGAGTTGAAGCGTCTCCCTCCGAAGGAGGTCATGATCCTGACGACGGGGAGCCAGGGGGAGCCGACCTCGGTCCTCAGCCGGATCGCCATGGGGGATCATCCGATGCTCCGCGTCATCCCCGGTGACACAGTTGTTATCTCGGCAACGCCGATCCCGGGTAATGAGGAGACCGTGACCCGAACGATCGACAACCTGATGCGGCGCGGGGCCAATGTCCTCTATCCCCCCATCGTTCCAGACATCCACGTGTCCGGGCACGCCAGCCGTGATGAGCTAGCGGCCCTTCTCCGTCTGCTCCGTCCCCGGTACGCGATGCCCGTCCACGGCGAGTTTCGGATGATGGTTCATTATCGGAACCTCGCTGGTGAAAGCGGTGTGCCAGCCGAACGCATTGTCTTTGCTGACGTGGGCGATGTTATCGACTTCGGTGATGAGCGGGTCGTCCGGAATGGGCGCGTGGCGGCTGGCTCGGTCCTGGTAGACGGGCTCACTGTTGGTGGGGTGAACCAGATAGTCCTGCGCGATCGACGTCACCTGGCGGCTGATGGTGTCGTTATCTGCGCGGTCGCCGTGGATCGCGAGACCGGGCGCCTGGTGAGTGGACCGGAAACGACCGCGCGAGGATTTATTGCCCCATCAGCGAGTTCTGTTCTCGAGGAATCGGCCGCGCGGGTCCGTCGGGCTCTCGAGCGGCGGCCGGAGGGTGAGGTGGAGATCGGATACCTCAAGGGGAAGATCAAAGATGTTCTTGCCCATGCCATCTACACGCGCACTCGCCTCCGGCCAATGATTCTGCCGGTCGTCACGGAAATCTGACGCGCGTCCCGGCGCGCGGCGTGCGCGGTGGGGCAGGAAGAGCGGAGAGGAGCGATTGCTCGCATCCCCTCCGTTCATCGCTTCTCAGAACAACTTCGCGAGATCAGCGACGAGATCCGCCTTCTGCCGCGCACACAGATCGCGCACCTCGAGATGCTCAACCCAGCGGTTGCGCGCCTCTTTGTCAACGTGGCGCTGGATCACCCGGATTGCTTCCTCGATTGCAGACTGCCCGGGATCGGTGGCCGCCGTATCCTCGGTCAGGGCAGAGGGCATCCGGGTAGGCTGAGGAATCTCCCGTCGGGTCACCGGGGCTTCTCGCGTGGATAGTGGCATCGCTCCCTCCTCCAGTACAGTGGTTTGTCATCGTCCTCCACACCAGGTGGAGGAACGTCGACTCGCGCGCTCACTTAATCCGGCTTCTCTGATCTGACAGCCGGTTGCTCATCCTGATGCCACCAGGATGGCGTGGTGCAGTCTAGTCGCCGTCGTCGAACCACGCCGATCCCGTTGGATCGGTGCCGTAGGCGGTCTGGTCGCTCATCATCTGGTCGCGGACCTCCTCGAGCGCCGGCCGGAGCCACCGGACCGCCAGGACTGCCGCGCCGAGGATCACGATGGCGGCAATGGGCATCCACCAGGCCAGGCCGATCCGCCCGACCGCGTGCCGCTTTCCCTCCATGTTCTCCGACACGCCTGTGGCGACCTTGCGCACCTGTCCCTGGATCGCACCGAGCCAGTCGGTAGCAGACGCGGCAAGGCGTTGGGAATCGCGCAGGGCTGTTTCCAGGCTCGCGCGCAGATCGTCGATCTGTGCACGAATCTGCTCTGCCCGCCGTTCGATCTCGGAATCTGCCACGAGTCTTTATTACCTCCGTCGCGGCCGATCGCGGACCCGAGAGCCCGTCTTGGCGCGCGGTTCCCGGATGCGCACGATGTGTGCCATCGACGGGATCACGCCCCCTGG
>JADGGD010000345.1 GCA_019690095.1 Chloroflexota bacterium
GCTAGCCGGGCGGCTGGCCGCGGAAGAAGGTGACACGCCACGTTCCATCCGATCCCCGTTCGCTGATGTGCTGGAAGCCGCGCTGGCCAAGCACCGAGTACAGCGGGACCGGCTCGAAGTGGACAACGACGACCAGCCGCTGCCCCGGACCAAGACGATCGGCCGCCGCGAGAATGCGCTCGAGCGGATCGCGGCCGGCGGCGAGGTCCGGGCGGACGTCGAGAATCACCTCCGCCGCCGGCGCGATCACCCCGTGAAGCTCGCCCAGCAGGCGATCGAGGGGAACCTGATGGGCGTCCGACACCTCCCGGAGCGACTTCAAGCCGCCGCAGCAGGTATCGATCCCGTAGCGGCCGAAGACCGGCAGGGTCTCCGGATACCACTCGACCACCTCGTTGACCGTCGAGTCCGGCGTGATTGTCTTGAGGACGGACACCGTGACCTCCTTAATTTAATCATGAATGAGCTCATCCTTGAACCGCGGGCAAACAGCCTAACCCCGCAGGGACTGGTTCGTTCATTCAGTGATCCCAAGCGCCGCCTTTGCTTCGTCACTCATCATCGTCCAGTCCCAGGGAGGATCCCAGACGATCTCGACATCGACGTGGCGGACCATAGGAAGGGCCGAGAGCACCTGGCGGACATCCGCTTCAATGTAGGGCCCAACCGGGCAGTGCGGCGTCGTGAAGGTCATCCGCACGTGGATGCGATCGCCCTCCACGGCGACCTCGTAGACCAGACCGAGGTTGATGATGTCAATCCCGATCTCCGGATCGTACACCTGGGTGAGCTCTCGGATTACATCCTCGGCAGTCACGACCGGTCGGGGGAGTTCAGACGGCGTGGTCATCGGTCATCTCCTGTCGTAGCGTTACCGGCCGCATCCCCGGCGGCCCGCTCGAGATCCGCCCGCAGGACATCAAGTGAAACGCCCATCCGTTCGGCCGCCTGACGGACGGTGATCGTCGGAGCGAAGCGCTGGCGCATCGCCGGATCGGCCAGCGGCGTAAAGCCGTGCCGGAGGAACACGTCCAGCGTCGCGGGCCACCGGTCGAGAACCTCGGCCACGGTCAGATCTGGGTTCAGCGCGCCGGTCCCGGAAGGGCTGTTTGTCGCGGAAGCATGGACCAGGGCATTGAGGGCCGCGAGGATACGGTCCGGGGGTTGATTCCCCCGCACCGCCGCCTGGGCGATCGTCAGCGACCGCGCCGCAATCGCCCGGTGGCCGGGGTCGGCCAGGAAGGTGAGCCCGAGCTCGACGAGCAGGGACACACTGCCGGGCAGCCGGAGCGCTTCAGCCAGGAGATCATCCGCCCGCAGGGGGCGCCGCGGTGGCGCGCCGGCCGACGGGGGCGGAAGGTGCGCGCCCGGATCGCGCCGCACCATCGTCAGGGTGAAGTTCACCGCGAAGGCAAGCAGACCAGCAAACGCCAGAGGCCCCGATGCCGCCAGCGCCAGGTCGGTCGGAACGCTCGCGCCGTACGGCGCGACGGCCTCGACCACGACCCGGAGCAGGGTGCCGAGGCCGAGGAAGATCGTCGCAAGATCCACCATCCACGCCCGCCAGAGGGGCTTACCGGCGAAGACAGGGATCACCCGTGAGGCCATCCCGACGATCAGGAGAGTGACGAAGCCCAGGGCAAGCGCGTGGCGTGCCGCGCCCATCACGCCCCAGGGGACCGCCGTGCCCGCCAGCGCTGCGCGCGCGGTGCCGACGGTGAGGATCACCAGCCCGATCACCAGGAAGACATACGCGAGCCGGATCGCGCGCGCCCACCCGCGGCCGGTGCCCATCTCGGCAACCGGCAGGGCGGCCGGCGCGAACAGGCGCAGGGCCCAGAGGTAGAGGGCGACAGCGGCCAGAAGCCCCGCGGCCCCGAGCGCCGCCAGGGTCCGTCCGAGCGGCAGCAGACCGGTGAAACCGGCCAGCCCCGTTCCGGTCACGATCGCGGCGATGCTTCCATGGACAAGCCCGAGGACAACCGGCATCGCCGCCTGGCGAGTCGCGGCGAGCCCCATAAATACGGGCAGGGTCCGGAGCGAGACCCCCAGCGCGGTCACCAGGAGGAATCCCAGGAGCACCGCAGACAGGGCGGGCTCCTCCCGGGGCGGCGGGATTGGCGCGCCCGGTGCGCTCGTTACGGCCGCCGCGATGAGCAAGGCCGTCCCAATCATTAGCCAGAGCGCCCCGCTCTCCATGAGCCGGATCGGCAGCTCCGGCCGCTGTGGCGCGGCCCGGACCGTGGCCCCGATCACCACCGTGTACCCCACGGCGGCGCCGAGCAAGGCGAGCAGACCAGCGAGAAAGGCGACCCGAACGGGCACCGCCGCGGTCTCATATACACATCTCCCAGCCCACGAGACACTCGCTAAT
>JADGGD010000008.1 GCA_019690095.1 Chloroflexota bacterium
CGGGGGGGGGGCCCGGCCCCCCCCGCGCCCCCTGGATAAGCGGCCCTTTAGCGACCGGCCGTAGCTGTCCGGGGGTGCTGCTGCTCCCAGCGCGTGTAGAACTCGTGCGCCGGCAGAATCGGCGACACCTCGACCAGGCGCAGATATCCACTGTACGGTGCGTATTTCGCCCGCAGTTCGCTTTCGTCGCGCGCCTCGACGATGTCGTAGCCGATGCAGCCGTCGGGCGAGAGGTAGACGATATTGCCGCGGACCTTCTGGATCTCGCCGTTGATCACCTTGCGGGTCAGTTCGTCGACCGTCGAACGGTCACATTCACTCTTAACGAAGAACAGCACGTATCCCTCCTCCGTCCATGGCCGTGGACCGGTTCGAATCCACCGGCGTGATGCGGGCGGACTGTGTCCACCTGCCGGCAGGTCGGCCGGTGCTGTTGCCAGAGAACGCAGGAGCTGTGCCACGGGGCGCGGACGTGGAAACCAACGGGCTGTCGCGGCGGATCGTCCAGTTCACGGCCGGTCAGGAGCGGCCGCTCTCCGGAGGGCTCGAGCGAAATGCCGCGGCGACTCGGCGGCGCCGCTCGTCCTCCGGGAGGCTCTCAAAGGCGGGGTCTCCCTGCAGGGCGGCCAGAACACTCTCGACACGCTCGATAAAGGCCACCGTCTCGCGGCGAAGTGCCTCTTCGGGATCCACACCGAGCCGGCGGGCAACGGCGACCACGCTGAACAACAGTGCCCCGATCTCCCCTCGCTGATCGCCGCAGTTGCTGGTGAGCCGGGCGACCGCGGCCTGCAGGTGCTCCAGTCCCGGCGGTTCCCAGCCATAGCGAGCAGCCCGCCCCTGGAGTGCATCAGCCCGCATCAGGGCGGGTAGCGAGGGCGGGATGTTCCCCAGGGTTGTTGGGGTACCTCCACCTTCGCCCCGCTTGATCCGTTCCCAATTACGCAGTACTTCGGAACTTGAGGAGACGCGGACATCGCCGAAGACGTGTGGGTGCCGGCGGATTAGCTTCGCGTTCACTGCCCGGAGGACATCCTCGAGGTCGAACCGCCCCTCTTCCCGACCGAGCTGGGCGTGCATCAGGACCTGTAGAAGCACATCGCCGAGCTCCTCGGCAAAGCTCTTCCAGTTCCCCGATTCGAGGGCAGTGATGGCCTCGTAGCTCTCCTCGATGAGATGCTTCTTCATCGAGTCGTGCGTCTGCTCCCGATCCCACGGACATCCATCCGGAGCGCGCAGGCGCGCGACGATGTATCCGAGTGTGTCAAAGCCGCCCAGGTCAGCCAGGCGATCAACTGGCGGAAGATAGAGTAGACAGGCCCATCCGTCGACGGTCTGCTGTTGAAGCTCTGCCACCGTGGTGGACTGCGTTCGCACCTGCTCGCCGACGAAGCTCACGATGACTGCCGGGTGATCGGGTGGGTAGAGTCTGGCCAGCGACGAGGTGAGTGCGGCCGGTTCCCGGACATTCTGAAGCGCGGCGGGCACGGTTGGATCCAGGCCGCGGGCTGTGCCGGCGAATGGACTGAACCCCGGCGCACCGGGCGGAGGATAAGCGGCGGCGAATGCGTGTGCGTCTATGACCTGGAGGACTGGTAATGGGGAGCCGGGCAGGATCACCTCCCACGCCGCCTCGAGGAGGCTCACCCCCGGGGTAATCTGAACCACCGCTCCGGCCATCCGCGCCTCATCCAGCAGCCGCCTGGCGAATGGTTCGTCTACCAGCGGGTGTCCAGGAACGGCGATGATCACATCGCGTTGGATGGCGAGATCGAGAATGTTCTGGACTGCCGCGGCGAGGGTGTCAGGGGAGATAGGCCAAGGTGTGACGTCAGCCAGATCAACAATCTGCGCCGATGACGGCAGATGACTGAGCACAGGGTGCTGGGCCGCGGTCGTGAAGATCTCCGTGGCCGAGGAGAGGATAGACCAGGCGTCGCGCGTAAGGCGTCCGGGATTACCCGGACCGAGGCCGACCAGTACGATCTGTGACATCGTCCTTGATTATACGCGATGCCGGGGAACCACAACCCCGGCTATCCATGGTATCATTCGCCCCCGGGCAGAATCGCTGGTAAGCGTGCGTCCAACCTCTCCGGCCAGTGCTGCAGCGGGATCCGTTGCCCAGCGCCGGGTGGGATGCGCGTCGGGACCAGGGGAGCAAGGAGATCGCATGCCTCCAGAACGTCTTCCAATCGGCCGTATTGATCAGGTGTGTGTCGTTGTCCGCGATCTCTATCGCGCCATGGAGCGCTATCGGGCGCGTCTCGGGATCGAGCCGTGGCGTGTCTATACCTATGGCCCCCCGCTCGTCAAGGATCTGACCTATCGAGGCCGGCCGGCCGACTATCAGATGCGCATCGCGCTCGCCCAGTACGGCAATCTGACCTTCGAGCTGATCCAGCCCCTACGGGGGCCAACGATCTACCACGAGTTTCTGGAGCGGCAGGGAGAGGGCATCCATCACTTTGGCGTCTTTGTGCCGAGTTTCGACGAGGCAGTGGCCGCGGCGCGTGCGGCCGGTTTTGAGGTCATCCAGAGCGGTCGGGGGTTCGGTGTCCACGGGGACGGCGGCTATGCCTATCTGGATACCGAGGCCGAACTCGGCGCGATCTACGAGCTCATCGAGATCCCGTCCGAGCGCTACCCCCCTGAGGATGTCTATCCGCCGGTGTCCTCCTGAATGTCGCTCCGGTTCCGTCGCGACCCGGAGCCTTTTGCGACAGTGCGAGAGAACGCGGTTGTGTGAGGAGTTCACCCTCGATGAAAGATCGCCGTCCGTTCGTGTTGATTGCGTGTAATCGTCACGTCTATGAGACGTATCTCGCCCCGGCGGATCTGGAGCGGCTCCAGGGGTTCGCGGATTGGGAGTGGCTCAACCTCGAGGGGGGTGAGGATTTCCAACCCAATGAGGATCCGGAGGCGATCGCCCGCCTGATCGAGAAAGTAGCCGACGCTGACGCGATTGTCGTCTGCCACGGTGCTCCGCGGATCGACGCTCGCGTCATGGAGCGCGCTCCGCGCTTGAAGTTCATCGGCGAACTGGAGGGCGACCGCTTCTCCTATCGCATTGATGCTGAGACCGCGTGGGCCCGGGGTATTCGGACCATCGACACAACCAATGGTTCATCGTACCCGGTGGCCGAGTGGGCGCTTGCCCTGACCATCATCGCCCTCCGCAACGCAGGCGAGCAGTTTCGTCGCCTGATCGAGCATCGCGTCTACCGGCGCCCCACCACAGACTTTGGCTATATTCACGGCGAGCTTTTTGGGAAGAAAGTCGGGCTGATCGGCTGTGGGCACATTGGCCGCCGCCTGATCACCTTCCTCAAGCCATTCCAGTGCGATATCCGGGTCTATGATCCCTACATCCCCCGGGAGCTCCCGGATGTCCTGGGGTTCCTCTGGACAAACCTGGATTATGTCATGTCGGATTCAGACGCAGTGATCTGCCTCGCTCCCCTGACGCCCCGGACCCGGGGCATGATCGGTCGTCGCGAGCTGGATCTGCTCAAGCCGGGCGCCGTCTTCGTAAACGTTTCGCGCGGGGCCGTCGTCGACTCCGCGGCGCTTATCGCGCGCCTCCAGCGGGGCGATATCGTTGCGGGGCTCGACGTCTTTGATCCAGAGCCGATCCCGGCAGACAGCCCCATCAGGGATCTGCCCAACGTCTTTCTCAGTCCCCACATTGCGGGCGTGACCGCCGCGAGTCGTCACGGATTTTTCAGCCTCATGGTGGACGAACTCCACCGCTTCTTCCATGGACACGAGACCCTCTATGATCTGACGCCGCAGACGCTGGCGAACCGGCGGGGCGAGCCGCTGCCCGAATCCTGAAACTCGATTTCTGAAAGGCGGGTCTTCTTCTGAAAGGCAGGTCTCCTGCCTGCCGCGTTCTCATCCCATGGTACCCCCTGTACTGCGGCGCCTCCGGGGTCTCGGCGTGGCGGGTACTGCGCCCGCGACTTTCTCCACGGGATCTCTACCAGTTTACAACCCGGACGTGACCGCCGCTCCGTATACTGCCCGGGAGGCCACCACCCAGCGCGCCGCCCGGATAACGGTGTCCAGCGGCCGCTCCGTGAACCTCGCGCGATCGCTCGATAGAGGCTTCTAAGCCAGTCTGTCGAGGCTTAAGGAGAGCCATGGAAGAGGCAACTCTCCACCCGATTGAACGCAGCCGGCGCGCGCGGGGATGGAGTCGGGCCGAGCTGGCAAGCCGCGTTGGCGTGCGGGTGAACACGGTGAGGGATTGGGAGCGCGGCGCGATGCCACGCGGAAAGAATCTCCGGGCCCTTGCCCGTGCCTTCGGGATCGATCTCCTCCAGCTCGCCGATGAGATCCTCGCCTGGCGGCAAGCACAGTCGCGGTGCCGCTCCTAGAAGCATCGGGCCGCGTTGACATGCTGCTGGAGCGGTACATATCATGTACGCGGGCTCTGGTGCGAGCATTGCGCTGTACCTGCACTTTTTGCCGCTCGGGCGCGTCGGGGACGGGAGAGGGATCGTCCTGAAGGACCACTTGAATCTCGTGCGGGCTATTCTGATCGTCGTCTCATGGGCAGGCGTTATTGCCATGCCCGTGACGATCGCCTGTGCGGTGATCTGGAACCTGTTCTTCGACGCCGGTTTTTACCACGCCGGGGAGGCCCGCTATCAGGTCGATCTCACAACCGGCATGTCCTTCGCCGAGATCGACCGGGTGAATGCGGGGATCATTCGCTTCTTCAGTAGCGACGAGTCCCTTCCACAGGCGCTCCAGGCAAGTGGGGCCAGCCCTGATGTCTTCAAGCAGAAGGAAATCCTGCATATGAACGATGTCCGGGGACTCGTTCGAGGGGTCGAAGGGCTGACCATCATCGGTCTGGTCATCGAGGCGATTGTCCTGGGAGCTTCCCTCGCGACCTGGCGAGATGGTGGGCGTGCTATGCTGATGCGCGTCCTCGGCATCGGATCAGCACTGACGATCGCGATCGTCATCTTGGCAGCGCTTATCACCTTTCTTGGTTTCGATAGCTTCTTCCTGACCTTCCACGAGATCGCCTTTCAAAATACCTACTGGCAACTCGATCCGCGTACCGATCACCTGATCCAGATGTTCCCCTTCGGATTTTGGTTTGATGCGATGCTCACGATTGCCTTTCGTGTTTTCATTATTGGAGCCGTGTGCGGCATCATTGCCACGCTAGCCTGGATGATGGAGCGAGCGCGACCGTGAGACTGACCTGGCTGCACCGTGGGACCGCTGGAGTAGGCATTGCCCCGCACGCCGATGTGGCCGCTGCCCCGCGCTGGCCAGGAGAGGGAGGCCTCATCCGCCGGCTCGAACGCCTGCGGAACTGGCTAACAGATGCCCATCAGCAACGGGCGTTCATCGTCCTGCTCCTGGGTGTGGCGCTTGGCGTATTCCTTGTCGCACAGTGGGAAAGTCCGTCCCCGGATGCAGTCGCGGACCCGTCCTCTCGTGACGCGGCGATCCAGCGGACAATCGCGCGGCTCGAGGCAGAGCAGGCTGGCCTGAAGAAGCAGATCGCCGAGCTACGTGCCCGAGCCGCAGCGGATCAGCGGGCGGCCGCTCAGAGCCAGTCAGCCGCGGCCTCGCTTCATCAGGCATTGGCCGCGCAGCGAACGCTCGCCGGAACCTCGCCGGTGCAGGGGCCCGGGATCGATATCCTCCTCGATGACAGCACCGTCCGGACCCTTTTGCCCTCGGATGACCCGGACAACTACATTGTCCACGAGTACCAGATTCGCGATATCGTGAATGTCCTGTGGGGTGCGGGGGCGGTGGCAATCGCCGTGAATAACGAGCGCTTTGTCAACTCAACGTCCGTCTACTGTGTCGGCAGTACGATCTTGATCAACGATACACGAACCTCGCCGCCGTACCACATCGTCGCCATCGGCGATGTCCCGGCGATGCAGCGCGCTCTGGACGACAGCAGCAACCTCCGCGATCTGAAAGCGCGGGTCCAGACCTACGGGCTGGTCTTCAAGATCGCGCGCACGGGCACTATGACTGTGCCGGGCTACGATGGGAGCATTCACGTTCGGTATGCTGCCGTTGATTCATCGGCATCCAGACCAGCCGGGTGATCGCAGGATCGGGGACGGATGATCGGACGGCTGATTGACGGTGAAGGAGCTCACCAGCCGCGCACGACGGTAGGGCCGGACCATCGACGGCGCATCCGGCCCGGTCAGCTTGCACTGGCCGCGGTGTGTCTGCTGTTTGGCATGGCTCTTATGGTCCAGATCCGGACACAGAATCGCCTGCGTGAGACACCGCCCGGTCAATCATCCAGCGATCTGGCGGCGATCGCCGCCGATCTCTACGATAGCAACCTCTCCCTCCGTCAGGAGGTGGATAAGCTTCTGGCCCAGCAGGCTACCGACGGTCAGTCATCGGCGAATAATGACACGGCAGAGCTTCAACAGGAGATAGATCGACTGGCCGCATTCAACGGCGTTGTTGCGGTGACCGGTCCAGGGATCGAGCTGACGATCGACGCGGCGCTCCGGCCGGTTGACGTCGAGGATCTCCTGAATGAGATTCGGAACGCCGGCGCCGAGGCCATTGCGATCGGCGATCAGCGGGTCGTATTTAACACCGCGATCGGCGGCTCGCCTGGTCTGGTAACGGTTAATGGTATCGTTGTCTCGCGACCGGTCGTCTTCCGAGCGATCGGTGCGGCGGATGTGCTCGACCGCGCGCTCGATCGTAAAGGGGGCATGCTCAGCTATCTGCGGACCGCCTATCCCCAGGCTCACATCACACTGGTAGAGCGCGAGCGAATCTCGCTCCCCGCCTATCGTGGGGTACTCCCCGTCCGTCCCTCCGCTGCGTCCTAGGAAGCGGGCCCGGGGCGGCCCACCGAGCTTTCAGTGGCCGCCGCAAGAACAGGCGCCGCCACAGGCGCACCCGCCGCCGGATGCTGATGCCGAAGCGCGGTCACCGGATGGTGAAAGCGTCGCGAAGATCGAGATCAAACGCCGGGGATGGGTGTTCCCGCAGATCGGGCACACGACATCCTGATCGGCATGGGCAAAAGACGAGAGCTTTTCAAAGCGAGTGTCACACGCGGCGCACTGGTACTCATACAGCGGCATGATTTCACTCCCCGCGCGCTTATCAAGATTCCACAGCTCAGAGTATAGCGCATTGGAAACGGGCGGCCAAGTTGGCCGGGAACATCCAGAGCAGCAGTGATCAATAGAATTCTCGATCTGATCTTCCCCCGTCGGTGTATCGGCTGCGGGATACGCGGTACCTGGCTCTGCACGGCCTGCGAGCACCGCCTCGCGCGTCTCCCTGGCGATCACTGCCGCCGGTGTGCGCAGCCGTTCACTGGCACAGCAGTATGCGCACGGTGCTGGAGCGATCCTCCTGCCTTCGACGGGATCGTGTGTGGATTTCTCTTTGAGGGAACGGCGCGGCAGGCGATCCATGCCCTGAAGTATCGCCGTGCGCGGCATCTGGCACGCCCCCTGGTCGATGCCCTGCTGGCTGTGGCCGCACCGAGTGCTCCGGCCGATCTTATTATTCCGGTGCCCTTGCACCCGCACCGGCAGGGCCAGCGCGGCTACAACCAGGCGGCATTGATCGCGCGTTCACTTGGGGAGCGGCTGGAACTCCCTGTCCGAGAGGATGCCCTGGTGCGTGTCCGTGATACGCCGCCCCAGGTAGCACTTGCCGGTCCGGCCCGTCTGGTGAACCTGCACGGCGCATTCTGCGCCGACCCGTCGGTGGTCAGCGGCCTCGCCGTGCTCCTGGTCGATGATGTGGCGACCACTGGCGCCACGCTCCGGGAGGCGGCCGGCGCGCTCAAGCGCGCGGGCGCCCGTCGTGTCGAGGCTGTCATTCTGGCCCGAACCCCCTGATCGGGTGAGGCAGAACTCTTTCTCTGGCACAGTTGTTGCCCCGTCCAGGTAAACGGGGTATCCACCGGCAGGACCGACTGCCCCCGGGCGCGACACGGCGGGCAACATGCGCATTCTGTACGCCCTCAACGCGTTTCGTCCCCACATTGACGGTGTAACGATTTCTATTGAGCGGCAGGCGCTTGGGCTGATCGCCCGTGGCCATGTGGTTGCTATCGTCGCCCCGGGCTCGTCGTTCTCTGACTACACGGAGGTCGGCCCGGGGTACCGAATCTACCGGTTGCGAGCGATCTCGCTGGCAGGCCAGCACCGCCGGGTCTCGCTCCTACCGTCGCGAGCCATCGCGGCCGCCCTCGCTGACTTCCAGCCGGATGTCGTCGTAGTCAGCGCACCTTTCCTGCTCAGCCGGGCGATGCGCGAGAGTGCCCACCGGCACGGGTATCCGGTCGTCGGAATCACCAGCGTGATGCCCGAGTGGTTCGATTACAATGTGGGGCCCATCCGTCCTCTGGGGCGTCTCTTCCGCGACGGTCTCTGGCGTGTTATCACCGCATACTACAATCGTTGCGACCACGTGGTCGCCGTGACCAGGACCGCTCTCCGTTATCTCGCTGACCATGGACTGCGCCGTCCTGCGTCGGTCATCTCCAACGGCGTGCCGATAGATCGTTTTCGACCGCGGAAACGGCAGGATGAGCTTGCTCGCCGTCTTGGCATTCCCGAGAAGCCAGCAGTCCTCTACACCGGTCGCCTGGATCCGGAGAAGTGCATGGAAGTATGGATGCGGGCCGTGCCGCAGGTTCGCCGGGTGCTCGATGCACACTTCATTATTGGCGGTGATGGGGTCATGCGGCGCGGGCTTGAGCGCATGGCGGAGCGAACGGGGATCCGACATGCGGTAACGTTTGTTGGATTTCTTCCGGACGAAGATTACGCTGAGATCTTCAGCCTCGCGGATGTCTTCGCGATCACCTCACCGGTCGAGCTCCAGAGTGTGGTGATTCTGGAGGCGGCGGCATCGGGACTGCCGGTGGTGGGAGTGCGGGCTGGTGCCCTGCCGGAGTTCATCCGTCATGGCGAGAACGGGTGTCTCGTCGCGCCAGGCGATGACAGCGCGCTGGCCGAGGCGCTCATCGCACTCCTCTCTCGGCCAGCCGACCGTCTGCGAATGGGGCAGGCGGCGCGTGCCGCGGCCCTCGCCCACAATCTTGACCACACCATCGACCAGTACGAGCGGCTTTACTCGGCAGTTGCTCGACCACGTCCACGGATTCTGGCGCCGTGGTCGTGTCCTCGAGCCTGATCATCCCCTCGATTGGCCTGGCTGCTTCTAGAGCCACCCGGCGGCACGGTACCAGCGGGCAGTCGCGGCGAGCCCATCGGCAACCTGGATCCGCGGCGCGAACCCCAGGAGGCGTCGGGCACGTTCGTTGGAGCAGGCCCAGTATCCTTCGAGGATCTCCACCGCCTTCCAGCGGTCGAATACCAGCGAGATGCCAGCGACTTCCCGCATGATCTCTGCCGCACGGGCTGAGGCTTGAACCGCCCATCGCGGCACCGGGATGGTCAATCCCTGTCGCCCGACCGCGCGGGCAAGGTGGCTGATGACCTCATCAAAACTCAGAATCTCATCGCCGGCAATGAAGAACGTCTCGCCAGTCGCTGCCGGATGAGTTGCGGCCAGGAGAATTCCTGTGACAAGGTCTGTCGCGTGGACAATGCTGATCTCGCCGCGCACCGGGAGGTGCGGTCGGATTCCGAGGGCGACCAGGCGAAAAAGGAGAAGTGTCTCGCGATCCCGGGGCCCGTAGATGGTGGGAGGGCGAATAATGGTGATTGGGAGTTCAGAGATGTATGCGCTCGCAGCCTGTTCTGCCAGGAGCTTACTCTTACCATAGGGGGTCACCGGGCGGCACGGCCAGCTCTCAGTGACCGGCCGCCCCGGGGCGGACGGCCCGGCCGCGGCAAGACTGCTCACGATCAGGATGCGCTGTAGCTGTCGGGCTCGGGAGCGGCACGCCTCGAGGAGCGCAATCGTCCCCAAGTAATTGACGCGGAAATAATCGGCCGGATCGGACGCTTTGATCAAACCGGCAAGGTGGAACACGTAGTCCACATCATCCACCGCCGACGGCAGGGACTCCGGAATTGTCACATCACCGGTCACTAGTTCGACACCCAGCGTGGGCAGGAAGTCCCGACGGCTGGTGGATCGGACCAGACAGCGCACGCGCGCTCCGTGCTCGACCAGCGCCGCGACGAGATGGCTGCCCAGGAAGCCGGTGGCGCCGGTGACCAGACAGGAACGACCCGTGAAATCTACCACTGCGACCTCGCCAGGTCCATGATCATTCGGGCCACCTGCCCGGCCGCCTCGGGTCGTCCGACCCGCTGAGCGTTCACGGTCATCCACCAGCGGAGTGATGGATCGAAGACCAGCCGCGCGAGATTTTCGACCACGCGGCGTGGCGGGCCAGGGGCAAAGCCCACCCCCCGGCTCTCAACGAAGGTCCCGTTACCCTCTTCCTGGCCTGGAAGGGTCTGGGTCAGAATAACCGGCCGACCTGACACAAGTGCCTCGGCAATCGTCTGCGGCCCCCCTTTCGTCAGGATCACATCGGCGGCGTGCATCAGCTCCGGGATAAGGGTTACGAAGCCGAAGATGCGCGCGGGCGTTCGGAGCGGTAGGGCTTCCAGGCGGCGCCGGAGCCGCTCGTTCCGCCCGCAGACGACGATGAGCTGAAGTGGCAAACGGGCGGCCTCGATCATCTCTACAATGCGGGCCAGCCCTCCGGCGCCTTCCCCACCCCCAATCAGCAGGGCCGTGAATCGCTCCGGATGCAGCCCCATTGTCATGCGGAGCTCCTCCGGCGCCAGCACGACCCGCCCGAAGCGCTCGTCGACCGGCAGGCCAACACAACGAACACGTCGCGGATCAGCTCCATAACGAATGACAGCCTGGTAAGTCTCAGTCGTGGCGGTGTTGAGCAGGTCCAGGCGCGGATCAACCCAGCTTACGTGGACCGAGACCAGCTCGCTGACGACTGCCACCACAGGAATCGGCCGCCCGTCTGCGGCGATTGCATCGAGAATCGGCCGATTCGCGAGTGGATGCGTTGAGACGATTATGTCTGGCCTTGCTGTCTCGATCAGTCGGGAGATCTTCTGACGCGTGCGGCGCGCTGCCAGTCGCGCGAAGGCTTCATATCGTCGGCGGTGATTCAGGGAGTGGTACAGGCTGCCGTACAGCCACGGCGCCACCCGGATGACTGGCCCATACAGTCGAGTCACGCGCTCCGGAAGTGTCTGGGGTGGTAGAGCGAAGATATCTTCGATCCGGACCACCGCCTGATCCTGATACCGGCGCGCAATTGCCCCGGCGATGGCCTGCGAGAGCGCGCGGTGGCCGCCGCCGGTGTCGGACATCGCGATAAGAATCCGAACTGGACGGCTCGGCGCCTTCACCCGCTCTTTTTCATCCGGGATACCTTCAGATTGCGAGTGGAATCGGCTAATCATGGGCATCTGGTGCGGTTGAGCATCGGATTCAGACCAGTGGTGTATCGCGGCAATGGACGCGCGCCGCCGGTCCGTGCCAGATCAGAGCAGCCCCTGGCGTTTGCCCGTTGCCTCCATAACCTCCAGGGCATACGTGAGCTGATCGACTGTGTGCGTGGCCATCAAGCTCGTTCGGATCAGGGCCCGATCCGGCTCCACCGCCGGGCTGACCGCGGCATTGGTGAACACGCCCCCGTCGAAGAGGCCTTTCCAGAACCAGGCGAGACGCATCTCGTCCCCAACGATCAGGGGGATGATCGGGCTCTCGCTGTTACCGGTCGAGAACCGGAGCTCCTTCAGCCCGCGCTGGAGGAAGCGGGTATTTTCCCAGAGACGCTCGCGCCGCTCTGGTTCGTTCTCGATGATATCGAGGGCTGCCAGAGCCGCCGCGGCGCTCGCGGGCGGCAGCGAGGCGCTGAACAGCAGGGCCCGCGCCATATGACGGATATAGTAGATCACATCCTTACTTCCCGCCACGAAGCCGCCAATTGAGGCAAACGACTTGGAGAAGGTGGCAGTGATGAGATCGACCTCGTCCAGGAGGCCAAAGTATTCCGCGACGCCGCGTCCTCCTTCGCCAAAGACCCCAACCGCGTGTGCTTCGTCGATCATCAGGCGCGCACCGTACTTTTTCTTCAGGCGCACGAGCTCTGGGACATTCGCGATGTCCCCCTCCATACTATAGACGCCGTCCACGATGATCAGGATGCCGCGTTTGGGATCGATACCCTGGAGCACCCGTTCGAGATCGGCCATATCGTTGTGCTTGAACCGCACGGTCTCGCCGAGCGAAAGGCGGCAGCCGTCGATAATGCTTGCGTGTACACTGCGGTCGAGGACGATCGTATCGTGACGCCCCACGAGCGCCGAGATCGTCCCCAGGTTGGTCTGGAAGCCCGTGGTGAAGACAAGGGCATCCTCCTTGCGCATGAAGTGCGCCAGCCGTTGTTCGAGCTCGCGATGAAGGTCAAGTGTCCCGTTCATCAGACGAGAGCCGGTACAGCCGCTTCCGTACTTCGCAATCGCTCTCTGCGCCGCCTCTTTGACCCGCGGGTCCTGGGTCAGACCGAGGTAATTGTTCGATCCGAGCATCACCATCCTCCGGCCCTGGATGATGACCTCGGGGCCAGCCTCCGATCCGATGGGGATAAAGAAGGGATAACAGCCCATGGCCTCGGCCTGGCGGGGTTTGATCAACATTCCGCACTTTGCAAATAAGTCAGCCATATGAATCCTCTCTTGGGGAAAACGGTTGGACCAACGCCGATCATCGTAGGTCATGGGCGCATCCACGTCAACTGGACGCACGGTCGTCTGGTTGGCATCCCCGCGGCACCGGATATGCCGCAGGCGGCCGGTCGCACGGGGAGTGATCTGGATCGAGCGGGGCGCTACCGTGAGCCCGGGGAGGAGAAGCCATGAACGGAGCTGGCGATACAGCGCAGATGGTGCGTGATGCACTCGCATACGATGGACGGCTGAATGCGGCGGACCTGGTTGTGCGGGTAGCCGATGGGATCGTCACTTTGTCCGGTCTGGTCTTCAGCGAGGCCGAGCGTCAGGAGGCAGAGGAGGTCGCCCGGCAGGTGCCGGGGGTTGCACGGGTCGTGAATGAAATCCTGGTCGTTCCCCTCGCCAGCCATTGATGGTTTGCGCAGGGGTGATCGGGCGCGTACACTATTCGTGAGTCTACTGGATCGAGGAACACTTGGTGGCCGCACCGCGCCTGATCAGAACCGAGGGTGTTGTTCTGCGCCGTCACGATCTCGGCGAGGTCGACCGCATCGTGACCCTCTATACCCGCCACCTTGGGAAGGTCCGGGCGGTTGCGAAGGGAATCCGCCGTCCGACGAGCAAGCTGGGCGGACACCTTGAGCTGTTCACCCACAGTCAGATCCTGCTCGCACGCGGGCGTCATCTGGATGTCATCACCCAGGCGGAGACTATCTCGTCCTTCATGGGGCTGCGCGATGACCTGTGGCGCGCGAGTCACGCCTATTATGTCGCCGAAGTTCTGGACCGCCTGACTGTCGAACGAGAGGAGAATCAGGCGCTCTTCAGCCTGCTGGTGACCACGCTGGAGCGCGTGGCGGTGGCTCGCCGCCCGGACCAGGCGGTGCGTCTGTACGAGGTCCAGGCGCTGGACCTCCTCGGCTATCGTCCGGAGCTGCGGGTCTGCGTGCAGTGCCGCGAGCCGCTGGCGCCGGACCGGATGACCTTTAGCCCGACAGCTGGTGGTGTCCTGTGTGCGCGGTGTGGGGATCCGCGGGCTTCTGAAATGCTGCTCACGCCAAATGCGCTGAAGGTTCTGCGGCTGTATCAGGATGGGGATTGGTTAACCATCTCCAGGTTGCGGATTGATGACGCGCTTGCCCGTCAGATCGAGGAAGTGATCGCGGTCTACCTTCGGCATGTGGCTGAGAATGGCTTCAAATCATCGGAGTTCGTCGCCGTCCTTCGGGCGAGTCCGTCGGTTCCGAATGCCGCGGCCGGGCGGCCCGCGTGATGTTCGGGGCGGGCCGCGGCGTGCACGGCCGATCGCCCTTGTGTGCGGAGACCGTCCATGCTATACTTGGAATGTGCACGGCGGGTCAGCAGACCTGCCGTCGCGCTCACCTGGAGGGGTGGGTGAGTGGCTAATACCAACAGACTGTAAATCTGTCGCCTGAAATGGCTTCGCAGGTTCGAATCCTGCCCCCTCCACCCTGATCTAACTGATCAAAGCGAGCCTCGCCCTGTCGCGAGGCTTTTTTGGTTTGCAGAACGTTTTTCATTCTCCTGGGGCGGCCTCCGAACGCCGCCAGCAGCTTCGCAGTTGGATGGCCTTGGCAGCGGGACGAGAATGGCGTATTATCAGGCCACCGTCTTGAAACCCGTGCGATCCGACGAGGAGACATCAGGTCGGCGATGATAGAACCTATTGGAGATATAACCTTTCCGCAGTTATCCACCACACGGAGCGCGGGCCGGTCCATTGCCGCGAGGTCTGCACAATGAACGTCCTTGTCGGAGGAGGCGTAACCTCAGCGCTCGGCTACCGGGCCGGCGCAACTGCTGCCGGCATCAAGAAGACCGGCGCTCCAGATCTAGCCCTGGTCGCATCGGACATCCCCGCGACAGCAGCCGGCGTCTTCACGACAAACCGGGTGCGCGCCGCACCGGTCATTCTGAGTGAGGAGATAGTGCGCCGCGGCCGCGCGCGGGGGATCATTGTCAACTCCGGGAACGCGAACTGCTGCACGGGCGACCGCGGCCTCGCCGATGCCCGGGAGATGGCCCGCCTGGCTGCCGAGCGGCTGGGCGCCGCGCCGGACGAAATTATCGTCGGCTCGACTGGCGTGATTGGGGTCTATCTCCCCATGGAGCCGATCCGGGCGGGCATCCGGAAGATCGAGCTATCCCGGGATGGTGGTGCCGCCGCCGCGCGCGGCATCCTGACCACGGATACCTTCCCCAAAGAGCGCGCGGTCACCTTTGACCTCGGAAACCAGACGATCACGGTCGGGGGCATGGCCAAGGGATCGGGCATGATCCATCCGAACATGGCGACCATGCTCGCTTTCGTCACGACCGATGCCGCAGTCGAGCCGTCCTTTCTGCGTGCCGCCGTCCGAGAGGCATGCGATGGCTCTTTCAACATGATCTCCGTGGACGGTGACACAAGCACCAACGACATGTTTGTCGTCCTGGCAAATGGCGCCGCAGGCAACCCGCCGATCGAAGCCGGCACCGACGCCGCCGCGCGATTCCAGGAGGCCTTAAACGATGTGGCAGTCGAGCTGGCAAAAGCGATTGCGCGCGATGGCGAAGGGGCGACCAAGCTCATCGAGGTGCTCGTGGAAGGCGCTCGGACCCTTGCGGATGCTCGTACTGCCGCCCGTGCGGTAGTCGCCTCGAACCTGTTCAAGGCGGCGGTGTACGGGGCAGATCCTAACTGGGGACGCATCCTGTGCGCTCTCGGCTACAGCGGGGCCGAGGTTGATCCGGCGAGGGTTGATATCAGCATTGGGGATATCTACCTGATGCGGAACGGCGAGATCCAGCCGTTTGATCGTGAGGCCGCCGTGGCCCGGATGGCCGGACCGGAAGTGCTGGTCCGGGCCCACCTGCACCTCGGGAGTGCGCGGGCACGGGCCTGGGGATGCGACCTTACGGAAAAGTACGTGGAGATTAACGGAAGGTACACGACGTGATGCACCGAATCCCCTGAGCCCTCTCCTGCTGCGAGCGGGAGAGGGGCCCTGACATCTTGGCCAATATATCTCAGCGGAGGACACACTCTTGGGGGAGTCGGATCTTGCCGCCACGCTGGCGGAAGCATTGCCCTACGTAAGTCGCTACATCGGCAAGACGATCGTTGTGAAGCTCGGTGGTAGCGCCCTCGGGAGCCACGACACGACGATCGAGGATGTTGTCATCTGTCAACGGCTGGGAATCCGAATCGTCCTGGTCCACGGCGGGGGCACCGCGATCAGCGGCTGGCTCAAGCGCCTTGGGAAGGAGGCGCGGTTTATCAATGGGTTGCGGGTTACCGACGATGAGACGATGGACCTGGTGACCATGACCCTCGCCGGCCAGGTGAATAAGCAGCTCGTTTCGGAAATTCAGCGGAATGGCGGGCGCGCGATCGGCATCTGTGGCATGGATGGGGGATTGATTCGCGCCCGGCTTCTGGATCCTCGTCTGGGCCGGGTTGGCGAAGTAGAACAGGTCAACCTCGATCCGCTTCGCGCTCTCGTCTCGGCCGGCTACATCCCCGTTGTCGCCCCGATCGCCCTGGGACCGGACGGACTCGCCCTGAATCTCAACGCCGATACGGCGGCGGCCGCCCTGGCGGCGGCGATGGGGGCCGAGAAGGCGATCTTCCTTACTGACGTTCCCGGCGTCCTTGATGCGGACGGGCGGCTGATCTCCGAACTGACGGCGCGCGAGACCCAGCGGCTGATCGCGGAGAAGGTTATCTCCGGGGGCATGATCCCGAAGGTCGAGGCTGCCCTGCGAGCACTCGATGGTGTCAAGCGTTCCCACATTATTGACGGCCGGGTTGCCCATGCCCTGATCGCGGAGCTGTTTACCGATCGCGGGGTCGGGACGATGATCACGGCCGAGTCAAACGGACATTCCGAGACTACCGAGGAGGCCGATCGTGGCGCTGGTCACCCAGCACTGGCAGGAACTTGAAAAGAAGTACTACATGCGGACCTTCAACCGCATGCCGGTCGTCCTGGTGCGCGGTGAAGGATGCCGGGTATGGGATGAACAGGGGGAAAGCTACCTGGATATGGTCGCCGGCCTGGCGGTCAACGTCCTGGGACACTGCCATCCCGCTGTCGTCGACGCCATTACCCGGCAGGCTCGTCAGCTGATCCATACGACGAACCTGTATTACACGATCCCTCAGCTTGAGCTGGCCCAGCTTCTGATCGAAAACTCGTGTGCGGATCGCATCTTCTTTGCGAACAGCGGTGCTGAGGCGAACGAGGGCGCGATCAAGCTCGCTCGGAAGTGGGGACGACTGAAGCGGGGAGGCGCGTACGAGATCATCACCGCGACCGACTCCTTCCATGGCCGGACCCTGGCCACGCTCGCTGCGACCGGTCAGCCCAAGTATCACAAGCCGTTCGAGCCGATGCCGGCCGGCTTCCTCTCCGTTCCTTATAACGATCTCGATGCTCTGAAGCGTGCGACGAGCGAACGCACCTGCGCAGTCATGCTCGAGGTCATCCAGGGCGAGAGCGGCGTGCACCTAGCCGATCACGACTACCTGGTCGGTGTGCGCCGCTGGTGTGACGAACAGGGCCTCCTTCTCATTTTTGATGAGATCCAGTGCGGCCTTGGCCGCACCGGCCGCTTCCTGGCGTTCGAGCACCACGGTGTGGAGCCAGATATCTTTACCCTTGCCAAGGGGCTCGCGGGCGGTGTTCCCATCGGAGCATTCCTGGCTAAGGAGGCATGCAGCGTTTTCGAGCCTGGGGACCACGGTTCGACCTTCGGAGGTGGTCCGCTTGCCTGTGCCGCGGGCGTGGCCACTGTGAGCACGATTCTCCGGGAAAACCTGGCCGCGCACAGCGCCGAGATCGGAGCCTATGCCCTTGGAAAGCTCCGGGAGCTCCAGGCGCGCCACCCTGTCGTGACTGAGGTTCGCGGCCTCGGGCTCATGCTCGCGTTCGACCTCGCTGACGAGATCGCCCCGGCGCTTGCCCTCAAGGCGCTCGGCCGCGGTGTCATCCTCAATGCAACCGGTCCACGGACAATCCGGATGGTTCCGCCGCTTATTATCGGCACTGCCGAGGTTGACGAGGCGATCGCGGTTATCGATGACCTGCTCCGGCAGGGGTAAACGCACCGCCTACTTGACGAGCCGGTGGGTGCCTGGTACGCTGACCGGTGAGAAAATTATAGAGAGATGCGGTGGGCGGTAAGCCGGCCGCCCTGGAGCGAGAGGGCGTTGCGCAAGATCCTCCTCGTTGATGATGATCTGAGCCTGCGCCGGCTCGTGCGGCTGACTCTGGGCCCGGATTACGAGATCCTTGAAGCCAACGATGGTGAGGAAGCGGTAACCATCGCCCGCCGGGAGCGCCCGGATCTCGTCTTCATGGATATCCGCATGCCACGGCTGAGCGGTTATGAGGCATGCCGGCGCATTAAGGAGAGCCCTGAGACGGCTCACACCAAGGTCGTGATGCTGACGGCGAACGCACGCGATGAGGACCGAGTACGGGGTGAGGCGGTCGGGGCTGACGGCTATATGACCAAGCCGTACAGTCCGCTGGCGCTTCTGGCAACGGTCGAGGAGCTCGTCGGCGACTGACTTCCGCTTTCGCCATCAGCCCGTGCAATGCCCGGGAGCCCGACCGCGTGGATCCCTAGCGGCGTCGCGTTCGCTGGTGTGGGCGGCGCACCGGGGGTACTGAAGCCGAGATAGCCCGCCACCAGGAGCGCCAGGCTCGCGAGCGCGGTGAGCAGTGTGATGATCAGGTAGTGAGCACGTCGCCCACGGCGGGGGAAAGAAGTAGTCTTTCCCCCGCGCGATGCAGTCCGCCGCCGCTGTCTCTTCGCCACCCTGTTTCTGGCTCCTTACCGGACGCTTTCCTGTCTCTACTGACAGGTCATCCTGCCTCTACTGACGGGTCATACTATCCTGCTTCAGATGATAGCACGGTTCACGCCCACCGGGGATGCCGTGGAACGCTCTGCTCCCGTTCCCCCTCATGCGGCACTATCTCTAACCAAGGCTTAATTTCAGAGGAGTACCCTTTAATCGATTTTGCCCGTGGCCTGCCGTTACAATCCCTCCTGGTCGACGCGGACAGGTGGTAGCCGCGACTAAGCGGGGTGGTGGGAGGACCGGGCGGCATCGGGCGGCTACCACCCCGGCGACCACAGCGCGAGCGTTCCCCGCCCGCGACCGTTAGAGGAGATCCAGGAGACACAGAGGGACAGAGCATGGCGACCGATATTGCCCGCGATCTCGAGGATCAGCTCGTCGAGGCCAAAGCCGCGCTTCAGGATCACGCCGAGGAAATGCTCCAGCTCCTGGCCCGATTCGAAGCTCAAATCCAGGCCCGTCTCGATGCGGCCGAGGCTCGTATCAGTGCACTGCGGGCCGCACTTGCCCAACCGGCCGGGGCGGGTAGTGCGGACTCCCCTGATCCAATTGATCCAGCTGACCGGCCGCGAGCCGACTGATCCCCCCATGCGCGAAGGCCTTCGGCCGGGTCAATAAGCTGCCCTGTCCTTCAGCTTCAGGGAGAAGCACCGGTCAGGCCGGCACCCGGCGCGCTCGGCCGGGGAAGGGATGACTCTGACGGAGGGCCGGGGTGATCGGGGGAAGCCACCGTCGCGGTCGGCGTGGCACGGCCCACAATGATCACTGCCGTCTCGTCAGGGCGAGTCCAGCCGAGCTCCGAGCGCGCCAGGCGCTCAATACCCTGATCTGTCTGAATCTCGGCCAGGCGGGCGCGGAGTGCCGTGTTCTCCGCGCGCAGGCGGTCCAGGTCCGCTTCGAGGGCCTGCTTTTGCTGCTGAAGATCATATGCAGTGATCGCAACCCGAGCGAATGCCAAACCGATCAGAACTGCCCCAACCACGGCCACGACTACCAGAAGGCTCCGGAATGACGCGCGCAGTGAGTCCATGCCCATTCACCGACACCGGCCGAGCCGGGCGAATTGTTCTCCCATGGCAACACGCTCAGCAATCGATGGGTGGTCGTCAAAGAGAATCTCAACCCAGCGCGGTGGTCGATAAACCGTCAGATTCTGGTTCGCAAGCTGGATCATTGTTGCGATGAAGGCGCCGGCCTTGCCAGTCGCCTCGAGCGCGTAGCAGTCAGCCGCGCGTTCAGCCCGTCGGGAAAGCCAGTGTGCCAGCGGCGCGGTTGCTGTTCCCACACCACCCAAGACGAGCGCCAGAAGCGGCAGGGTCGCCGGATCAGCGATGCCCTGATAGCCCGGCAGCCGTGCCGCGCCGGTCCGCAGGACAAGGTTGGCCAGGAATAGCGCGATGGTGGTCAGGATTGCCTGCACAGCGATGAAACGTGGGATATCGTGGCGCACGTGGTGTCCAAGCTCGTGGGCAAAGACGACCTCGACCTGCTCCGGGCTGTATTGATCTAGAAGGGTATCCCCCACGATGATGCGCCGCGTCCGCCCGAGACCGGCAAGGGCGGCGTTGGCCGCAGTGGTCTTCGCACTGAGGTGCAGTCGGTAAACGCCTTCTACGGTTGCGCCTGCCCGCTGAGCGAGAGCGATGAGGCTTGCGGAGAGGTCAGAGTCTTCGAGAGGGGTGAGCCGATAGAAGAGCGGCAAGAGCAGAACCGGTCCGAGGTGCGCCAGGATGACGGCGAAGAGAAGGTAGAGTACGCTCGCGACTGCCCACCAGGCATCCGTCAGATGCAGGAGGAGTGCGTAGACGACCTCGGCCGCGATGCACGCGATAGCGAATCCAAGAGCCTCGGCCTTCAGGTGGTCCACCAGCCACTGCCTGAGGGTCTGGACCGACAGCCCGTAGCGCCGCGGCAGCTTCCAGCCCGCGGCGAGATCCAGCGGGAAGGATAGAACGGCAAAACCAAGCCATAGCGCAACGATATACAGCCCTACTGTCGCTGCCGGTGCACCGTCAGTGACCACTGCGATCGAGCGGCGCAGGGTAATCGCCGCCCCCGTCGCGATCAAGAGGCCAAGGTACAGACCGGCTGCGGTCAGCTGTGCCGTAAACAGCAGGCGCCGCTTGAATGCGTATCGCCGCGCCAGCTCTTGACGATCCGGGTCGAGTGCTACTGCTGCCATTGGCCCTCTAGCGGCGAGTCCGCGGCTTTTCCAACGAGCAGGAGGCGGTGATCCTGTGCTGGTTGGCCCTGATCATCCCGGCCAGTCGCGGCATTCTCGACCTGCCGCGCCGATCAGCTCCCGGATATCCGAGATGCCCTCCGCTTCGAGAAATGCCTCGATGCCCTCAATCACCTCGATGCAGGTGCGGGGATTGACGAACGTGCCCGTTCCGACCTGGACCGCTGATGCCCCGGCCAGAATAAACTGCAGGGCATCCTCTGCCGACGTGATTCCGCCAATACCGATGACCGGTACATCGACTGCCTGAGCTACCTGCCAGACCATCCGAACGGCGATCGGTCGGATCGCTGGCCCGGACAGCCCGCCGGTCAGGTTTGCCAGGACCGGCCGCCTTCGGTGGATGTCGATCACCATGCCGGGGATGGTATTGATGAGCGATAGGGCGTCTGCTCCGGCGTCCACCACCGCCTGAGCGATCTCGACGATATCGGTCACGTTCGGTGAGAGCTTGACGATCAAGGGAAGAGTGCAGACCTCCCGCACTGCTCCTGTCACCAGGGCAGCATCGGCACAGCTCAGCCCGAATGTCTTGCCTTCGGATGCCACGTTCGGACAGGAGATGTTCAGCTCAATCGCCGCGACGCCCGGTGTCTCGACCAACTTCTCCACGACCGCAACATACTCTTCAACCGTGAACCCTGCCACGTTGACGATGACTGGTGTCGTCCAGCTTGCCCAGATCGGAGCCTTCTCGCGGATACAGGCATCCACCCCGATATTCTGAAGCCCGATCGCGTTCAGCATGCCCGCCGGCGTCTCGACGATCCGGGGCTGTGGATTCCCCGTACGGGGACGCAGGGTGATCGCTTTGCTGACGATCGCCCCGAGACGATTGATGTCCACGAGCTTCGCATACTCGGTCCCGTAGCCGAACGTGCCTGAGGCCGTCATGACAGGATTCTTCAGCCACAGGTCGTTCGGATGCCCGGGCGCGAGATTCACCGCAAGACTGGCCATGACCAGTCCATCTCCTCGAGGTCAAAGACCGGCCCGTCGCGGCAGACGCGCTGCGGTCCGTGTCGAGTCGGTATGACGCATCCCAAGCAGACCCCCATTGCACAGCCCATGTGTTCCTCCATTGCGATCTGGACCGGCAGGCCACGCGGGCGCTCCAGGCGGGCCAGCGCTTCGAGCATCGGCGACGGTCCACACGCGCAGACCAGGTCTGCCCACTGGAGGAAGTCTGGAAGAAGGGAGGTGACGTATCCACGATGCCCCGCGCTCCCATCATCGGTTGAGATGATGTATTCTACCTCGCGCGGCAGGAGCGCGGCCGGATAGGCCTTTGCCGCCGTGCGGAACCCGGCGAGGAAGGTCACGGCGATACGGCGTCGCACTGCTTCTTCGGCCAGGGCTACAAGAGGGACCACTCCGATCCCACCTCCGACGAGCAGAAGGTGGCGAACGCCCGGGCTGATCTGGAAGGGACGCCCGAGTGGGCCGAGCACGTCCACCAGATCACCCGGGCGGAGCTGGGCCAGCAGGCGCGTCCCGCGTCCAACCACATCGAAGAGGAGGTCGTACTGACCGGCCGGGAGATCGTTCACCGGCGACACGCCGGTCCGGAGCACGCTCAAGGGGCGGCGCAAGAGCGGATCGAAGGATGCCTCGCCAACGCGCAGGTGCATGAACTGGCCCGGCCGGACGGCGCGCGCCTGATCCGGCTCCTCGAGCCGGAGGAGGTGCATCCCCTGGGCGATCATGCGGTTGTCGATCACTGTCGCGAGCGCCTGCTTCACCGTCCTGGTCCCTCGCTTGCGGCGGCTGGCACCGGTGGATTCAGGTATTCGGGCAGTGGGGCAACGTTGTAGGCCAGGGAAGGATCGCCGAGCGAGTCCACTGCGGCGCGCAAGGTATCCAGGCTCGTGAAGCAGGCCAATCCGCGCTCCGTAGCAGCTCGCCGAATCGCGAATCCGTCCGCGTAACCGTCCTGGGTTGGGGTTCGAATACCGGTGATGGTGTTGACGACCCCTTTGACCAGCCCCGCCTCGATGACATCGACGACGTTCGGGTGGCCCTCCCGCAGCTTCCGGGCGACACCCTCGACCCGCAGTCCCAGGCTCTCGATCAAGCGTGCCGTCCCCTCGGTCGCGTAGAAGCCGTAACCGCGCGCGGCAAGGTCGCGGATGATCGGCACGACCTCCGGCTTATCCCGATCGGCGATGCTGATCAGGAGGTTGCACGCCCGCGGCAGTACCGTGCGTGCGGCGATCAGCGCCTTGGCCAGCGCCGCGCGATAGGTGCGGTCCACTCCCATGACTTCGCCTGTCGATTTCATCTCCGGACCCAGATAGGTATCCACGCCAATCAGCTTGGACATCGAGAACACCGGCGCTTTGACTGCGACGAGCGGCTGTTTTGGCCAGAGGCCGGTCTGATAACCGTGGTCGCGCAGCCGCTGGCCGAGGGCAATCCAGGTTGCGAGCCGCACCATTGGAACCCCGGTGACCTTCGAGAGGAAGGGTACCGTGCGACTGGCGCGCGGATTCACCTCGAGCACATAGACCTGGTCCTGGAAGATCACGTACTGGACGTTCATGAGGCCTTTCAGCCGGAGGGCCCGCCCGATCCGTACGGTATAGTCGACCAGGATTGCCTCGTGCTCCGGACTGAGATTCGGCGCGGGGTAGACGGCAATGCTGTCGCCGCTGTGGACGCCAGCCCGCTCGATGTGCTCCATGATCCCGGGCACGAGGATATCTTCGCCGTCGCCGATCGCATCGACCTCGACCTCGCGTCCTTCCAGGTACTTGTCGATCAGGATCGGCCGCTTCTGGGATACCTCGGCGGCCGCGCTCACGTAGCGGGCAAGCTCCTCGGCATTGTAGACGATCTCCATCGCCCGCCCGCCCAGGACGTACGATGGGCGCACGAGGACCGGATAGCCGATGTTCTCAGCGACGACAAGGGCATCCTCGACCCGGGTGACCGCGGCACCGGGAGGCTGGGGGATGCCGAGATGATTCAGAAAGTCCTCGAAACGGCGGCGGTCCTCAGCCAGATCAATGGCCTCAGCACTCGTACCGATCAGACGGGCGTTGGCGCGGGCGAGCGGCTCGGCCAGATTGATCGCAGTCTGCCCACCAAACTGGGTGATTACTGGCGTTCGGGCCAGCCCCTCGTTCTCGAGGATATCCCGCAGACCTTCCTCGTCCAGCGGTTCGAAGTACAGGCGATCTGATGTATCGAAGTCGGTGCTGACCGTTTCCGGGTTCGAGTTCACCATGATCGACCGGATGCCTGCTTCCTGGAGAGCCCAGCTGGCGTGAACACTGCAATAGTCAAACTCGATGCCCTGGCCAATCCGGATCGGCCCGGAACCGATAACCAGAGCGCTCGGCTCAGAGTGTGGAAGTGCCTCGTTCTCCTGCTCGTATGTTGAGTAGTAATAGGGTGTGGCTGCCGCGAACTCGGCGGCACAGGTATCGACGATCTTGTAGACCGGGCGAATGCCCCATTCCACGCGCGTCTGGCGCACCTGCTCTGGAAGCAGATCGGCGAGCGTTCCGATCTGCGCATCGGAGAAGCCAAGCCGCTTCGCTTCCCACAGGAGTTCTGGTGTCAGCGTCTCGGAGAGGAGGCGGCGTTCCATCAGTATGATCCGGTGCAGGCGCCGGATGAACCAGGGGTCGATCTTACTCCGCGCGCTGATCTCGTCCACGCTCACGTCGCGGCGAAGCGCGGCCATGATCGCCCAGAGCCGCTCGTCGTTTGGTCGTTCGATGAGGCGCCAGAGATCATCGCTCATCGGGCCGGCCCAGTCACGTCTCTCCCAGAGCAGACTGCGACCACCGTTCTCCAGACTACGCACCGCTTTCTGAAGCGCGGCCTCAAAGCAGCGATCGATCGCCATCACCTCGCCCGTGGCCTTCATCTGGGTGCCCAGGGTGCGGTCGCCCGAGGGAAACTTGTCGAACGGCCACCGTGGGATCTTGACCACGCAGTAATCGAGGGCCGGCTCGAAGGCGGCGGTCGTCTTCTTCGTCACCGCGTTTGGGATCTCGTCCAGCCGGCGGCCGATGGCAATCTTGGCGGCGACACGTGCGATCGGGTAGCCGGTCGCCTTCGAGGCCAGGGCCGAGGATCGACTAACCCGGGGATTTACCTCGATGACGTAGTAGGCAGACGAGGCAGGATCCAGGGCGAACTGGATATTGCACCCGCCCTCGATTCCCAGTGCCCGGATGATCCGCAGGGCAGCCGAGCGTAGCATCTGGTACTCCTTATCGGTCAGGGTCTGGCTCGGCGCGACGACGATGCTGTCGCCGGTATGGACGCCCATCGGATCGATATTTTCCATGTTGCAGATGGTGATGCAGGTGTCGTTCGCATCCCGCATCACCTCGTACTCGATCTCCTTCCAGCCTTCGACACTGCGCTCCACCAGTACCTGATGAATGGGACTGGCGTGCAGCCCCTGGCGGACGATGCGTACGTACTCCTCATCGGTTCGGGCGATGCCGCCACCGGTACCGCCAAGGGTAAAGGCGGGGCGGATGATGACCGGCAGGGGAAACCGCTGCCGTAGGGCCAGCGCCTCTTCCAGGCTCTGGACGCTCTCACTGGGCGGCACCGGTTCCCCAATGGCAATGAGCAGTTGTTTGAAGCGCTCACGATCCTCGGCGTTGCGGATCGACTCCAGTGGCGTACCAAGCAGGCGAACCCCGTAGCGGTCCAGAACCCCTGCCTCGCTCAGCTCGACTGCGAGGTTTAGCCCGGTCTGCCCGCCCAGCGTCGGAAGAAGACCGTCCGGCCTCTCGCGGGCGATGATGCGTTCGATCACCTCAGCAGTGAGCGGTTCGATGTAGACGACATCGGCGATATCGGGGTCGGTCATGATCGTCGCCGGGTTCGAGTTCACCAGGATCGACTGGACTCCCTCCTCCCGGAGGGCCTTGCACGCCTGGGTGCCGGCGTAGTCAAACTCGGCCGCCTGACCGATGATAATCGGTCCAGAGCCGATCACGAGGACCTTGCGCACTGGTACGTCACTCATTCGCTGCTCTCACATAGTTGAATGAATCGATCGAAGAGATACTGGTTGTCCTGCGGTCCCGGTGCTCCCTCCGGGTGGTACTGGACCGAGAAGACCGGCCAGGACTCATGGGCAAGCCCCTCGACCGAACCGTCGTTGAGGTTGATCTGGCTCACGTAGAAGCCGGTTCGCGGGTCGATCGAGTCGGCATCGACCTGGAACTCATGGTTCTGGGAAGTGATGTAGACGCGGCCGGTTCGGGTGTCCCGCACAGGATGATTGGCGCCGTGATGTCCGAACGGGAGGCGGCTCGTCCGGCCGCCGATCGCCAGACCAAGGAGCTGGTGGCCGAGGCAGATGCCCATAAGGGGGATCCGGCGCTCGAGCAGGGCACGCACCGTTGCCGCGCATTCAGCCAGGCGGGCCGGGTCACCCGGGCCGTTCGAGATCACCACGCCGTGCGGCTCGCAGGCCAGGATATCCGCAGCCCGCGCATCGTAAGGGAGCACGAGCAGGTCCGCACCGCGCCGCTGGAGAGAGCGCAGGATATTCTCTTTCCGTCCGCAATCGATAACCACGATGCGGAGCCGCCGATCAGCGCGGGCGCCGGGGAGCTCCTGCGGGACAGTGACCGAGGTGTCCGCGACCAGGTCTTTCTCGCTCAGCGGCACGACCGCCCGCGCCCGTTCGACAAGGGCGGCGTCAGAGAGGTTGGCCGCATCATAGACGAGGACGCCGCGGAGCGCTCCCCGCGCACGCAGGCGCCTGACCAGCGCCCGCGTGTCCACCCCCCGGATCGCTGGAATGCCGTGTTCGACGAGGAAGGAATCCAGGGGACACTCGGCGTTCCAGTTACTCGGATCCCCATAGTATTCCCGGACGATGAACGCCGCGATCCACGGCCGCCGCGACTCGTTATCCGTCCGGGCGACGCCGTAAATGCCGATCAGAGGGTAGGTCAGGGTGACCATCTGCCCGCGGTAGGAGGGATCGGTCGCGATCTCCTGATAACCCGTCATGCTCGTGTTGAAGACGACCTCGGCCTCGGCATCCACAGGGGCACCGAAGGGCTGACCCCGAAAGACCGAGCCGTCTTCCAGGGCGAGGGCGGACTCGATTTTTTTCACGCTGCCACCTCCCCACTCAGGATCTCCTTGCGCTGCTCATCCACGTACACGAGGCGGCCCCCGCAAATGGTCGCGATGACCTTTCCCCGAAGCGTCATGCCCGCAAGCGGCGTGTTGTGGCCGAGCGAGGCGAACTCCGACGGGTCGACAGTCCAGGTCGCATCCGGGTCGAAGATGCATACGTCGGCGGGCGTCCCCGGGGCAAGGGTTCCGCCGGGCAGGTGGAAGGCACGCGCGGGCTCGCAGGTAAGGCGCCGGATGAGGAGCGGGAGAGACAGCTCGCCGGCGTGAACGAGCCCGAGCAGGACGGCCAGGGCGGTCTCCAGGCCAGAGATGCCGAAAGCGGCAGTATTATACTCACACAGCTTGTCAACATCGCTGTGCGGCGCGTGATCCGTGCCGATCAGATCTATCGTCCCGTCGCGCAGAGCGGCGACGAGCGCCTGGCGGTCCGCCTCCGAGCGCAGGGGCGGGTTGACCTTCGTCGCGGTGTCATAGGGCATACCCCGCCGCCCGTCTGGCCGCCAGCCGGCGACCCACTCGTCGGTCAGTGTCAGGTGATGGGGCGTCGCCTCGGCTGTGAACTGGATTCCGCGTTCCCGTGCCCGACGAATTATTTCCACGCCTCGGGCCGTGGTCACGTGGGCGATGTGCAGGAATCCGCCGGTTACCTCACAGAGGGCCAGGTCGCGGGCGATCATCACCTCCTCAGCGACGCCTGGCCAGCCTTTCAGCCCCAGGCGCGTGGCGACCGGCCCTTCGTTCATGACGCCGCCGGCCGAGAGAGAGGGGTCCTCCTCGTGCACCATGATCGGCCGCTCGATCAGGCGGCTGTATTCGAGCGCGTGGCGCATGACGCCGCTATCCACGATTGGCCGTCCGTCATCTGAGAAGGCCACAACGCCCGCCTCGGCCAGATCCGCCATCTCGGTGAGCTCGCGGCCGGCCATGCCCTGCGTCACGGTGGCGAGTGGGTAAACCCGCACAACAGCCCGGGCGGCTGCAGTGCGCTGAATGTACTCGACAACCGCGCGATTATCCACCGGGGGGCTGGTGTTGGCCATCGCGCAGACGGCCGTGAAGCCGCCGCGTGCCGCGGCCCGGGTGCCCGTTGCGATGGTTTCCTTCTGCTCCTCGCCCGGATCCCGGAGATGACAGTGCACGTCGATGAACCCCGGGCAGACGATCGCACCGGCAGCATTCACGACCAGCAGTCCCCGGCGGCCCTCCGGCGCTGGCGCCGGAGGCGTGATCTCACTGACGGCCCCCTGCCTCAGCCAGAGGTTGCCCATCTGGTCAATCCCGCGTGCCGGATCGATGATCCGGCCGCCGTGTACGAGAATATCCGGTGCGCTCTTCAGATCCACAGCTTCACCACCATATCCCCAGGCATCACCATGTTCTTCAGCCGGCTCCCGCGCGGTCCGCCACGCGGCAGAGATGGTCGCTCCCCAGATGATGATCCAGCGCAAACCCGACCGCTGTCTCTCACTACCGCCTTCCCGATCACGCAACCGCCAGGCCTGCCCGTTCACCCGCAAGCAGGTAGAGCAGGGCCATCCGAACGGCCACACCGTTCGTGACCTGTTCCTCGATGACCGATTGATCACCTCGCGCAACGTCCGGTGCGATCTCGATTCCCTCGTTCATCGGGCCGGGATGCATCACCAGCGCACCGGGGCGCGCGCGGAGCATCCGTTCCCGGTTGATCTGGTACAGCTTCACGTATTCGCGCAGGCTGGGGAGAAGTCCGCCATCCTGGCGCTCGCGCTGGATGCGCAGGGCCATTACGACGTCAGCCCTCTCGATGCAGCGGTCGAGGTCATGGCAAACCTCAACCGGCGGCAAGCCTGCCCGGTGCCCATTGGTCCCAAAGTCCGGCATCAGTGTTGGAGGACCACACAGGATAACCCGGGCTCCCATCCGCGTAAGGCCCCAGATGTTGGAACGCGCTACCCGGCTGTACAGGATGTCGCCGACGATTAACACAGTTAGGCCGTGGATTCGCCTGAACTTCTGGCGGATGGTGAACAGGTCGAGCAGGGCCTGGGTCGGGTGCGCGTGACAGCCGTCGCCCGCGTTGATGACCGATCCGCGAAGATGCTGGGCCACCAGGTAGGGCGCACCGGCCATGGGATGGCGCATAACCACCACGTCAGCCCCGAGCGCCTGCAACGTTCGGATCGTGTCGACAAGTGATTCGCCCTTCTCGACCGAGCTTCCACTGGCACTGACGTTGACCACGTCGGCCGACAGGTTCTTGGCAGCCAGTTCAAAGGAAATTCGTGTTCGGGTACTCGGTTCATAGAAGAGATTGATGATCGTCTTGCCGCGAAGCGGCGGTACCCGCCGGATTGGCCGCGAAAGGACCTCGCGCATCGCTTCAGCTGTGGAGAGAACCTCCTCGATCTCCTCCCGAGAGAAGTCGTCGAGGTCAAGAACATCTTTCCGATCCATAATCTCCTCCCTCACGCCCGCTGAATCACCACCTCATCGATGCCGTCCGTCTCCTCTAAACGGACCTGCACCTCCTCATCTCGCGCCGTCGGCACGTTCTTGCCCACGTAGTCCGGACGAATCGGGAGTTCTCGGTGACCGCGATCAATGAGCACGGCCAGCTGGACGCTGCGGGGACGCCCAAAATCCATAATGGCATCGAGCGCCGCCCGCACCGAGCGCCCGGTGAAGATCACATCATCAACCAGGATGACCGTGCGATCAGTCAGCGAGACTGGCAGATCGCTCGGACCAACCGGCAGGCGCAGTCGCCGCTGGGCGAGGTCGTCACGGTAGAGGGTGATATCCAGCTCACCGAGCGGCACCGCGGTTCCCTCCAGGTCGCGAAGGATTCGGACCAGGCGCCGGGCCAGCGGTGCCCCGCGTGTTCGCATCCCCAGCAGGACCAGACCGTCGACGCCGTGGTTGCGCTCGATGATCTCATGGGCGATGCGGGCCAGTGCGCGCCGCATGTCGCTCGCGGTAAGGATCACGCGCTCTGTCATGGACTGCCCACCCTTGGCCCCGGGCCTGGCCCGGGAAGTCGCCTTCGGTTCGCACCCCTCAGCCAGGGAAAGTCGCGACAAAAAACCCCTCGTCCACCATTCGGTGGTGGACGAGGGGTTCCGTTTTCGTAGCTAATGGTCACGCTTGCCTTCCCTTTCCAGCCTCACAGGACTGGTTTAAAGGTACCTTGCCGCTGTCAGGCATTCTAGCATACCGGGGACGCCGGCGCAATATGCGAAAACCCGGCTATTCGCGGCGGCGGTCTTCCGTCAGTGGGGTGTCGGTGTGGCTGCAGTCAGGCCGGGCGCTGACAGGTCCACGCCGCGCAGGAACTCAGCCGACGACTCCGGCGTGACCACGTTGATCATAACGCCGGTCCCCAGTTCAAAGCCGGCCGCGATCGTTAGCTTGGGCAGGAGCTCCAGATGCCAGTGGTAATCGGTCTCCGGTGAGGAATGAACTGGGGCAGTGTGGATGTAGAAGTTATACGGCGGATCGTTCAGGCCAGCAACGAGCCGTGCTATTAACTCGTGCAGGGCTCGTGCGAAGTCTTCCTGCTCCGGCCCGGACATCATCTCGAAACGGGCAGCGTGCCGACGGGGGACAATCCAGCTCTCGAATGGCGTCCGTGCCGCAAACGGCGCGAAAGCGATGAAGTGATCGGTCGTCAGGATCACTCGCTCGCCAGACTGCTCTTCCCAGGCGATCATATCGCAGAAGACGCACGCGCGGTGCGCCGCGCGATAGCGGCGGCTTCCTTCCAGCTCTTCCTGGACAACTGGGGGAACGAAGGGGATGCCGAAGAGTTGAGAGTGGGGATGCTCGAGTGACGCACCCGCCTCTTTACCGTGATTGTTGATCAGGAGCAGGTACTCAATGGCCGGGTTAGCGGCGTGTGCGGTATACCGGGCGATAGAAGCTCGGACAATCCTGGCGATGTGCTCGACCGGTAGTTGGGCGAAATCATCGGTATGCGATGGACTGCTGATGAGCACCTCGTGAACCCCAACCCCGTCCATCGTCTCATACGGGCCCACGCGGGCTTGAACGGGCTCCCGATCGGGTGGTCCAAATGCCGGGTACAGGTTGGGCACAACGCGGATCTCCCAACCGGGCGCATTCGGCAGGGTGCCAGGTGCCCGGTCGGCCAGGACCTCTGGCGGCGTCATATCCTCGTGTCCAACGCAGAACGGGCACGTCGCGGCAGGGGAAACGGCAACTGCAGGGGCCCGACTGAACGAACTCGGCCGCCGTGCACGCTCGGTCGCGATCGTCACCCATCGCCCGGTGACGAGATCCTGTCGTAATTGAGGCATTCGTTATCTCCGTGGTTAGACTGCCGCGAACTCCTGACGGTGGAACTCACAGGCCCGCTGGTACAGGTCGATGTACTTGCGGGCGGAGGCGTTCCAGGAGTAATCCGCCTGCATGCCGCGGCGCTGGAGCGTGCGCCAGGTCTCCGTGTATTTGTAGTTCTCTACCGCCCGCACGATGGCTGTATACAGGTCGATCTGGTTGTACCGCTGGAACGAGAAGCCATTGCCCTCGCCTGTCCGCGGATCGAAGTCGGTGATGGTATCAGCAAGCCCCCCGGTGTGGCGGACGATTGGGATCGATCCGTACCGGAGGCTGATCATCTGCCCCAGCCCGCACGGTTCGAAGCGCGACGGCATCAGGAACATATCCGAGCCGGCGTAGATCTTCTGAGCCAGTGCCGCGTTGAACGTCAGGAAGATGGCGACCCGCCCCGCATAACGGCGGGCGAACTCGTTGAAGACATTATGGTAGTGCTGATCGCCGGTCCCGAGCAGGACGAACTGCACCTCGAGGCAATCCATCATCGCGTCGAAACACGCGGCAAGGAGGTCGAAGCCTTTCTGATCGGCCAGCCGTGAGACCATCCCGATCAGCGGAATCGATGCATCCACGGGCAGGCCGGCCTCACGCTGGAGGGCGAGCTTGTTCTCGACCCGCTGGTCGAGATGATCGACATCGTACGTACGGGCGATATACCGATCCGTGGCCGGGTTCATCTCATCGTAGTCGATCCCGTTCAGGATCCCAAAGAGCCGATCTTTCCGATCACGAAGGAGCGGATCGAGCTTTTCTCCGTACTCCGGGGTCAAGATCTCCTGGGCGTACCGCTCGGAGACCGTGTTGATCACGTCGGCGAAGTGGATCCCCCGGGCCATGAGGTCAACCACGTCGGCCAGTTCGCCGATCTGGGGATGGTGCAGGAAGCCGTACTCCTCGATGCCGGCCACCTCAAGGATCCGCCAGCCGAAGAGGCCCTGATACTGCAGGTTATGGATGGTAAACACCGTCGCCATTCGGGCGAAGAACGGGTCATTCTTGTAGATCGTCTTGATCCAGTTCGGGACGATGCCGGTGTGCCAGTCGTTACAGTGGAGGACATCCGGCTGCCAGCCGAGCGGCCGAAGCATCTCAAGCGCGGCCCGGCAGTACAGGATGAAGCGTTCACCATCATCCGGATAACCGTAGATGCCCTCTCGATTGAAAAACTTATCGTTATCGATGAAGTAGACAGGAACGCCGGGGACCGCGTCGGAGCGAAGGATCGTGACCGTTTCAAACACGTCGTCCATCGGCACCGGGAAGGACGATAAGACCTCGGTCATCTTGAACCGCTCGCGATCAACACGGCTGTAGCGGGGGAGCACAACCCGGACGTCCACGCCGAGGCGGGCGAGTGCTTTTGGAAGGGCTCCGGTCACATCGGCTAGCCCGCCGGTCTTGGCGAAGGGCACCATCTCCGCCGATAAGATCAGCACCTTGAGGGGATCAGACACGGGAGTCAACTCCTTGATAATCGAGCCGGCACTGGCCAGAGATTCTCTGTATCCGGTGACGGGACGCGGGCAGCCGGACACGCGGTTTGCAACATCCGTGCCGAGTTGTGCACTTGCCTGGGGCAGTGCGTGGGCCCGCGCGTGCGAGCCAATGCAGCCATCCGGGCCGGCCGCTGGCGTCCGGTGCCCGCGCCGCGCGGGAGCGGTTCCATCCCTGCATCACGCACAGTATACCACGGTTAGGGAAGGCCTAGCCGCCGACCGATCTGGAGGACTGTCGGTAGAATGTCCCGAAGTTGTTGAATCGCCTCGTCGCGGTAGGAAGCGATGATATCTGCCGAGGGACGCCGACCGGCCCGGTAATAATACTGGCCGGCCTTGCCTATGATGGCTGTTCCCACGTATGCGACCGCCGCCCGCGGAATAATCGTCAGTGGGTTCGGGACCACAGCCGCGGCTGTTCGAGCGGCCGAGCGCCAGACAAAAGCCGCGCCGATGGCGGGCGCGATCTCTGCCAGGACCTGTGCCCGGTTCTCGATTGGCCGTCCATAGAGGAGTGCCAGCTTCAGGAGCAGCATGATCTGATTTTTCGTCAGGACGAGGAGATCGGTCCCCGCAGCAGCCAGGGGGCCGATGACAGGGATTACCGTTGGCAGGCTGGAGATGATGACGAACTCGGCATTGGCCCGCGCGGCATCCGAGACGAGAAAGTCAGCGGCGGCTTCACGCAGGGCCGGGAGCCGTCGCCCAAGCGCGAGGGCAAGGTGTGGAACGCCCCGAATGAGCCATGGTGCGACCGTTCGCCGAATGGCCTCCGGATCATCGAGCGGGGCCGCGAGCACGTGCTCTGGCGCCAGGCCGAGGAACGCCGCGGCGGAGGTGCGGATCACGCTGCGCTCGACCGCATTGCGGTCCTGGGGCTCGCTGAGGGCGCACAGGACCCGACCGGAGCGCCGCACCAGCTGGGCCATATGCCCGCGCTGAACTACCCCCGGCTCTTCCTGTGCCGATGTGACGTAGAGATAGACATCGGCATCGGGAAGGGCAGTGGGGAGGTCATCGGCCATATCACAGATATCAAGGAGTACCTCGGGCCCATCCGGCTCTCCGTTGAGGAAGAGGGCTGCCAGTCGCCGCTTCCCGACGCCGGGCGATCCGCAGATGACAAACCGAATTGGCTGGTGGGCCTCACGAATCACCTGTTGTGGATCGATCTCTCGGAGGACGTTCCACGCATCGCCCAGACGTTCGGCCGAGAAGAGGTCTCGGATATTCACCACTGCTCCATTAGCGGCTTGCGCCCGCTGGAGATGTCGCCATGAGTATTATGAGTATACTGGATCCTGCGTGGGGCACGCGTCACAGCCAGAGTGGCTCCCCGACTGTGATCTGGGGCCACGCGAGCCGCAGGTGACGTTCGCGGTAACATTGACGGTCCTGGAATTGGCATGCTATCATACCTCCGTTACAAGATACTCGCTTTCCCTAACTCGGCCAATCGCGTTGTTATCAGGTACGGAGGATCAACACCAGACATGCCAGTCAGGATCCGACTGCGTCGGATGGGCGCGAAGAATCGCCCTTTCTACCGCGTAGTCGTGGCGGACTCGCGATCGCCGCGAGATGGGCGCTTCATTGAGACGGTCGGACACTATGATCCGTTGACCAATCCCCCAACAGCCAAGGTAAATGCCGAGAAGGTACGTTACTGGCTGTCTCATGGTGCGCAGCCGACCGATGCGGTCCGGCGCATCCTGAGGTGGACCGGCGTGGTCCAGGAAGCGCCGGATGTCTCCCCAGGCGAGTCCTCCGAGCCCGAGTCCGTGGGCTGATCACCCGTCGCGGCCCGGAAGCAGTTCGTCGTGATCTATCAGTGCAGCTGAGATGCCAACCGATCGGTCCGTTGGCCCTAACCGCATTGTCGCCAGGAGAGCCCGATGAAAGAGCTCGTCGAGTACATCGCCAAGGCACTCGTGGAAAACCCGGACCAGGTCCGAGTCACTCAGGTTGTCGGGGAGCAGTCGATTATTCTCGAGCTGCAGGTCGCCCAGGAAGATATGGGCAAGATCATCGGCAAGGAGGGACGGATCGCCAATGCGATCCGCACGCTCCTCAAGGTCGCGGCGGCGAAGCAGGGCAAGCGTGCGGTGCTGGAAATCCTCTAGTGGGAGATTCCTTCGGTCAGCACGCGAGTGTCCTTCGATCGTAAGCATCTAACCGGTGGCGTCCGCGCTGGTCCAATCCGGCAGGAGGTTCGTTTCCTGGTCATCGGCCGAATCCTCGGGCCGATTGGACTGGCCGGTGAGGTACGCGTTCAAATCCTCACAGACTTCCCCGACCGGTTCTTGTCGCTCCACACAATCCACGTCGGGGATAATCTCCGCCCCTACGCCGTGCAGACGGTTCGCCTGGATCGCGGTACGGCCATCTTGAAGCTGGCCGGCATTGACGATGCAACCACCGCCCGCGCGCTTGCCAATCAGGATGTTCAGATCCCGGCCCGAGAGGCCGTCGAACTACCGCCCGATCAATACTTCTGGCACCAGATCATCGGCCTGGAGGTCTGGACCGATGATGGCCGTCTGCTGGGTCGGGTAACCGAGATCCTGCGCACGGGGAGTAATGACGTGTATGTTGTTGGTGAGGGGGCCGGCGAGGTTCTCATACCGGCGATCGAGGATGTGGTCCGCCAGGTTGATCTGGTAAACGGGCGGCTGGTCGTTCACCTTCTACCGGGCCTTGAGCCCGAGGACAGCTGACCGCAGTCAGGCTGGCATCCTGCTCCAGGTGCCAGATGCTTCTCTCACGGTAGACGTGACGGTCGCGAGCCGTGGAAGTTCACATTCCCAATCGGCTCGTTCATGTACACGTCGCCGTTGCGAATCTTGATGTTAAACCCACACTCCGGATTCGTGCATACCCAGGCCTTAAAATGGATCGGCGCGCCTCCACTGCCGAAGTCTGACAGCGGCACGAGCTCGCCAGCATTGCACTTGTGACACTTCGGCAATGCAAACTCCATCCCATCAACCCTCCCGCGCCAACTCATCCCCCGCACCGCGTCCGCGGCACCGCGGGCTGATCCGATCTCCCCGATCGGTCGGGCTGTCTCCCCGGCCCTGCTCCGTGCTCACGCTCCGATAATGGTGTCCCTGGCCCGCATGAAGGGGTACTGGTCATATGTTTTACTGCGCGCCTTAAAGTGAGCACGAGTATACACCTTTCATCACTGCGGAGCAAGCGCCCTGCCCGGCGATTCCCTCCCTCCGGAGACTCAGACGGCGTGAACCCCGTACGCCGGGATGCTCGCCTATGCCGCGCTGTTTCGCGACTGGGGGCCTCGCCACTACTGGTTCGGCGTGATAGCTATTCGATATGGAGCGGGATGAGTCGTCACCGGTGCCAGGCCGGCAATGGCCAGGATGATCGGTTTGCCCGGTTGGAGGACGAGCCGTGCCTGCTGGTTGGCATCGAGTGGGAGACGCCGGACCGGTGGCGAGGTCGACGGTGAGAGCGCCTCCACGAGATACGGCTGGCGCCACTGGTTATCAATCCGAACAAACCCCTCAGCGATCCAGCCATTATCAGACTGCACCGTATCGTGGAAGCCGATCTCGGGAATCTCGATGTCATCGAGCGCCAGGCCGTCGCCGTTGTACGAGTCATCGGTAACGTACTCGAAGCGGAGGAGCACCTCCTTCCCCGCGTAGGGCGTGAGATCAGCTTCCTCGTGCACCCACCGCGGCGCGGCGCCACCAGATTCTCCGGTCAGGCCGTCCCCATAGTTCTGGCCATTCGGATTGGATCGCGTTGTATCCCCGGTGGGAATCGTCTGCCAGGTCTGGCCGCCGTCGGTCGATACCTCGATGTATGCATAATCGAAGTCCTTCTCGATGTCGTACCACGCCCAAAAGCTCAACTGCGCGCCGGAGACGCCCCGCAGATCGACTGTTCGGGTTAGTCTACTGTCAATCGAATCTCCACGATTGCTCCACCATTCCCACGGGGCACCGTGGGGATCGGCACCGATGAGCTGTCCGTCACGGGCGCCAGTGAAGATGAGTGTTGCGGGACGGTCTACCTGGATTCGATAGTAAGTCGCACCAAACTGATGCACCTGGCCCGTCACCTGTCCACCGACCGGTGGGCCGTCGTGTACGGTGATAGCCAGATGAAGAGAATGATAGCCATATCGCCCGCTGTCAAGCGTCGGGTCATCCAGGGCGTTCGCCGCCACCCAGTCGGCGAACACGTCCTCGAATGAGCGCGGTGGATTCATGGTATGAAAGAACTGCTCAAAGCTGTCGATGCCCCGCGCGGGCTCGGCGATGATCTTCCCGATCGCTGCGAATCCACCGTACTGCTCAGCCACGTACCGCATAAAGAGGTAAGCCGCCCCGTAGTGAGGAATCGCCTCGGTCGGGTCGCTGGCCCAGGCATCAAGCTGAGTATCGGGCATTGCCGTGAATGCCCGAACCGCGCCACTCGTGGCGCCGGTGACCGCCTGAGCGGCCAGTTCGGCAGATCCCTCGTCCACCCAGCTGTCCTGCCAGCGGTGGACGTGAAACTGGATCATGTGCATGAACTCGTGGGCAACCGTCGTGTTGAACGTCGCGGTGCCGGGTCGAACCGCGTCGGCATTGATATAGATCATCTCCCGTTCGTTGCTGTACGGATTGATTGCACGCGTATACTCGTCAGCACTGCTGAAGTACCCACCAACCTCCGGAATGCGACCAATCAGGATGGTGATGTGAGGATCCCGGTCGATGCCTGGTGTCCACTCGCTTCCAAACCAGCGATGCTCGGTCGGGTAGGTGCGGGTTTCAAAGTAGTCGGCGGCGGCCTGGACGTCAGTGACCGGCAGCTGGAGGCCGTCCTGAAGGTACCAGTAAGCGTGCGGGGTTTTCACGACGATGCGGGCCCGCATCTGGAAGTACGTCTTCGCCTCTTGATCGGCGACCCAGAAAGTGTGCTCAGTTCCAACCGGGTAATCCGGAGCCGACCGGGGCGTGGCCGCCGGCGTCAGCACCGCCCGCCGGGTCAGGCGCCGCGCCAGGTCGGCGAGATCGCGCGGGGGAGGAGTAGGAAGAACAGTTGCTCGGACTACGCTGGTAGCCGACGGTATCGGAGAGGATGGGATAGCGGTCGGAGTTGGCGAGGGCACGGTAGTTGGGGTGGACGACGGCGACGGCATCGGATGCGGCACGGTCGCTGTCGCCAGGATGCCTGGTTCCCGCGAGGGGACCGCCGTGACCGGAGCATGGCTCGCCGCGCGGTCAGCGAGTGGGTTCACGGAGCCCCGAGCAGGGACCGATTGGCATGCGCCGGCGATCAGAATGAGCAGGATGCTCAGAACCGTGCCGAGCGAGAAGGTTTTCACCAGTTGATCCCTGCTACCAGGCCGCGAATCAGCTGGCGGATAGCCGGCAGTGCCCGGCCAACGGTCGCGATCACCTCCGCGTGCTCAAGTACGGCGCCGGGCAGGCCCGCCGCACGGTTGCTGATCACGCTGATGCCGAGAACACGCATGCCAAGCTGGCGCGCAACGATAACCTCGGGGACAGTGGACATTCCTACTGCATCACCACCGAGGGCCCGGAGGAGGCGTACCTCGGCAGGCGTCTCGTAGTGCGGCCCGCCGACCATCACGTACACACCCCTGTGCACGGGGATGCCGTGTCGCTCGGCGACCGACGCGGCAAGCGCGAGCAGATCTGCATCGTAGGCCGCGGTCAGGTTCACGAACCGCGGGTGTGGGCCGCGGTAGCCGGTCAGCGGGCCGAGGCCGACGAGCCCGGGCAGGCTGATGTGATCCTCGATGAGCATAATATCGCCAGGGGTGAAGGCAGGATTTAGCCCCCCCGACGCGTTTGTCGTGATCAGGATCGTGCAGCCGAGCGCGTGGAGCAGGCGCGAGGGGAGCGCGACCTCGGCCGGGGTATACCCCTCGTACCCGTGAATGCGACCGCTCAGGACCGCGACCTTCGTCTCGGCAAGCGTGCCCAGGATGAGCTCACCGGCATGCCCTTCGACAGTCGCGGCCGGAAACCCCGGGAGCGCGAGCGTGGGTATACGCTCATCAACAATGACCTCTTCCGCGACCGGGCCGAGCCCCGACCCGAGAATGATCCCCACCTGTGCACGTGACCGGACCCGCGCCAGGATTCCGGTGAAGTCGTGCTCCTGCTGGTTCATACGTGCACTATACCATCGCGGTAGTACTGCCGTCACCTCACACGCCGCCTATCCGGTACGGTCCTTGCAACGCTCCTGGCTCCTCATGGCACGGTCGGCCATAGGAGGGGCGACCCCATGATCGCCCGAGGGTTCGGGATCGCCGGTAAGCGGACGGCTGTGCCTGGTGGTATTGACGAGCGGCGATTCCCGGGAATGATTCCTGATTGTCAGGAGAAGTCAGTAATGGCGAACATCATCGTCGGAGTCTTTCCTGGCCGCGACCAAGCCGAGCGCGCGGTTAGCGAGCTTCACGATCGAGGATTTTCGTCCGATGCGATCGGCATTGCTATCCACGGGCAGGAAACACGAGCGGCTGCAGGGGGACCGCCCTCGATCTCCCCTGCCCTGGAGTGGATTCCCAACCAGCAGAGCGTGACGATTGCTCACGTGGGGCCGATCACGATTGGCGGATCGCTGGGCGCGTGCGCTGTGCGGGCACCAGGCGAGTCCGGTTCCCTCCGGCTGGCTGATCTCATGACCTGTCTCGGCATTGAACCACAGCACGCATCCTGGTACGAGCAGCAGGTCAGTCGCGGCTACAGCCTCGTGACCGTTCGAACGGATACCCGCGCCGCGGAGGCGCAGTCGATCCTTGAACAGGCCGGCTCGATCGAGGTTCCGGGAGCGGAGCGCACCCCATCGGCCGTGGAAGTACCGCCGCGTGCATCGAGCGAGGCCGAGCAGCAGGTCATCCGGAGCGCCCTCGAGAGCGTCGAGCCTGGATGGAAGATTCTCGGCTCGGATGGAAGACAGATCGGCAAAGTAGATGAGGTTGGGCCGAACTACCTGCTGATGAAGAAAGGGTTCCTCTTCCCACGGGAGCTCTACATCCCGTTCTCGGCGGTCGAGCGTGTTCTGCCAGGGGTGATTTCCCTGGCCGTCACCAGCGAGCAGATCGATCAGGAGCATTGGGAACGACCTCCCGCCGCGACCGCCGGAGCTGTACCCGCGATTGATCTTGGTCGGGCGCGACAGGGGCTGGATGTCTATACAAGCGACGGACAGCGCATCGGGGTCGTCCAGGAGGCAGCGACGAACTGCGCGCACGTTCTCTGCTGCTCCCACCTCTTCGTCCCTCCGGAACGGGTGAGCGAACTCACCGATGATCGGCTCGTGCTGACCGTGAGCCGAGCCGACCTGGATAAGTATGACTGGACCACCTGTCACCCGACCCACCAGGCCGAGTATGCCCCTGGTGGACCGGGGGCCGTGGGTATTCCCCCACAGGAGCACGAAGGAGGGGTGGCGCTTCCGATCGAGGCCCCGGAAAAACCACGGACCGAATAATCGGTGGGAGGGCACTCACTATGGGTGCCCTCCCACCAGGCCGGGCAAGCGATCCGAGAGAGGCTCCTCGCTTGCGCCTTCCCTGGAAGGTTCAGTAGAATCGAGCAGAGCTTCAGGCTCCATTTCGGACTTCAGCGAGGGGCGGAATGCCGACAGACCGTCAGTTCAGCGAGGTTGTTGAGGTTCGCGGCCACATCATCGACTCGATGATTTTGCCCAAGATCCTCGATGAGCTGATGGATCTGGGGGTCGAGTTCAACATTGAGACCCTCGAGGTCGGTCGTCAGAAGCACGATCCGAGCTACGCACGTATTGAGATCATCGCACTATCCCAGGAAGAGCTTGATCGAGCCGTGACCGAGGCGTGCCGCCTTGGGGCGGCATCCCTCACCGTCGACGAGGTGGAGCTGAAGCCAAGTCCGGCGGATGGGGTCGCGCCAGAAGACTTCTACTCGACCACCAACCTTGAAACGCGAATCCGCTGGCAGGGACGATGGCTACCGGTTGAATACCCGGAGATGGACTGCGCGATCGTCGTTGAGAACGATCGTGCCCAGTGCGTGCCAATTAATGATCTTCGGGCAGGCCAGCTGGTGGTCGTCGGTCACCGCGGTATTCGCGTCATTCCGCTCGAGCGCTCGCGATCACCCCTGCCTTCCTTTGGCTTCATGGGCAGCCAGATCTCGAGCGAGCGGCCGGCCGGTCGAGCTGTCCGCGAGGCGGCGCTCTGGATGCGGCAGTGTCGGCTGTCCGGCCGCAAGAACCTTGTTGTGGCCGGGCCTGCTGTTATCCATACCGGCTCTCGCGATTATCTCGTGCGGCTCATCGAACGGGGGTATGTGGACTACCTCTTTGCGGGCAATGCCCTGGCCGCGCACGATATCGAGTATTCGTTCTACGGGACATCCCTGGGTGTTCCCCTGGATGGAGGGAAAGCGATCGAGACCGGCCACGAGCATCACCTGCGCGCCATCAATCGTATCCGGGCAGTCGGCGGGATTCGTCAGGCGGTTGAACGGGGAATCCTGACCAGCGGCGTGATGCATGCCTGCGTTGTGCACGGTGTCGATTTCGTCCTGGCCGGCTCGATTCGTGACGACGGCCCGCTTCCGGAAGTCATCACCGATGTGATCGAGGCACAGCGTCAGATGCGCCAGAGGATCCGGAACGGTGTCCAGGTCGCCCTCATGCTCTCGACGATGCTCCATTCGATTGCGGTCGGTAATCTCCTGCCGGCCACGGTATATACCGTGTGTGTGGACATCAACCCCTCGGTCCTGACCAAGCTGGTTGATCGTGGCAGTTTCCAGACGATTGGCATCGTTATGGACGCCGGCGGCTTCCTCCGCGACCTCCTCAGTGAGCTCGAGGCGCTCGAGCGTCAGGAACAGGGACGTACAGCCGCATCTGCCTAACCGGGATGATTCGACGCGATCGCTCGACTCCTCACGCGTCGGATGCGGCCAATCTCGGTCTCAAATGTGAACCAGGAAAGTAAAGAGGCGAGCAGAATCCCGCGCCAGCCGTCGCGGTAGCCTGCCAGGGTGATGAGACGGCGGCGGAACTCACGGAGCGGCTGAAGCACGAGGCTGTGCGGGCGTAAACGTCCATCGGCCCGTGCCAGACGCTCCGCTTCCAGGGAGCTGTACTGCCGCTGCTTTCTCATGAACTGTGCGAGTGTGGCGTAATTGTAGTGGATGAGGCACTCACTCAGGACCCCGGTTGGGCCATCAATCTGCACGAGTTCGTGGACATCCCGCTGTTCGTCATAGCGTGCCCGCCCGACCCGGAGCAGACGAAGCTGATAGTCCGGATACCAGCCGCCGTGGCGGATCCACCCTCCCCAGATCAGGTTGCGCCGGGGAATCCAGTAGCCGACGGGGGCGGCGACAGAGGCATCTGCCAGGCGCTCCAGGATCTCCCGGGCGAGGGAGGGGGTGACCCGCTCATCCGCGTCGATGAAGAGCACCCATGGGGTCCGGACCAACTCCAGCGCGGCATTCCGCTGGGACGGGAATGTCGTGAAAGGGCGTTCGACCACGCGTGCTCCGTGTGCGGCCGCCACGACCGCGCTGTCATCGGTCGTTCGCTGATCGAGCACCACGAGGCGCTCGGTGGCCCAGGCCACACTGCGCAGGCAGGGCCCCAGGTGCTGGGCCTCGTCGCGCGCGATGATCGCCGCGGTAATCGCCGTCTCCATCACGAGATAGCCGCGCGGTAGGTTGCGAGGCGCTGGCGCAGGGTTTCCTCATCAATGCGACCGGCCCGCGCGTCCCGTCGAGCTCGCCACGTGGCGTAAGCCATCCCGAGGATAAGGATGCAGCGAGCCACCAGAGCATACAGGGGGCCGTAATGCTTGCGGAAGAAGCGATCACGGCTCCGGTGAAGGGTCACGAACATTGGGCCGGCTATCTGGCCGGTGCTTGCACCCCCGTAGTGGATCACCGCGGCATCCGGCGTGTAGTAGATCTCCCAGCCGGCCTGCTTCATCCGATAGCACCAGTCCACCTCTTCGCAGTACATGAAGAAACCCTCGTCAAGGGGACCGACCTGTTCGATCGCCTGGCGACGGACCATCATGCAGGCGCCCAGCGGATGGTCAATCGGGAATGAGTGGTTGTACCACCGCCGGGGATAGCGGCCGTTCAGGCGCGACTCGAGGAGACGGTAGTGGAGGGGAAAGAGATCCAGGAACGACATCGGCAGGGTTGGAAAGCGAAAGCAGGAATGCTGGAAGGTTCGATCTGGATTCAGCAGGCGGCAGCCGCACACTGCCGCGTCGGGATGAGCATCCATGAAGCGGACCAGGGCCAGTGGCGCATCATCGAGCACCTCGGTATCCGGATTGAGGAGCAGAACATATCGCGAATCGGACAGCCGCAAGGCGAGGTTGTTCGCTGCCGCGAAGCCACGGTTCTCCATCAGGGGGATCAGGCGCACACTGGGAAAGTCCGTCCGCACCATATCGGCAGAGCCGTCGCTGGACGCATTGTCAACGACAATGACCTCCGCGTCGAGCTCGCGCGCGGTTCGCTCGAGAGAGGCCACGAGCGAGCGCAAGCACGCCTGTAAGAGATCACGCGTGTTATAGCTGACGATAACGATGCAGAGATCTCGGCTCAATAGCTGATCGTGATGGGCGTCTGCCCGACTGGTCCGGATGGAAAGCCAACGCCGCCCTGTTCGAGCGCGGCCCAGAAGACCTGGTTGCGCTGGAACTTCATTGTGTCATCCACAATGATATCCCCCTCGACAGTGATCTCCTCACCGGGCTTGAGCGAGCGCGTGAAGAGGGCCGGATTCTGTGGATCCACCGCGTCGCGGCCGAAGAAGCCCCACCGGATCGGGTACGGCTGATACGCGTTCTGCCACTGGACGCCCACCCGCCAGACGCCCGGGCGATCGTAGTACAGCGGAGTCCCATCCTTGGCCGTGATGGATGAGTACGGCTTGCCGGTCTGCTCTACCGTGCCGGCTGGCGGTCCCAGGCTGTACAGGGGGACTGTGCCCGTGTTACGCACGACGATGCGCACGTGAATCTTGCCGCCGACCGGCACCGCCGTCGGCGTGAAGCGGACATCGCGGATCTCAGCCCGCGGTACGCCTCCGTTATGGATAACGACGGGTGCCACATAATCAGTAAAGTTACCCGCCGCATCGGTCGCCTCGATGTGGAGCTCATATGTCCCGTCCGGGAGAACTGCTCCACCGCTCTGGGTTCCATCCCATTCGAACGAAAAGAGGGCGGCATCCTGTTGCTTCGGTGCCTGGATCAGATAAAAGCCGCCAGTACTGCTGGTCGCGTACACGCGGACAGTCGCTTTCTTCGTCAGGCCGTAACTGACCTGGGTCGTGTCATCCTTGCCGTCCCCATTTGGGGAGAAGGTTGGGGGATTCACCAGGACATTTGTGATCTGGGGAGGGGTCGTATCGGCATTGCGCACGGTGAAGCTGGTCTCGCGGGAGATCGTCTGCCCACGTGCATCCCGTGCGGTCACGACCAGGCGGTAGGTTCCATCTGGGACCACCCGCAGCCAGGACTCCCCCGGGCGCGATCCCGGGACGGGTACTGTTCCGGTAAAGCGGATCTGGTACACATCTGGCGCACGGGTCTGCGGTGGTCGGATAACATGCTGCTTGCCATCCGGACCGATCAGCACCGCGGAGACGTCGGCGCGCCGGGTCAGCTCGTAGGATATGTCAATTTCGTCGTGCAGGCCGCTTCCATTTGGTTCGATGAGATGACTGGAGACACGCAGGTCCGAGAGGAAGCCTCCTGTGGCACAGCCGGCTGCCAGTATCGGAAGCCCGCCGAGCAAGGCAACGGGAGCGGCCCGTAAGAGCTGTCGTCGATTGATCATCCGTTGCTCACCCTGGCCAGTGGTGCAACTGCTGCCGGTCCCTCCCGGGCCGGCAGGAGAGCAAGATCCAGAACCTGGTCCATGGTATCAACCGGGACGAAGTGCAGATCGCGACGAACGCGCTCGGGGATATCTACCAGATCCTTCAGATTCTTCCGGGGAAGGATGAACGTCTTGATGCCTGCCCGATGGGCCGCGAGCGCTTTCTCCCGCAGCCCGCCGATAGGCAGGACACGGCCGCGCAGGGTAATCTCGCCGGTCATTGCGACATCCCGCCGAACCGGCCGACGCAGAAGGGCCGAAGTAATGGCGGTGGCCATCGTGATGCCGGCCGACGGCCCGTCCTTCGGCACTGCACCCGCAGGCAGATGGACGTGGATGTCCTTTGATTCGTAGAACGTAAGCGGCAGGTCGAACTCACGGGCGCGCGACCGGATGTAGCTCAGTGCGGCGGTTGCTGACTCTTTCATGACCGATCCGAGCTGACCGGTCAGGATAAGCTGTCCCTTCCCATCCAGAAGGGTTGCCTCGACGGTTGCCAGGTCACCGCCGGCTTCGGTCCAGTAGACGCCTGTTGCCACGCCGATTTCGTCGCGCTCCTCGGCCAGCCCCCAGGAGAACCGGGCCGGTCCAAGATAACGGGCTACAGTTCGTGAGGTGATCGAACGGGGATAGCGCTTCGCCGATGCTACGCGGTGCGCGACTTTTCGACAGATGGATCCAATCTCACGTTCGAGGCCGCGCACCCCGGCCTCGTTCGTATAGCTTCGGATGACGTGCAGGATCGCATCATCGGTAAAGGACACCTGCCGCCCGGAGAGCCCGTTTTCAACAAGCTGGCGCGGGATCAGGAAGCGGCGCGCGATCTGTAGCTTTTCATCCTCGGCATATCCTGGAAGCTCGATCACCTCAAGTCGATCGCGCAGGGCCGGGGGAATCGGGTCAAGGAGATTGGCCGTGGCGATGAACATCACACGCGACAGGTCATAGGGGACTTCGAGGTAGTGGTCGCTGAAGGCGCTATTCTGCTCCGGGTCGAGCACCTCCAGGAGAGCGGCGGAGGGATCACCGCGGAAGTCGGCTCCGATCTTGTCGATCTCGTCCAGCATGAAGACCGGGTTAACCGTTCCAGCCGTACGCATGGTCTGGATGATCCGGCCGGGCAGGGCGCCCACGTAGGTGCGGCGGTGTCCCCGGATCTCAGCCTCGTCTCGGATGCCGCCCAGGCTGATCCGTGCGAATCGACGTCCGAGTGCCTCAGCAATCGAACGGCCGAGGCTTGTCTTACCGACGCCGGGCGGGCCGACGAAGCAGAGGATGGGCGTTCGCGCGCCGGCTGGCTGGAGCTTGCGGACCGCCATGAACTCGAGGATGCGCTGTTTGACGTTTTTCAGGCCAAAGTGGTTCCGGTCGAAGGTCCGCGCCGCGTGATCGAGGTCGACGTTATCCTCTGTGTGCTGATGCCACGGTAGATTGAGAAGCCAGTCCAGGTATGTCCGGATGACCCCTACCTCTGGGGCCGCAGATGGAAGGCTTGCCAGCCGATTAATCTCCTCCTCTGCTCTGCCGCGGACGTGCTCAGGCAGCTCGGCCCGGTCCAGCATCGCCCGGAGTTCGTTGATATCCCGGGTGAAGGCATCGACCTCGCCGAGTTCTCGCTGGATCGCCCGCAACTGTTCGCGGAGGAGATATTCACGCTGGGACTTGTCCACCTCCTGCTGGACCTGACTTTCGATCTTCTCCTCGAGTTCAAGGACGGCAAGCTCATGGGCCAGCAGGACATTCACTCTCTCCAGGCGCTCGGCTGGATTGACGATCTCCAGGATCTCCTGGTGCTGGGCCACGGGAAGCTGGAGGGACGAGCCAACCACGTCGGCGAGCCATCCGGGGTCATCGGCGTTCATCGCGGCGACGTACACATCCTCGGAGAGTGTGTGGCTCAGGCGAACGCACTTCTCGAACAGCGCCAGGATCGCCCGCATCAGGGCTTCGAGGGCGATCGTCTTCTCCACGGTTTCGCTTACCGGAATCACCGAAGCGTAGAGAATGCCGTCGCTCGTCTCGAAGCTGGCCACATGGACGCGCCGCTGGCCCTGGACGAGCACATTGGTTGTCCCGTCAGGTAGTTTGAGGGTGCGTCCAATAACGGCTTCGGTTCCGACCGAGTACAGATCGGCCGGGCCGATATCCTCTTTCTCTGGATCGCGCTGGGCGATCACGACAACGGTCCGGTCAGCGGTCATCGCCCCGTCGATCGCGCGCTGAATCCGGTCATCCGCCACGACGAGTGACGAGACCATTCGTGGGAAGAGGACAGTATCGCTCGTCGGCAGGACGGGCAGGCGAAGAGCGGGCGTATCGTCAGGCAGCGCGGTTGGCGGATGAAAGACACGCCGGCGGCGAGGAGAATGCGGGCTGATGGGAACCTCCGAAACGTATTCTGCTAAGGTTATAGCACAGGATCGAGTACGGTCAAAGATACGGGCCGCAGTAATAGATAGCAAAAAGCGCGGCCGCGATGAACGCGCCGCGCCCGGCCTCTAGCAAGGGAAAAGTATCGTATTGCGGTAGCGGGGGTTGGATTCGAACCAACGACCTTCGGGTTATGAGCCCGACGAGCTTCCACTGCTCCACCCCGCGGTGTGAAAAAGGGACAGTCAGCCAGGAAAGCAAAGCACCAGATGGGAAGAGGGGGGCCTGGCAGGGACCTAGTGTCCCGGCGGGTGGCCCCGCCAGTATCGTCGGCGCTGCGGCCTTTCACGACCGTGTTCGGGATGGGAACGGGTGGGAC
>JADGGD010000346.1 GCA_019690095.1 Chloroflexota bacterium
GCCGGAGGCGGGGACGCCGGATCCCACCGGGCCCCATTGAGGCGAGGCGGACCGGCCCCGCTAGAGCGGCGCACCGTTCTGCGCTATGATCGTCCGGGGCGGCCGGGGAGGCCCCGGACCGCGATCGGCGAGCGAATCCGACTCCAGGAGTGCGAGAGGAGCGCATGGAAGCTGGCTGCAGTACGATTCTCTACGGCGGGTACCCGCTCGAGGTCGCGCTGGACGGCATTCAGAAGGCTGGCTACGCGGCGATCGAGCTGTGCGCCATCCCGGGGATGGCGGACCATCTCTCGGCCGACGGCGATCCATCCTACTACCGCACGGTGCGCCAGCAGGTGGCGGACCGTGGGCTGGTGATCGAGTCGGTTGGGGCGAGCACGAACCTGCTGGACCCGGAGCGGCGGGCACGCTTTGTCCGCCTGATTCGCGCGGCGGCGCTCCTGGGCGCCCCGGCGATCACGACGGGCTCCGGCGGCGTCTCCGATGATGAGGAGTCGTTTCGCGCGGTGGTGGCGGTGGTCAGCGAGTTGGGACGGATCGCGGCGAGCGAGGGGGTGAAGCTGAGCATCAAGCCGCACGTCCGGGCGGCGGTCTACTCGACGCCGACGGCCCTGCGCTTCATGGCGGCGGTGGACCGGGAGCAGGTGGGGCTCAACTACGATGCGAGCCACCTGTGGCGGGCGAACGAGACGCCAGAGGAGTCGCTGGATCGGCTGGCACCTTACCTGGCGACGGCGCGAATCCGCGACGCGGTGAGCCGCGAGCCGGGCGGGCCGGGGCCAGTGGAGCAGCAGATCCCCGGGAACGGGGCGATGAACCTGACGGCGATCGTCCGCGGCCTGGCGGCGGTCCCGGGCCTGCGCTACACCGTGCTGGAGATCGTGGGAGCGCGGGATCTGCCGCTGGAGACGGTCCAGACGGTGGTGGAGACCTCGTTCGCACGCCTGCGGGCACTGCTCGACGGCGCGGCGGCCTAGCGTGCCGGGCGGCGCACGGCGTTCCCCCGAGCGGCCCTTCACCGGCGCGGGGGACGGCTCGCGCCGCGGACGGCCGGAGCCCCGGGGCGTGGGCGGAGAAGGCAGAAGACATGATGGAGGAGGATATGCTCAACGTCGCGGTGATCGGGGCCGGGAATATCGGCCGCACCCACTGCACGGTCTATGCGGGCGACCCGCTGGCGAAGCTCGTCGCGGTCTGCGACATCGTTCGGGAGAAGGCGGATGCCTTCGCCGAGCGGTTCGGCGCGCGGGCCTACTACAGCGTGCCGGATCTGCTGCGGAACGAGCGGCTGGACCTGGTGAGCGTGACGACGGCCGGGCCGGAGAACGGCGGCCACCATTACGAGCCGGTCATGCAGGCGCTGGAGGCGGGGGTGCACGTGCTCTGCGAGAAGCCGCTCTCGAATGAGATCGCCAAGGCGCGGGAGATGGTGCGGACCGCCCGGGCGAAGAACCTTTACCTGGGGGTGAATCTCAACCACCGCTTCGTGCCGCTGGCAGAACGGGCGAAGCGCTTCGTGACCGAGGGCGCGCTCGGGGAGCTCTGCTTCATTAATATGGCGCTCTGGATCGCCAACCGGAATGATTCGGCCCCGTACTTCCACCTGCGCGCGCTCCATCCCCACTCGATCGATGTGATGCGCTACTTCTGCGGGGATATCGTGCGGGTGCAGGCGTTCTTCAAGCGGGCGAGCCACCGGCAGATCTGGTCGAATGCCTCGATCAACATGCAGTTTGCCAACGGCATGGTGGGGCACCTGACCGGCAGTTATGATATGACGACCCGCCATCCGTTCGAGCGCTGTGAGGTGGCCGGGACAAAGGGGCGCTTCGTGCTGGAGAACGTGTACGAGCGCCTGACCTTCTATCCGCACGACTCGGACGAGACGATCGTGCTGAGCAACCCGATTATGGGAGGCGTGGCGAGCTTTCAGGATACTTTCAAGAACCGGATTCACCGGTTTCTGGAGCAGGTGAGCGCGCGGGTGCCGCGGGAGCAGATCGAGGGCTCGGGCGAGGAGGCGCTGGCGGCGCAGGAGGTTATCGAGGCGGCGATTCGCTCGTTCGAGACCGGGGCGGTGGTGGAGGTGCCCGCGGTGTCCTGATGACAGGGGGAGGATTCCCCGGCGGCCGTGCCCGCCCGGAGGGACGGTCGACGGCCGGGGGCTCACGGCAGGAGCAGTATCCCGAGGAGAGGAGGAGGTCATGCCCACGCGCGCGCCCAACGTGGTTCTGCTGGGGATCGACTCACTGCGCGCTGATCACCTGAGCAGTTACGGCTACCACCGCCTGACCACACCGCATCTGGATCACTTCGCCCGGCAGGGGACGCTGTTCGAGCGGGCCTACAGCGCACACATCCCGACGACGCCA
>JADGGD010000347.1 GCA_019690095.1 Chloroflexota bacterium
GAGGCCGAGGCTCTCGAACCGGAGGGCGATGGCCCGCGCGGCCTCCTCGATAATACTTGCCAGATCGCTCCATTCCCGCGACAGGCCCATCCGCCCGGCCTCGATCTGGCTGAGATCGAGTACATCGTCAATCAGTCCGGACAGGTGGCGGGCGTTGTGGTAGATGGCCGCGATATCCGCCTGGTACGAGGCGGGAAGTGGCGTCCGCCCATAGGTGTGGGGAAGCGCAACCATCATCTCGCTGAAGCCGATGATCAGGTTGAGCGGGGTACGGAGCTCGTGGCTCAGGCTGGCGGCAAAGCGGCTCTTGAACAGCTGGGCTTCCTCGGCAAGACGGCGAGCACGGTTGAGCTCGTCGTTCAGGTGCTCGAGGCGGCTGTAGGCGATCTCCAGGCTCTTCAGCGCGCGATTGAGCTCGCCCTGACGCTGGCGAAGCTGATCCCGACTCTCTCGCGCTTCCAGGTAGCTCGACCAGGCCCACCCCAGGAAGGTAGTGACCGGTCGCGCGGTGAGCCAGAACAGCAGGGTGAGCCACCAGATCAGGAACAGACCGGCGGCCGCGAGGTCGGCAGGGAGCACCGAGGAATGTGCGGCGGCGAAGAGCATACCGGAGACCATCAGGGCGGTACAGAGGCCGCCGCCTGGTCCAAACAGGGCTCCAGCGGCGCCCACGACCGCGCCGCCGAACCAGACCGCACTTCCCCCGGGCAGGAGCCACAGCAGGACCGACCAGACGCCGAACCAGCTCGCTACAAGGAGAAGGCCCGCGCCGGATGGGCTCAGGTGGTGGAGGAGGACCGCCGCGACCAGTGTGGCGGTCAGGATGGCCGCGAGCGCGACCGGATCACCCGCCCGCAGGTGGATTGGCGCCACAATGAGGATCGCTGCACAGAGGTACTGGATGACCAGGAGAAAGGGGAGGCTGGCCAGCCGCAGACGCCGCAGGTCATCCAGGCTGTACTCGTGGATATCTAGGGTATCGAACGAAGTCATGATCCTTCCCTCCGTCCGCCCATCGTCTCCTGGACTCGCGCCCGTGCTCCCGCGTCCCATCAGGCGTCCGCGCCGGGGACGGGGGGAGATGATGCCATGGCGCCTTCCTTTGACCGCTTGCATCTGGGTGAAGGGGGTATCCCTGCACGGCACAGCGGCTGGCCTGGCGGTCGAGGGCGACTGCACTCTCCCGGCGGGTGGTGCGCGGCAGGGATGAGAGGTAGAGGGCGGTGTGCTGGGCCTCCAGGATGGAGAGGGGAACGAGTTGGTAGCAACCGGCGGCACAGCCGCGCTGGCAGGCTGGACGATCTGCCGGTCGATCGGTCGCGCGCCCGGGCGAACCACTCCGCGACCACCCGATCCAGATCAGCCGCGATCGCATCAAGGGCGGCAAATGGGGTGTCCGGGCGCATGGCCAGCAGCCCTCCGTGACGGCGGGCCGGCCGCGGCCGGCCCGCGCGCTCGAATGGTGCAGGGCGTTAATCGGTGGGACGCGAGTCCTTGAACTGATTGTAGATACCGCCGACCACGTCGTCCATCGCCTTAACGATCTGCGGCCAGACCTTCTCGGCTGTAGCGTCGGGGTGGTTCCAGAGGGCGGTGATCTGGTTCGTGTCGGTGTTGTCGCTCTTACTCAGGATGCGGGATAAACCGGTGATCGAGCGATTCCTGGGAGCGGTTTTTCTTGATCACTCCTGCCGCCAGGATCTCCGCGCCGGGAGGTTTGACAGGACACGACTTCCCGAGTATTCTGCAGGGCATCCACAGGGAACGGGCGCGGATCAATCCGATGAATCCTCTGGCACCCGAGTGCACTGGTCAGTCCGGTGGAGCTGCAGTACTGCCGCCTGCTTGCCTGGATCGCCAGAGAGGGTGCACCGGTGATGAGCGATCGTGCGGCTTCCTGCGGCCGCACGATGGGTGTAGCTGAGAAAGGCATGGCCAAGCGGTCATCGCGACCGGTTGTCGTGGCGATTGCCGGTGGATCGGCCACTGGCAAATCGACCTTCGCGCACGCGCTTGCCGCGGCGCTCCCGGATCTGCGGCCGGTCATCCTGGGCCAGGATCGATACTTCCGCGATTTTGCCGAGTTCCCGCCCGGGGAGCGCGAGCGCGTACGCACGGCCAACCGCCCTGAGGCGGTTCTCTGGACGGCCTTCCATGCTGCGCTCGACGCACTCTGTGCCGGCGAGACAGCGTGTGAGCCGGCACCGGGAACCCGGGCATTCCAGCGTGGTGAGCCCGTACGCACAATCGGCCCGGCCGGCGTGGTGATCGTCGAGGGGTTATTTGCGCTCTGGGACGAGCGCTGTCGAGAACGGGCCGATCTCCGCCTCTATACCGAGGTCGACGACGACGAGCGTGTTCTGCGGCGG
>JADGGD010000348.1 GCA_019690095.1 Chloroflexota bacterium
TGCTCGAGGAAGTGCGAGGCGCCCTGGAGGGAGGCTGGCTCGTTGCGCGAACCGACCCGGACGAAGAAGGCGACACTCACCGAGCGAGCATGGGGGATAGAGCTGGTGATGATCCGCAGGCCGTTGTCGAGCCTGCTCTTCTGGTACAAAAAAACGGCCTCCGAGCAGGGGCCGGGCCGCCCTGGCGGCCCCGGATGCCCCCTGGATGATCGCACCACGATCATAGCATGGGCTTTTTCGGCCTGTCCAGGAAGCCTGCGCTCCGCCTGGTGAGAGCCAGGACAGGAGATCAGCCTGGGCGGGAGGCGCCGGTCGCTGCGTCACTGCCCGGGGTGTTTACAGGAACGGAGGGGCGTGGTATAGTGGGGTTCAGCCGGCGGGGCAGAACAGCCGGCTGGCCCGGACAAGTGAATACCTGCCGAATTCCCGTTCGGGGGAAGCGGGGGATCCAATGACGACCGCATCTGCGGTCAGGGGTGAATCGCCGGGGCGGCTTGCCGCCGCGGCGTAGGGTAGCTCTTTCGCCCGAACCCGTCAGCTAACCTCGTAGGCAGTCGAAAGAGGCCGCTTGCTTCTGGAGCGATTCGCTCCCCTCCTTGTCTCTTTCCCCTGGATCCAAGCACGGCCTCCTTCAACTAGTGGCACGGGCGTTTTACGCGCGTGCGACCGTACATCGTCGCCCGCGACACTCTGCCGTTATCTGTGTGATGGAGGTACGGCAATCCATGGACCGATCGCGCGCCGCGTTCTCCCCTGCTGCTCTCCGTCCCCTGTCGCGCCGACGGGCGCTCGGGTTGGTCTCGAGCGTGCCTGCGCTCCTGATCAGCACAGGCGTGCTGACGGCATGCGGTGGTCCGACAGTAGCGCCGTCCCGGCCGACGGCGCTCTCTTCGCCACCTGTCCGATCTCCCTCCCTCCGAGACCAGGATGCCGGTGGTGCGACGGCCCGCACGCCAGTGGTGGCGGCTGATGGCCCGCGGCGCGGTGGGACGTTGATCGTGGCCTATCAGGGGTCGGCCGAGCACCTGGATCCGGCCCGCTACGTGACGATTGAGGATGAAAACGCCGCCTTTGCCATCTATAACGGCCTGACGCGCCTCGACGAGACGCTTCAGGTGCATCCCGATCTCGCCGTGTCCTGGTCTGCTAGCGAGGATCTCAAGACGTGGACGTTTCATCTGCGCCAGGGGGTGTCCTTCCACCACGGAAAGGTCTTCAACGCCGACGATGTCGTCTATACCTTCAGGCGAATCCTGGACCCGAAGATCGCCTCGCCCGGTCGGTCGATCTTCACATTCCTTGATAGCGTCGAAAAGCGGGACGATGCGACGGTGGTGTTTCATCTCGCCTCTCCCTATGTGGATCTGCCTATCGCTGTCGCGAGCATCTACGCCCGCATCGTGCCCTCGGACCGGAGCGACGAGCAGATCCTTCAGCAGCCGTCGGGCACAGGCCCCTTCCGATTCAAGGAGAACGTCATTGGCGATCACCTGACCCTGGTGCGGAATGACCAGTACTGGGAAAAGGGGCTTCCCTACCTGGATGCGATTCGCCAGGTTACGCTTCCCGAAGAGGCGAGCATGACCGCAGCGCTCCAGGGAGGACAGATCGATATCATCTGGCAGGCAAGTGCCCAGCAGGTGCAGGCGCTGAGGGGCGTGCCGGGGGTGGTGGTGAAGGTTGTTCCCAGCGGCGGCTACGTGCCGCTCGTTATGCGGGCCGATCGTCCTCCCTTTAATGATGTCCGGGTGCGCCAGGCGATGAAGTATGTCGTCGACCGCGATCAGATGCGCAAGGTCGCGATGCTTGGGCTGGGAGATCTGGCGAATGACCAGCCGATCCCGCCAGTCCAGCCGCTGTACACCGATATCGGGCTCCGTGGACGCGATATCGATCGGGCAAAACAGCTCCTCCGTGATGCAGGGCATCCAGATGGGCTCGATCTGACGCTCTACACCTCCCCCGGCCGTCCGGGCATGGTCGAGCAGGCGGTGGCTTTCCAGGAGATGGCTCGGCCGGCGGGCATCCGGGTGCGGATCCAGCAGGTGCCGATCGATGCCTACTGGGCGAACTACTGGATGAAGAAGGACCTCTGCTTCAGCAACTGGTTCGCACGGCCCACGGTGGACGAGATCCTGGCGACGACCTACAAGTCGGATGCGAAATGGAACGAGTCCTTCTGGAAGAACCCGGCGCTTGATCAGATCATCCTTGCCGCACGAGAGGAGCGCGATCCGGCGAAGCGACGGGACCTCTACGCGCGGGCCGAGCGGATCATCTCAGAGGACGGCGCAAGCATCATCGCCTTCTTTAAACCCGTTTTATACGCGTTCCGCACGCGCGTGCAGGGCTT
>JADGGD010000349.1 GCA_019690095.1 Chloroflexota bacterium
GCCCGACCCGACCCGCGCCGCCGCCACCTGGCTCCAGCTCCCCGGTGCCGCGCCGAGGTCGAGCACGACCATACCCGCGCGCAGGAGGTGAAAGCGGTCGGCCAGCTCGATCAGCTTGTAGGCCGAGCGGGCCCGGTAGCCCTCGGCCCTGGCCTTCCGGAAGAAGCGCTCACGGTGCTGCTCGCGTCTCCACATCCCCCGCGTCTCCCGCGCCGGGCCGGCCTCTCACCCCCACTCCAGCAGGCCCTCAGCTTCCGACACATTCTGACACATGATAGAGCAAGAAGCGGGCGTGGCGGCGGAAGGCACGTGATATAATGCGCCAGGGTGTACCACGATGGGTGTTCGTCGCTATCGGCATGATCCCCTGCGCGAGGTCATGTGCGAGTTCCGCCTGGCACCCGAGGTCCCGTGGGATCCAACAATCCCCGGCCTGATCTACGAAGGCCTGCGTGAGGAGTTCCCTGAAAAGAGAGAGCGGCTGGCCCAGGAGATCCAGATCACCCAGACGCCGCACGGGTTCCAGCAGGAGATCCGCTCCGCGGAGATGGCGGTCTTCTCTCAGCCGGACGGACTGACCATCGTGCAGGTTGCCCCGCGGCTCCTGACCGTCAACCGACTGCGCCCCTACCAGGGATGGGATCATTTCCGCCCGTGCATCGCGCGCGCCTTCCAGGCCCTGCGCGCGGCGGTGAGCGTGCATACGCTGGAGACCCTGACCCTGCGCTATATCAATCAGGTGGAGATCGCCGACGGATCGGTCGATCTGAAGAGCTATTTCGAGGTCCGCCCCTTCTTGGGAGACCATCTCCCCCAGGACCTGGCTGGCTTCATGCTCGGGTGCGTGCTCGCCAGCCCGGACAGCACGGACTCCTGCCGCATTCACTTCGCCAGCCTGGAAGCAGATCAGCCGGATGTACGCAAGTTCCTGCTCATGCTCGAGCACTTCCCAACACGCCCCCGATCCGTCGCTGTCGAGAGTGCGCTGTCCTGGATCGACCACGCCCACGAGCAGATTGTCCAGATCTTCGAGGGGTGCATTACTGATCAGCTCCGCCAGCTTCTCGGCGAGGAGGTATAGATGCCGGGCCTGCTGGCTTCTCGAGGAGAACAGGTGATCTTTCCCTTTCCAATGAGCGTTTCCGATCGCGCTGGGCCGCCCGGTAATTACCTGCGCGAGATCCTTCAACAGTCGCCCGCCTGGAGCACTGCTTCCGATCCGGGGGGAAGGGGAGCCGGCGAAGAGAACCGCCGGGGGGAGCCAGCCGCGAACAAGACTGACCGCAGACGCGTGTTCCTCCCCGCAAGCGTCTGGCTCTATGGAATATATTCTGGAAGGTGGCCGACTCTCCTTGAGAACGTCCTGACCCCACTCCGGGCAAAGGTTCAGCTCCCCGGTCTGGGGGACTATCTACCCGCCCTGCGCGCCATTCGCCCGGACCTGCCAACCGCAACAGACCTCTGTGCAATGCCGCTCCTTTCTGAGCCTGAGGAGCCCCATCACCCCCCGGCCGCCCCGGACCAGCAGGTTATAGCGGCCCTCCAGGCGATCGCCGACCTTGCCATCGCGATCCCGCAGCCTGCGGAGATTGCTGAGTATCTCCGCCAGCACCCCGATCTGATCGCGGTGGTCCTGAAAGGGGCCCGCGCAGCACGCGCACATCTCAACAGACGGATTGCGCTGTCGCTCGAAATCTACCGCGATCCGGAGATCGACGACGCGTATCCAACCCTGTACGTGTGCCCGGGCGACGACAGCGACAGCCTGTTCCCGGTGATCGAGACGATCCAGTCAGCATACGAGCAGGACCTTGCCGGAAAGTCCGGCTGGTTTCTCGTTACTGTCGACCCGCGCCCGCGGAGGTAGGCGGGTGGCCTTCCGGTGGGAGGAGTATCTCCAGGTCGCCCAGTTCCTCCACGCCGAGGGCGGCACGAACTGCTCGAAGGAGGCGGCAGAGCGGTCGGCCGTGAGCCGTGCGTACTACGCGGCGTTTTGCCACGCCTGGAACTACGCCCGCAACCAGCACGGGTTCACGCCCACTGGCGGGCCACGCGATCATCAGTCCCTCCGCGAATTCTTCCAGCACCGCGAGCCGCAGGTTGCCACCAGGCTGTCCACACTCCGCCAGTGGCGGAACCACTGCGACTACGACGACCGCGTTGCCGATCTCAGCGCATTTGTCCAGAAGAGCCTCGCCTATGCGGAGGAGGTGATCCACCGCTGTCGGTAATGCGCCTGACGACGCGCCAGCGAGCGGGTCAGCCAGCGCTCGACCAGCGCGCGTACAGGCCGCCGGGCAGAACCCGTCCCCCGCCCTGCTCGCGCACGCCGATCTCCCCCGCCTCGAC
>JADGGD010000072.1 GCA_019690095.1 Chloroflexota bacterium
CCCCGGAGGTCCGGGGGGCTCCGCCGCCTCTCCGATGGGTAAGGAACACGCCCGATCACTCGGAGCGCGAGCCGTGCTCCTTCTTGGCCTGGGCGATGATCGCCTGAGCCACGTGCGGGGGAACCTCTTCGTACTGGGCGAACTTCATGGTGAAGACACCTCGCCCCTGGGTCAGCGAACGAAGGTCCGTCGCATAGCGCTGGACCTCGGCCAGCGGCGCCTGGGCCTGGATCACCGTCTGGCCATCCTCCTGGGGATACATTCCCAGGACTCGGGCGCGTCGAGTATTCAGGTCCCCCATGACGTCACCGACATACTGCTCCGGGACCGTCACGGTCAGATCGACGATCGGCTCGAGCAGAATCGGGTGAGCGAGTTCCAGGCACTTCTTGAATGCCTGGGCCGCGGCGATCTTGAAGGCGATCTCCGAGGAGTCGACCGAGTGATATGAGCCGTCGAAGAGCGTGACCTTCACGTCCACGACGGGATAGCCAGCCAGGCATCCCTCGGGGAGCGCCTCGCGAATGCCCTTTTCCACAGCCGGAATAAAGTTCTTCGGTACGACGCCGCCAACGATGCGCTCGCCGAACTCGAAGCCCGCACCACGTGCCAGTGGCTCGATTTCCAGGAACACGTGACCGTACTGACCGTGTCCACCGGTCTGCTTCTTGTGCTTGTACTCAGCCTTGGCAGTGCCCAGCACCGTCTCCTTGAAGGGAACCTTGGGCAGGCTCAGGGTCACCTCGACCCCGAACTTCCGGTGCATCCGCTCAGCCGCAATATCGATGTGCGACTCGCCCAGGCCGTCGATCAGGGTCTCGCCCGTATCCGGATCCTTGTGCACGCGCAGGGAAGGATCTTCTTCAACCAGGCGCGCGAGCGCCCCGCCGAGCTTATCCAGATCGGCCTTGGTCTTGGGCTGGACCGCCATCGTGAAAAGCGGCTCCGGGAACTGGATCGGGTCAAGGACAACCGGGTGGTCTCGAGTGCACAGGGTATCGTTAATGCCAGCCTCCTGGAGCTTGGCCACCGCCCCGAGCTCTCCCGGACCCAGCTGAACAACCGGCTCCTGGCTCTTACCGCGGATGAGGTACAGCTGACCAAGGCGCTCCTCGTGCCCGCGGGTAGCGTTCCAGACGTGGGAGTCCGAGCGGAGAACACCGCTGAACACCCGGAAGTAACTCAGCTTCCCGACGTAGGGATCCGCTGTCGATTTGAAGATAAACGCGGCGAGTGGACCATCCTCTGACGGAGCAAGTGTAACCGGTTTATTGGTGGTCGGATCCGTTGCCGTAACCGGTCCACGGTCGGCAGGCGAGGGGGCATAGTCGACGATCGCGTCAAGCACGGGACGAACCGCCTTGTTCACCAGCGCCGCAGTGCACAGCACTGGAAAGATGGTACCTCCAATAACGCCCCGACGCAGACCCCGTCGGATCTCCTCCTGAGTTAGCTCTTCTCCTTCCAGGTACTTCGTCAGGAGATCATCATCCGCTTCGGCAACTGCCTCGATCAGCTTTTCCCGCGCCGCGTCCGCGTCTGCCCGCATGGAGGACGGAATCTCCTCCTCGCTCAACTGCGGGCCCACGTACGCCTTCATCGTCACCAGATCAACAAAGCCGTTGAAAGCTTCTTGAGAGCCAATGGGGAGCTGAATGGGCAGGACCCGATTGCCGAAGCGCGCCACAACCTGGTCCAGCGTCCGGTTGAAATCGGCGTTCTCGCGGTCCATCTTCCCGATCACGATGATCCGGGGAACGCCGCGGTCAGCAGCATACTTCCAAGCTCTTTCGGCCCCCACCTCCACGCCGGAGACAGCCTCGAACACGAGGATGGCTGTATCCACCACCCGCATGGCTTCGAGAACTTCGCTGACAAAATCAGCGTACCCGGGCGTGTCGATCAGATTAATGCGATAGTCCTTCCAGTCCAGGGGAAGAAGCGAGAGCTGAACGGAGATGTGGCGGCGGATCTCTTCAGGATCGAAGTCAGACACCGTGGTCCCTTCGTCCACCCGTCCCATACGGCTGATCACGCCAGCGTTGAACAGCATCGCCTCGGCAAGCGTCGTCTTCCCATGACCCCCGTGGGAAAAGAGGCCGACGTTTCGGATCTTTTCAACAGGAACGACTTTCATCGAGCCTCCACATGTAAATTACCGAGACGCTTCTCGGGCTTCAGCCTGTCCCGGACAAAATTATAGCAGTAAGCGGCTGCTGACGGTGCGGTCCCCCTGCCTCCTCAGTCAGGCTCCGGATTGGCCAGCTGCGAGGGTGAGCAGATGCTCGAAAAGAATGAAGCGCGCCGCCGCGTACGCGGTGGGCTCACCAAAGCCGATGACCGCGCCGAGTGGCCCCGCGATGGCCGCATCGCTGAATCCGCCGTCGGACCGTTGCTGGAGGAGCCATCGCTTCTCCAGCGCGATCGCGGTCTGCAGATCGCCCGCCTGAATTGCGGCGATCGCAAAGTCGAAGGTCTGCGAGGGAGCAACAGTCTGCGCCTGCACCCACCAGTGGAGCCAGTCCCCCAGACTGGTCGCCTGATCGAGCTGCCAGTCCCAGTTTCGCACGCCCAGGTCGGTGACGAGGCCGGCCGTGCGGACCTCCGCGAGTTCGCGGCGGGCTTCCGAAGGAGAGGCAAGTCCCCAGATCGCTCGTGCGAAGTAGTCGTAGGCCATGCCGCGATTCATGCTCTGCTCCCGGGCGAGAGCCAGGAGCCCCCGTGCTGCTCCCTGGCGCGCGCGCTCGGCAGCCGCACTGCGTCCCCGCCGCTCCAGCATCTGGCTTGCCAGCTTCAGGCCGAGCGCCATGCGCGCTCCTTCTTCGGTGAATGAGACACGATACGAGGGCGAATGGTAGAAGCGCCCATCCTCTGCCTGCATCGATGGACTGGTCAAGTAGTCCACAGCCAGCTCGACCAGGTCCAGAACGGTGTAATCGCCGATCGGCTGCTGAAGATAGCGCGGATCCTGATGATCGATAGCAAAGGTGGCAATCAGGGCGATGCCCACCGCCTCGCCGCGGCCGCGGGCCGCCCCGGGAATCGGGCGGCCTCGCACGTCGAGCTGGTCGTACCAACTCCCCGCATAGTCATCCCCTCTCTCCGAGACAGCGTCATCGCCTCCGGGGCGCGTCATGTGCCGGTACAGCCAGGTCATAGCCGCCTCGGCCGCATCCAGTCGTCCCACACTAACCAGGGCGATGGCCGCATGGGCCACATCCATGGGGACAACCACCTGACGTGATGGCCAGGTCAGGATATAACTCCTTTCTGGTTGCAGATTGATCAAGAAGTCAACTGCTTTCTGGACGGCCTCGGGATGCCGAAGGTCCGCAGGAGAGGCAGTCGGCATCGCATAGATCGGCACCACAGTCGCTGAGTTGGTGAGCGGCGTGGGAGAGATGGTATGCCGGGAGCGGACAGGGAAGCGGGCAAGCATGATGGCAAGGGCCAGAGCGATCAATCCACCAGGAATCAGCCATGGAACACTTCGCCAGAATCGCCCGTCCATCCACCCTCCGTACAGCTCCGGCGTCTGGGGTGCCTTCCGTTACCACCGGAGCACCACCGCGATCGATCTCGCGGCCGATTCTAGGCGAACGCCCAATATTACGTCAACTCACAGGCGGGTGGGGTCTCCTGCTAAAGGAGACGCGAGGATAGCAGATACCCACGCAGGTGATCAGCCAGCGGGAGAACGCGAGGACGATGGATGATGGGAAGCACTCGCCAGGAGGCGCTCGGCCCAGCGCAACTGCTGGACGTCTCCAGAGAGGATGAGAACCCTTCGGAGGTCCGGAATCGTCGCCCGGACCGCTCCCACCCGCCGCAGGACAGCGGCTCGATCGGCGTATGTCTGGGCATCAGTCGAATCGAGAACTGCCGCCCGATCGTAAGCCGCCAGCGCTCCCTTCTGGTTGCCCTGGCTCGCCAGGACTGCCGCCAGCTCCCGGGCAATCCGCCCATTTTGGGGAGCCAGGGCAAGGGCATCCTGAAGCTGGAGGCGCGCCTCTTCCAGCTCACCCTTCTCAAAGTGTACCAGCCCCATCCACTCGTAGGAGCGTGGATCATCTGGCGCGACGGCACTGGCCCGAGCAAAGTCAGCGAGTGCCCGATCGAAGCGTGCGATTCGGGTATATGCGATGCCGCGGTCCAGTCGGAGATCCACGTCATTTGGATCCTCGGCCAGGAGATAGGTCAGATCGGGGATCGTTGCCGCGTAGCGATCAAGCGCCAGGTTTGCCGAGATGCGAAGCTCCAGCACTGAGCGCTCCCCGGGCTGATCTCTAAGCGCGATCGACGCCTGCTGAACCGCGGTTTCGAAATCGCCAGCCGAGTAGGCGCGTGTCGCTGCATCAAACGCTCGGTCACCGACAGTTACTTCCGGATCGCGAGTAGTAGCGGCGCTTGATGTAGCAATTGCCGCAGTTGTTCCCGCCGCCAGGACGATCGCGATCACCAGCACAATGCCCGCCAGCCGGTGGTAAGGTCGCGAAACCGGCCAGACCGCGGATACTCGCCGCCATACCGACGGGCGATACCAGCGTCTGCCGATCAGAACGCCCGCGATCGGCAGACCGAAGACGGCCAGAGCCCGTCCACCGTAGAGCAAATCCACCAGAGGAGGCGGGGTAACGGTCGGCTGAGCATTGAGCGTACCGGCCGTAAAGGTGAGTGCAAGTGCGATCTGCCCGACCGCCCGATCCCAGATGATCGCTGCGTAGGGGAGGACCCAGAGCAGATACCACGGCCAGAACCAGCTCTGCACAACCAGCAGATAGAAGGTCAGAACAGTGGCCGATGCACGGGGAAGGGCCAGCCGTTCTCCTGGATCTCGGGCAAGACGGTAGAGGACCCACGCGTAGCAGGGGAAAAACACCAATGCGGCGAGCGCGCGAACGATGATATTGGCCAGTCGAGCCGCACGGTCGCCGCGAACACCGGCCAGAACCGCCGTCGTCGCCCCCGAGGCGACCGCGGTCGCCGGGGCGGGCGCTGGCCGCACGTCGTCCGCGTGGATGAAGCCGAAACGCGCCAGCCGCGGCTCGTAGACGTGAATCCACGATGATGCCTCCGGCTCGACGACCAGCAGGGATGTGCTTGTGGGAAGAAGGATGCCCGCCGCCCTTTCTTCGTTCGGCTCCGACCACAGAATCGTTGAGCCGTGGGTGGACACCCAGTGGCCATCATAGTGTGTCGGCAGATCAGCAACGGCCGGGGGATCACCGAGCGCAATCCGGACTTCCCGAAAGATCGGTTCGAGGGGCGAGTTGGTATAGGCGAGAGGATTCGTCCCGAAGCCGATGACCTGGAAGGTCGCTGCGCCCGCATAGATCGGTGCCAGGGCCGCGATGCTCAGCCCTCCCCCCACTGCCGCGACACGCCAGGCGATCCGCCAGGGGCTCTCAGCGCCCTGCCGCCACCAGACGACCATGTAGAGTGGGAGCAGAATCAGCGCAATATACTTCACCAGCGCGGCCAGGATCAGCAGACCTACCGCAACGAGGCGGCGATCCCGCGTCCACGCCCAGAGGCTCCCGATCATCAAGGCCGTCATGACAATATCGTTATGTCCTGCTTCACCGGTCTCGATCAGCAGGAGCGGATTCCACGCCCAGAGCACTGTGCCTACAACACGCCGCTCCGGGCGGAGGCACCCCAGGATTGACCAGAGCAGGATGGTACCGCTTACTGCGGCGACCGTGGTGATCGCCTTCAGAATCAGCAGGGTTGGTTCAACGCGCAGGCCCACAGTGAGCGGTGCAAGCGCGCTCAGGTAGGTCCAGAGGGGGCCATAGTTAGACGGCTGATCCTTCCAGAAGATCGCCGAGAACAGCGGGTCATACGGGTAATCGCGCGGAACGGCAAGGTAGGGATTATCCCGATACCAGGTGAAGATATGCGCGTAGAAGGCGTAGCTGAAGATATCTTGAGAGGAGACATAGGGCTGGATGGCCAGCCAGCCGCAGAGAAGAAGCTGCACGCCCGCGATCAGCCACAGGTGACGGTGCCCACCGCGGCGAAGCCGACCAGAATCACGGGCCGCGAGAAGGTAACCGCCTGCGCTGACTGCCAGAGCCAGCAGGAAAAGCAGTCCTCCCAGGGCAAGCCGCCCGGATCCGTTTGTAATCTGCCGAAGGAAAGGCTGGTAGAGGTGATCATCGAGCCAGAACGATAGTCCGCCGATCCGCGCCGGATACCAATCCAACGCGGACCCCGCAACAACGGTCGCGGTAACGCCAGCCGAGAGCAAACACAGGCCACGCACACCCCCGCCCGGCGCAACTCTCGTTCCAGGAGCACGTCAGGGGTTTGCCTCCTGGATCTCCTCGGTGACCACCGCACCGGTCTCGCTCAGCCGGACCTCCACAGCCCGACCACGCACGCCATTGGCACGCGCGGTCTCCTCGAAGGCTCTGCAAACAGCACCCCCATCACCCTGGACCAGGGCCATCAGCGCCGACCCCGCCCCGGAGAGCCATACCCCGAGCGCTCCGGCCTTCAGGGCCGCATCGAAGAGGAGGGGCATGGCCGGGAAGAGAACCTGACGATACGGCTGGTGAAGGCGGTCCTGGGTTGCCACGCGCAGGAGCTCCAGGCGACCGGTGGTCATCGCCGCTACCAGCAGAGACGAGCGACCGATATTGAAGACAGCATCCTCCAGGCTAACGCGGCGCGGCAAGCGCCGCCGGGCGTCGCGGGTCGAGATCGTGAAGCCCGGGATGAACAGAACTCCCCGCAGGTCCGGCGGAACCGGAATTCGCGCGGTCACCACCCGTCCATCGGCGATCACAGAAAGGACCAGGCCGCCGAGCAGAGCTGGAGCCACGTTATCGGGATGCCCCTCGATCTCGACCGCCAACCGAAGGAGCTCATCCGGGCCGAGCGGATCGCCGGCCAGACGGTTTGCAACCAGAAGGGCTCCGACGATCGCAGTTGATGAGCTTCCAAGGCCACCGGTTAGCGGAATGCGGTTCGTCAGCCGAAGTTGAAATGAAGGGGACGGGCGACCAAGTATCTCGAAGAACCGCAGAACCGTCCGCGCGGCCAGGTTCGATCGGTCCCGAGGCAGGGTATCGCTTCCCTCGCCCAGGACCTCGACACGAAACGGGCGATCCGGCAGAAGGGCCACATCATTATAGAGGTCGAGGGCAATGCCAAGGCAGTCAAATCCGGCGCCGAGATTGGCCGAGGTTGCCGGTACCCGGGCGATGATCATCGTTCTACTCGGAGGAAGGCCGAGACCTCGCGAACAACATCCAGCTCGCCCACCCCCTTCAGCGCGGCTGCCATACGCCGCTCGAGCGCCGGGTGCGTCATGATAACGATCTCGGCCACGCCCGCCGTCTCATCCGTCTCGTGTTGGACGACCGACGCGATGCTGATATCGTTCTCACCCAGCACGCGCGCGATCCGGGCAAGAACCCCTGGGCGGTCGACAACCTGAAGCCGCAGGTAGTGGCGGGCACGCGTCTCGCCGAAATCGATCACCGGGCGGTCATGCTGGACGAGCTCGATGCGTTCGGTCACACCGCGCAGAACATTGTGTGCGACGGCGCACAGGTCCGCCACCACGGCCGATGCGGTCGGCCGTGCCCCGGCGCCGCGCCCGTACAGCATGAACTGGTCAATCTGATCGCCGTCAATGAGCACCGCGTTGAATACGCCCTTGACACTCGCCAGGTGGTGAGATGCAGGAATCAGGGTGGGCGCGACCCATGCCTCGATACCCGACGGGCCAACCTCCGCCGCGGCCAGCAGCTTGACTACATAGCCCATGCGAGCCGCGTACTGGAAATCTTTCGGGTTCAGGCGCGTGATACCGGTGCGCGCGACCTGGTCGGGATGGACATTCGACCGAAAGGCCAGGGTGCTGAGGATCGCTAGCTTGTACGCCGCGTCGATCCCCTCGACGTCGTTCGCAGGATCAGCTTCGGCATAGCCAAGCCGCTGCGCCTCAACCAGGGCCGAACCATAGTCCTGTCCGCGCTCCATCGCAGTCAGGATGAAGTTGGTCGTGCCATTGATAATCGCTCGGAGACTGCTGATTTCGTTGGCGATAAGGTCGTGGCGCAGGACGGCAATCACCGGGATACCACCACCGACGCTCGCCTCAAAGAAGAGATTGACATTGTGTCGATTGGCCAGCTCCATCAGCTCCGAGCCGTGCTTGGCAATGACCTCCTTGTTCGCAGTGACCACGTGTTTGCCGTTCCGAAGCGCCCGGGCAATGTAATCACCGGCCGGGCTTTCGCCCCCGATCAATTCGACGACCACGTTGATCTCAGGATCATCGAGGATCGACAGGGCATCTGTCGTAAGAAGCGACGGGTCGATCTCCACGGCCCGCCGCTTCGATGGGTCACGGACGGCGATCCGCCGGACCACCAGCTCCGCGCCCACGGCACGCGTGATCTGCGCTCCCCGACGTGCCAGGAGGTCGAGCGTGCCGCATCCAACCACCCCGGCTCCCAGGAAGCCAAGGTTGATCCGCTTGATCTCGCTACCCTCGCCTGTTCAGCTATTTATGTTTCAGCCGTTATGTGGTAAGCGTGTCAGCGCGCCAGAGGCGTCCGCCGGGCCAGGGGAAGTGCTCGCTCCAGGGCCGCCAACACCTCGTCGATATCGGCCTCGGTAACCCACCCCAGATGGCCAATGCGGATGATCCGCCCGGCAAGCGCTCCCTGTCCCCCGGCGATGACTACCCCGCTCTCGCGCATAACCCGGAGCAGGCGGGCCGCATCCACGTCCTCCGGAACCCGGACTGCAGTCACGGTGTCCGAGGCGTGTGCCTCCTCGGCAAAGAGCTCGAGCCCGAGTGCCCTGACCCCCTGACGGACGCGCTCGGCACACCGATGGTGGCGCGCGGCGATCGCCGCGAGGCCCTCGCGCTCCATCAGTCCAAGGGATGTCTGCAGGGCGAAGAACAGGGAGATCGCTGGCGTCGCGGGGGTCTGGCCCCGTTCGAGCGCCGCGCGCGCTTTGCCCAGATCCCAGTAGAAGCGCGGCATCCGGGCCGTCGCGTAGGCATCCCAGGCCCGGCGGCTCATCGTGAGCATCGTCAGCCCCGGCGGCACCATCCACCCCTTCTGCGAGCCCGCAATGACCACGTCACATCCCCATTCGTCGGTCCGGAGCTCGATCGAGCCAACTGAGCTGATGCCGTCCACCAGCAGAAGGGCATCCGTCCGCCGCACTTCCCGGGCAATCGCCGCCAGGTCATTCGTCACCCCGGTCGAGGTCTCGTTATGGGTTACCAGCACTGCCTTGAACGGCCCCTGCTCAGCAAGCGCCCGGGCAACGACGGCCGGGTCAGCCGCTCGCCCTGGCTCGACAGACAGCTTCACGACCTCTGCACCGAAGAGCCGGGCAATCTCGGCGAAGCGGTCTCCGAAATAGCCTATCGATACCGCCAGCACCCGATCGCCCGGGGAAAGCGTATTCACGACCGCCGCCTCCAGCCCTCCTGTCCCGCTGGCTGTCAGGATCAGGAGATCGTTGCTAGTCTGAAAGAAAGGCTTGAGGCGGCGAGTGACGTCATTGATCAGCTCGGCGAACTCTGGTCCCCGATGGTTAATCATCGGCCGAGCCAGCGCCTCCCGGACGGCGTCCGGAAGCGGGGTCGGACCGGGGATGCGTAACTGCACGGGCTCCTCCGCGGACATTCCACACCACCCGCCCGCGCGGCAGGTGATCGCCGTCATTCTACCATGACGCCCCAGACCCCGGCGGCCCTACACGCGCCGTGCTAGCCTGCCCGTTGGCTCCGGGCCTTCCGCAGTTTGATCTTAAGCACCTGCCAGATCGCTCGCACTGTGCGTGCGCTCTCACGGCTCACCGGGCGCGGCCCATACCGGGCCTCGATGAAGGCATTGGTCAGGGCGTCGAGCTCCGGGTTGACCAGGGGAAGGCGGTGTCGAAGCACCTCACGGTACTCCGCCGGGGTCATCCCCGGCGGCCGAGGATGCCCGAGCTGTGCGGCGCGCTCACAAATCGAAAGGTAGAAGTATTCGATAAGCTCGCGCGGCCCCAGGCGCCCCAGGGTGATGAAGCGCACTGGCCGCCGGCCGCGCTCCGGCACCTGCCGAAGAAAAGCCGGCACTGCTGCTGCGACGGCCTGGCCGACCCGCCTGCCCATCCTCCGGAGCGCTGTAACGAGCCACCGGAAGACCATCAGCGGAACTGCCGCCAGACGCAGGAGGGGGAGATGGGCCAGGTAAGGACTCCGACGCCGCCAGAGTACTCCAATTGAATAGGCCACCAGCCCCAGCGCGATAATCCAGAAGGCCACCGAGCGCAGAGCTTCGAGTGGCGACGCGCCGCCGGCCGGTGGGGGCGTGGCCGGCAGATGTGGAGGCATCGCCGGCGCCACGGGCGGGGCGGCACGGCCCCCACCGGGGAGCAGGTGACCCAGGAGGTAGAGTAGATAGAACAGAGCAGCCGCCAGATAGGTTGCCGCCTCGATCACGATACCTGCGATGTAATCTGCAATATCGCCAAGGGTCAGGGCATAGCCGGTGGGCAGGATCAGCGCCACGACGAGGGCTACCACAACGAGGCCCACCACACCGGTCATCCACCGCCCGATGATCTCGGACGGGATGGTCAGGCGATCCAGCTGCCAGAGCGTCCGCTGTCGAACCAGCTGTGCTTCGCCAAGAAGAAGGAGGCCGATGACAAAGTAGAGCAAGACATTGGCGAGGACGAGGTGAAGCGATGGACGCTGAAATGCCAGAAGCTGGCCAAGCGCCTGAATGCTCAGGAATTGATCTGTGCCAATCGAGGCCAGCGCGGAGAGGATCACCAGGATCACCCCTCCCCAGACGTAAAGCCGCTCCAGATGGCGCAGTGGACTGGAATGGTCATAGGAGCGCCAGCTATCCTCGTACATCCGGTCGTAATTCGCCCCGCTCGTCACCGGCATTTCACCTTCCTGCACACGAAGCCGATTCAGGCACTGAGTCGCCGAGAACACGACGATCCAGACCATCAGCAGGATCAGCACATCTGCGGTGAATGCAAAGGTGAAGAAGGTGCTCGGGTCCCGAATCCACGCGAGGAGATCGTTTCCCAGTGAGGCCGTCGGATCATCGAGATACGGGAGTAAGCGGACCGCGACGATGGGAGGGACCAGCAGGACGATCCACTCACGCGGCATGAATGTCGAGCGGACTAATCGACGGGAGTACAGGAAGGCCTCGGCCCCGACGATGATCGACACCATGATGACCGATCCCGTCTCCCAGCCGGGCGCGAGCGCGAGGCCGAAGGAAACGAGGCCGAGCACAAAGCAGACCACCGTTCCAATCAGCGCCGCAGGCTCGAACAGCGCCTCGACCCACGTCAGCACGCCGGTCTGGCGCTCCGGACTGAAATCCGGCGGGAGGAGGAGCTTCATCCAGGATGGAGGGCGGATCGTCCTCTCAGACGACCGCCCGGATGTGCTGTCGCCAGATATCGACATCACCTTCACGCCAGATTCGATAGGCCCGAAGGCCGAGGAGCGCAGCACGGTGCTGTGCCTCCTCGAACACCTCCGGGTTAGGATAGTCCATGTAGACCACTACCACGTTATACCCGGCGCGGCGGAGCGGCAAGACTGTCTCCAGAAGCTCCGGGCTCTCGTGGGAGGTGATGATGATGAGCGTGGCTCCCCAGGGCAGTCGTTTCATCTCCCCGCGGACCGCCATACAGAACGGGCGCTGATTGACCACGACCAGACGTCCCAGCAGATCGAGAATGATCGTCAACTGTGAGCGCCCCTTCCGCGGCAGATACCCGACCAGCCCCGGTACCGGCTCACCGATCGGGTCAACGCCGTTGGTCAGGAGGCCAACCTCCTGCCGCAGGCCAACGAGGTGGTTTGCCAGGCTGGCCGCCACTTCGATCGCAAGCTCCGTCTGGGCGTACGCGTATTGACGCGTGTAATCACTGGTATCGACGTTCAGTAGAATCACCGCCTCCAGCGTCATCGCGGGCTCGAGTTTGCGGACCTGCAGTCGACCGGAGCTAGCCGAGACCTTCCAGTTAATACGGCGTGGGCTGTCTCCCACCTGATAGTCCCGCACACCGATGACCCGCGCCGGGTCTTCGTACAGAATCTGGGGGGTTCGGAGCTGACCAAATGGCGACTTTGAAGGAAAGCCAAGCTCATCAATCGGAAGGATTCGGGGATAGACGGTCAAATGCTCAGCCGGTAGGACATCACCCTGGCGAGCACTCAGGCCAAAAACATCGCCGAGGCTGACAGTAAGTGGCCCGATCTGGTACCACCCGCGCTGCCGGCAGTGGAGGAGATAGCTAAGGCGCCGCGTTTCCCGTGGACCAAGCGATACCAATGATCGGAAGAAGGGAGGAGAGGAAAGCGCGACCGGGAGACGTTCGTGGATCTGCATCCACGGTACCGGAAACCATCCCCGGTTCTCAATTTCCAGGACCACCTCGACGTCATCGCCGTGCAGGGCGCGCGGCGCACATCGGCGTCGGAAGCGCACGTCATGGAGAACACGCGCGCTCCAGAGGGTGGCCAGAAGGTAAACACCAAAGAGGACGTATGAGACAGAGTAGATGAAGCTGATCTTGAACAGCGTCGCGAGGAGAAAGAGGATCAACGCGGCCGGGAGGATCACCGTCATCGCCTTACCGCCGCGCCGAGGCCACCGGGACCGGCGTCGATTCCAGGATCTCGCGAACAATCTCGGCGCCAGTCCGTCCCCGGAGCTGGCTCTCCGGACGAGCGATGACCCGATGTGCCAGTGCGTATACCCCCAGGTACTTCACATCATCCGGCACCACGTAGTCGCGGCCGCGGACTGCCGCGAGTGCCTGGGCAGCCTTGAAAAGCGCAAGGCTCCCACGCGGGCTCGCCCCCAGAGCGACATCGGGATGCGAGCGCGTTGCACGCACGAGCTGGAGGATATAGTCGTAGATAGAATCATCGACGTGGACGTCAACGATCGCCTCCTGGGCGGCCAGGAGATCCTCGACCGCAACCACCTGCTCCAGGCTCTCGATCGGATGGCGCCGTCGGAGATTCACCAGGATCTGCCGCTCATCCTCAAACTCCGGATAGCCGATGCTCAGACGGAGAAGGAAGCGGTCAAGCTGAGCCTCGGGAAGCGGGAAGGTGCCTTCGAACTCGATCGGATTCTGGGTAGCCAGGACGAGAAACGGGCGGGGTAGCGGGCGGCTGATACCGTCCACCGAGATCTGCCGCTCTCCCATACATTCAAGCAGGCTCGACTGGGTCCGCGGCGTCGCGCGATTGATCTCATCGGCCAGCAGAACGTTGGCGAACGCGGGGCCTGGCCGGAACTCGAAGTCCTGGGTCTTCTGGTTGAAGACCGAGACGCCCGTCACGTCGTTCGGCAGAAGGTCCGGGGTAAACTGGATGCGCCGGAAGATACAGCCGAGCGAGGCGGCGAGTGCTCGGGCGAGCATGGTTTTCCCGACGCCGGGAACATCCTCGAAGAGCACGTGGCCATTACAGAGCAGGGCGACCGTCGTGAGCTCGATGACCGGTCGTTTCCCGACGATGACCCGTTCGATATTTTCGATGATTCGCTCGGCGATCTCCCGAACCGACGGTGCCACCTTGACCCCTCGCGCACACGGGCGCTATGATGTAGGGCGATTCATCGAGCAAGTGTACCGAGTCTTGCAGGCGAACACAATCGCAGCACCGTCGCGCATCCTGGTCGCCGATCCCATCGCCGCTGACGGCATCCGAGCCCTCGAGGAGTATGGCGACGTCATCATCCGCCATGGCCTCTCCACGGCGGACCTCCGGGAGATCCTGGCCGACTGCGTCGCCTTGATCGTTCGGAGCCAGACCCGCGTTACGCGGGAGGTGATCGAGGCGGCGCCGCGCCTACGGGTTATCGGACGCGCGGGCATCGGAACCGATAACATCGATGTCGAGGCCGCAAGCCGCCGCGGCATTGTCGTGGTCAATGCACCCACCGCGGTTGTGGTGGCCGCGGCCGAACATACGCTCGCGCTGCTCCTCGCCCTCTGCCGACGGATCCCCCAGGCTCACCGATCGGTTGCCGAGGGACGCTGGGAACGCCACCGCTTCATCGGGACTGAGCTACGCGGGAAGACGATCGGCATCATCGGGCTCGGCAACATTGGCGCGGAGGTCGCCCGGCGTCTCGCTGCCTTCGATGTCCATCTGATCGGATCGGACCCATACGTGACCAGCGAATATGCTGCCCGCCTGGGTGTACAGCTCATGCCGCTTGACGACCTCCTGGCGACCGCTGACATCATCACCCTCCACGTCCCGCTGACACCTTCCACGCGTCATCTCCTGGGAGAAGAGCAGTTCCGACGCATGAAGCCCGGGGTTCGGATCATCAACTGTGCGCGGGGAGGAGTGATCGACGAGAATGCTCTCGTTCGCTCGCTGGAAAGCGGGCGGGTCGCGGGCGCCGCGCTGGACGTGTTTGCTGAAGAGCCTCCCACGAACCGGGCGCTTCTGGAGAGCGATCGGGTCGTGCTCACCCCTCACCTCGGGGCTTCGACGAGTGAGGCTCAGGTCGCGGCCTCGATCGAGGTGGCGCAGCAGGTGATCGCCGTGCTCCGCGGTGAACCGGTGCGCTATGCGGTCAACGCACCGGCTATCCTGCCCGAGAGCCTCTCGACGCTGGCACCCTACGTCACGCTCGGCGAGAAGCTCGGCTATCTCATGGCCCAACTCATCGATCGGCCGCTGCAGTCCATCGAGATTACTTATGGCGGCCAGATCGCCGATATGGACACGACGGTCGTCAAGTCAGCAATTGTGAAGGGCCTGCTCCGAACAGCCGTTCCCGAGCACGTGAACCTGGTGAACGCACTTTTGCTCGCCCAGAGCCGGCGGATCCAGATCATTGAGTCACGGTGCTCGAACCCGCAGGAGAACTTCGCCAACCTGATCTCACTGCGGATTGGCGCGGCAGATGGGTTCGTCCAGGAACTCGCCGGTGCAGCGATCAATGATGAGCCTCACCTGGTGCGCGTGGACCGCTACCACGTGGATGTCGTGTTGAACGGCGGGTACCTCTTCTTCGTCCGCCATACCGACCAGCCGGGCGTGGTTGGCAAGATCGGGACGCTCCTCGGCGCGGGTGATGTGAACATCTCGGCCATGCAGGTCGGACGCCTGCGGCCGCGCGGTGACGCGATGATGATCCTGGCGGTTGACGAGGCTATCAGCGATGAGCTGTTCCAGCGCATCCTCTCGGAAACCCCCATCCACGCCGCGAGGCTCGTTCAGCTTTGAGGGGCATCGCCGAGTGGTTCCGTGAGT
>JADGGD010000350.1 GCA_019690095.1 Chloroflexota bacterium
CTATCAAGCGGCTTCTCTGGGCCTCCTGACGCACCACGCGCAGGCGAGTATACCCCAGATCTCGACCATCGGAAAGCATCGTGTCGCAAATCTCTTTTTGCATCACATCCCCACCAGATCTGCGAACCTGCATGTGGGCCCACTCCGCCCGCCGGGCCGCCACCTGTCGACTTTTCATCTCCCTCGCTGCAGATAATGTGTGCTCGCATCCCCCTTCTCGGGTCCCTTTTTGCGACATCACCCCTTAAACCACGTCGTTACAGAAGCGGCGAAACTCACACACCCCGCATCGCCGGCGATGCGGGGTCGGCTCGGGCATCGCCTCCCGCGCAATCATTGCCCGGAGTGCTGTCACTGCACTCCGCACGCTCTCTTTCAGGCTCTCCGAGAGAATCACCGGTCGACTCCGCCGCAGCGGGATGAAATACAGGAAACCGCGCCGCACCGTGAGCCCGGTCATCTCCTCCAGGAGCAGCCCATACGCTGCCAGCTGGATCGCGATGTTCTCTCCTGCTCGCCCGGCCGCATCCTTGTACTCCACCGGAATTACCTCATCAGACCGTCGGATGACGAGGTCAATCTTTCCGCGCAGTCCCAGGCGGTGCGACACCAGCGGAACGTTATACGCCCGCTCGCCGTCGTCCAGGCCATATGTCCGGAGGCTGCGCCGTCGTTCCCGATCTTCCTCATCGTCGTGCGCCTCGCGTGCAGCCTGCATTCGGTAGGTCACCGGCCGCACGCCAGGAAGGCACCGCATATAATAGGCGACCCGCGGACAGTAGAGCCACTGCTTCAGATCAGTGACCGTAAGCATACTTTCCTCATCATCCATCATCTTGTCCTCTCATCATCTTCATCATGCATCTCCCTTTGACTGGATGATCTCCAGGCGGAGCCGCAGGTCGCGTTCGCAAAGCGGAAAAAGCTGAATCTTCCCCTCCTTTCGACCGAGCCGCTTCCGGAGCTTGCGAAACAGCTCCTCCTGATGCGTCCGGCTCAGGTCCCCCAGGAAGGCACTGAACTGAATCCGTTCCAGGCCGTAATCTTGACAGAGATCCGCGATGCGGGCACGGGTCCCATTGTGGGTGATGTCGTACACCAGAAGGCACATCATCGTCGTCCACCATACGGCCCCGCTCACCAGCCCGCGATGAATGGAGCGTAGTCGGGCCGCTCGCCCCGGCAGAAAGCGGCCAGGTGCCGAGCCTGGCTTTGCAGGATGAACCGGAGCTTTTGCCGCTTTCCTTCGTATCGCTCGCCGCTCTCCTCGAGCCGTGCCAGGACACGAGTGGCGATCTCCCGGCGTGCCGCGGTACCCAGCATCCCATCCGCATCGAGCAGGAGGGAGATCCCGCGGTTCACCAGCGCCAGAATGGTCCGATCCACCACTGGCGCCCGGAATTCCTCGATCAAGTCCAGCGTCAAGCTTGGTTTTCCTGGCCGATCGACGTGAACGAATCCTGCATATGGATCGAGACCAGCCAGGATAATCGCGCGCTCGACCTGCCCATACAGGACGCCGTAGCCATAGTTCAGGGCCGCGTTGAATGGATCAGCTGCACCCCGTCCCTGGCGCCCCGGCCAGGATAGCTCCGCTGGCACGATCGCCTTCAGCGCGTTCCAGTAGCGCTGGGCTGCCCGCCCTTCGATGGAGAGAAGGGCCGGCCGCACTGTGTCGACCGTCGCCGCAGGGCCAGCATCGATCTCCAGCCGCCGTACCTCCTCCAGATGGTCACGGATCTCTCCCGCTACCAGCCGCAGCTCACGATAGAGCGCCGGATCGGTCGCCTTGCGGTACTTGGCGATGTAGCGGAGTAGATTCGCCTGGTTGCTGATCTTGCCGCGGGCGAAGGCGTACGCCAGGCGAACCCCACGTCCATCGTCGTGGGCCGCCAGCTGGGCGCGCCGCGTGAGAACAGTTCCGCCCAGTCCAGCGGCATAGAGCGCCGCGTACGGCTCGCCGCGCCCTGAGAGAAAGTAGACTGGAATACCGCGCTCACAGCACGCCGCAATGGCATCCGACGAGACGCTGACCCCCCGACCAACCACGAGTACCTGCTCCAGGAAGAGGAGCGGCGCCTCGGCTGTAATATCTTTCCGAATGACTACCCGCAAACGTTCGCTGTGCTTGCTGATGTAGGCGCCGAACTGGTCGACGATCAGTACCGTCTCGTGTGGCGCCCCAATCTCGGTCATACGCATTCTCCTCGCCCGCTCCCCCGGTGTCCGAAAGTCCCCACGAGCCTCCAGCGCCCTCGGGTGCACCACGCGACTGCCCCCGGCGCTCTCTTTTCCGCTGCCCAGCCCGATGGGCGTGCTCCCGGGGTGTATCTCGACC
>JADGGD010000351.1 GCA_019690095.1 Chloroflexota bacterium
CTGCGGCCGGTCGAGCGCCGCTGGTCGCGCATGGAGCGGCCCCTGTCGGAGGGTGATGGTGATGGGGGAGGACGAGCAGACCCGATCAGTCTCCCCTCCATGCCTCGGCACCAGGCCCGCCGCTGGGCGCTCGAACACGTGAGCTTCGAGATCGAGCCCGGACAGCTTGCCGCGCTGGTTGGTCCAAGCGGTGCTGGTAAGACGACGATCACCTATCTTCTGCCGCGGCTGTATGATCCGACTCGGGGGCGCATCCTGATCGACGGCTACGATCTGCGTGATCTGACCCTTGGATCGCTGAGCCAGCACATCGGTATGGTGACCCAGGAGACCTATCTCTTCCATGACACGATCCGGGCAAATCTGCTGTACGCACGGCCGGAGGCGACGTTCGCCGAGATCGTCGAGGCCTGCCGTGCGGCGAATATTCACGATTTCATCACCGAACTGCCAGATGGCTATGAGACTGTGGTGGGTGAGCGGGGCTACCGCCTCTCGGGGGGTGAGAAGCAGCGCATCGCGATTGCCCGGGTCCTCCTGAAGAACCCGCGAATTCTCGTGCTCGACGAGGCGACCTCGCACCTGGACTCGCAGTCCGAAGCACTGATCCAGGCCGCCCTCGAGCGGGTGATGAAGGGGCGCACCAGTCTGGTGATTGCCCATCGCCTGAGTACGATCCTGGCCGCCGATATCATCCTGGTATTGAATCGGGGACGGCTGGTCGAGTACGGGACCCATCATGAACTGCTGGCACGGGGCGGCCTGTATGCTGCACTGTACCACACCCAGTTCCGCTCAGCTGCGGCGCGCTCTGCATCGGTTGATCATTGACAGGTGAGCCCGCAGTCGCTACACTAGCCTCGAGAAAGGCGACTAAGGTAATCAAATATCTCAATAAATCCGGACCACGAGGCTGATGATATCTTCTCTCCTGGCCAGACTGGCGCATCATCCCCTCAGGGAGCGGCTCTGCCGGCTGGTGGATGGGCGAGTCGGAGTTGATCTCGCGCCGGTTGACTATGAGACGCTCATCCGCACGGTTCTTCTCGAGCACGGAGCCCTCGACCTTGATCTGCTGATCGACGAGGTGGCTGCCGGTGCGATGCGCCAGGAGATCCGAAATGGCGCGTGGGTGAGTGATGTGGGCATCTGGGGCCCGATCATCTTTCGGCGAGAAGCGGCCGCGGCCGTCCGTCGGATGATCGGGCGCTCTCTTGCGCTGGGATACGAGGGTGCGCCGATCGCGATGCCCGTGCTGACTGCCGATCTGTCTGCCTGACCGGGCGCAAGGTCTGGTAGAATCAGCTCGACCGGACCGCTAGAGAACGCGAGAGGGCGCGGTCGTGGCCGAGCCAGTTGCCTTTATCTACCACGACGTCTTTGATGGGCGCGGCTTCTCGCGCCTTGCTGAGAGCTGGCGGCGCTATCGCCTCGGCCGCCAGCTACTTCGCACGCTGGCTCTCCTGGGCCCCCCGATGAATGACCCGGGATTGACCGCGGTGGGTGCGTATCCCCTTATCGAATGTCGGCCAGATCCGGCCTCTGAGGCTGACCTGCTGCGGGTCCATACCCCGGCGTATCTCGAGTTCGTGCGAGCGGCAGATGCCCGGGGCGATGGTTTCCTTGACCGGGGTGATACCCCTGCCTGGACCGGCCTGTTCCAGCGGGCCGCCCTCGCGGTTGGGGGAAGCCTTCTCGCGGCTCGCCTCGTGGCCGACGGATGCTTCCGACGGGCTTTTCACCCGGCGGGTGGGCTTCACCACGCCCGCCGCGATCGGGCGGCGGGTTTCTGTCCTTTCAACGATATCGTCATCGCGGTGCGATGGCTCCAGCAGGAGCGCGGCTTCCGCCGCCTGGCAATCATCGATCTTGACGGGCACCACGGCGATGGTACCCAGGACCTGCTGTACGAGGAGCCGATCCTGACCATCTCACTCCACCGCTATGACGGGCGCTTCTATCCGGGGAGTGGTGCACCGAATGAGGTCGGACGGGGGAATGGATTCGGCTTCAATCTGAACGTGCCGCTCGAGCGCGGGACGGGTGATCAGGAGTACGTGCGGGCTTTCGAGCGCTGGGTGGTGCCGGCCCTGCGCTGGTATCGGCCCGAGCTGATGATCGTCGTTGTCGGCGCAGACAGCCATTTTGCCGATCCGCTCGTGCGGCTGGGCCTCACACTCGATGCCTATCTGACACTTGCCCGCCGCCTGGTCGAACTGGCGGATGATCTCTGCGGCGGGCGCATCATTGCCGTGGCCGGCGGCGGCTATGCTCCGGAACACGTGGCCCGCTGCTGGGCGGTGGTCGCGGGCGTCCTGGCCAAT
>JADGGD010000352.1 GCA_019690095.1 Chloroflexota bacterium
GTGTTTCGGAGGGTGCCGACTCCCTCGATCTCCACTTCAACCACATCATGAATCTGGAGAGGGCCCCAGCCGGGGGGTGTGCCGGTCAGGATAACGTCTCCCGGCAGCAGGGTCATGACGTGAGAGATGTAGCTCACCAGCTCGGGTACGCTGAAATGAAGCTGACTGGTCGAGGCAGACTGCCGGACCTCCTGATTGACCCTGGTGATGAGACGACAGCTGGCAATATCCAGGTCAGTCGCGATCCAGGGGCCGAGCGGGCAAAACGTATCGAAGCCTTTGGCTCGGGCCCATTGTCCCTCGCGCCGCTGGAGATCGCGTGCTGTGACATCATTCGCACAGGTCACCCCGAGGAGATAGGCGCGGGCCTCTGCCGGAGCGATCTTTCGAGCGGTCTTCCCGATGACAATGGCCACCTCTCCCTCGAAATCGATCCGCTGCGAGACACATGGCCATATGATCGGTCTATCAGTCGCGATCACTGCGGAGGGCGGCTTCAGGAATAGGATCGGCTCGTCCGGCCGGACATCCTCTCCGTCTCGCTCCGGCACGCGGTAATTGAGGCCTACTGCAATGATCTTGCTCGGGACGCACGGCGCGAGCAGGCGTACCTCACCGAGGTGGCCAACCCGCGACCCGACCGTGATGCCGTCGAACGGTGAGCCCTCGAGCGCGAAGATATCGCTTCCCTCGAGAACGCCATAGCGGGCCCCGAATTCGTCCTGAAAGCGAAGGATCTTCATGGCGGGCAGGTGGATGCTCACAGCATCTGGGTGCGATTGATGAACAGCTGGAAACCACACCCGAGGAACTGGGCGGCCTTGCGAATGAACAGCATGCGCGTCAGGAAGATCTCGAAGTAATCGACGACTGACGCCTTCGACAGATCAATCGTGAGCTCGAGCATGATCAGGCGGCGCTCCGGATCGACGCGCACGAAGCTGTGCTGACTCGCATCGTTAACCCGATCGTGGATATCGAAGGTGGCCGGGTTCTGATTTCGCACCCGCGATCGGTGAACATCAGCCTTGTCCGCGATAATCAGCGCCGCCGAGACCGCGTTCACTGGCTCGCCCGTGCTTTCCTCATGGTTTCCGATGGCCCCGGCCACGATCGCCGCATCCTCGGCGTCCATTCCAGCGCGCAGAAGGAGATCAAATGCCAGGACCGCACCGGCGGTGGCGTGGTCCCGCCGGTTGACCACGTTCCCGATGTCATGGAGGTAGCCGGCAATTGCCGCCAGCTCGACGGTCGCCGGATCAAAGCCAAGTCGACTCAGGATATTGCTTGCAATCCGCGCAACGAGGTTGGCGTGGCGCTGCCCGTGCTCGGTGTAGCCCTGGGCGCCGAGGTGCTCGTCAGCCTTCCTGATCAGAGCCTGAACGGTCGGATTCGACCGGATCTCCTCAAGTGATACGACAGTCCTATCCACGTCAGAGAGTATACACGGGGTAGGATAACCCGGCAAACGACGGCCAACATCGGCGTCATTCCGCCGGGCGTGGAGGTGTCGCCGAGGCAGATGGACTCGCCGTCGCGGAGCGGGATGGGGAGGCGGCTGGAACGACTGTCAGCTGGCCGGGCGGCTCCGCTGTTGGTGCTGGGAGCACAGTTGTCGTGCTGGTGATCGCGGGCGGTGCCGTTGTCGTGGCCGAGGGGGTGCTTGCTGGCGTGCTCGTCTGGTGCGGGGTGGTCGAGGCCGTCGCGGACGGCGCCACCAGAGCGGTGCCGGTGGCTGATGGTCTGGGCACTGCGGCGGTGGGAGTGCTCGTGGGTGAGCTGGCGGACGGCGTCATCGGCACGGGCCGTACTGATGGCGTGGCCGTAGGAGGTGACGTCGCTGTCGGTGAGGGCAGGGTGAGTGACGGGCGACGGGTCGGCGTGGCCCGCGGACGGCTTCGCGAGGGAGTTGGCGTCGGAGTGGGGGATGCTTCCGCGGTTGGCGTATCGGTGGGCACGGCTGTCGCAGATGGGGTATCTGTAGGCGATGGGGTATCTGTGGGCGATGGGGATGCCGTGGAAGAGGGAGTGTTGACCGGCGTAGGAGACGGCAGGAGGGTCGCCGGCGCGTCAGTTCCCATAGCCCCGGGGGTGATGCCACTCGCGGCGGTGCGGTCGTGCCCGTACATGAGAATGCCAGCGATTCCGAGGCAGTACAGGGAGGAGATGCCCAGGAACAGGACGATCACCACCGCGCGCGTCGCGGTCGGCTGTCGCCAGAACTCACGGAACCACTCGGCGATGCCCCTCAAAGCTGAACGAGCCTCGCGGCGTGGATGGGGGTTTCCGAGAGGATGCGCTGGAACAGCTCATCGCTGAT
>JADGGD010000353.1 GCA_019690095.1 Chloroflexota bacterium
CCCAAGCCCGACACCGATCGCGTCACCGACCCCCACACCGGGGATCCGTGTGGATGCCCAGATCGCGGGACGGGTCTGGCTTCAGGTTGAGTCTGACGGGAAGGTGGTGTTCACGGGAATCCTCCTGCCTGGAGATCGGCGTACCTGGACGGGCACCCATTCGGTCATGCTGTGGTCCGGAAACGCGGCCAACGTCATTGTGACCCTGAATGGCAAACCGCTTGGCCCACTCGGCCCATCCGGGAAAGTGGTCAAGATGACCTGGACTGCCCCTCTGTGATCATTCATTGCCGGGGTCTCAGTCGACCGTGACCATCTCCCGGTTGAGAGTGGAAGGAGAGACACTGTGGCCTTCGTGCTGATTCGCCAGATTCGCCCCCTGCCCGGTCGAGAGCAAGAAGCGATCGCCTGGTACAAGGCAACCGAGCCGTACCGGCGCCAGGCCGGTCAGACTGCACAGACCCTCCTGCGCAGTGTGGTCGATCCAACCGAGTACCAGCTGATCCAGCGCTGGTCCAGCCAGGCCGCCTACGAGCGCTGGCGCCAGAGCCCCGAGCGTGAACGCCTATCAGCCGAGCGCGCACGGCTCATGACGGCCGAGCCTGCGAAGTGGTACATCACGATTTAGCCGCCAGGGATCTCGATGCCAGGGAAAAAGGCCAATCCGGGCAAGGCAGGCTTTGAATATAATCGGGAACGGCCCTACAAACTCACGCTGACTGTCTCCGGAACCTTCAGGAAGGGGATCCCGTAGAATACTGTAACATTCTGCCATTCATTCCGTTTACATGGCCGAACTGCACCCTCGCACCCCGAAACGACTTGGAAAACGCAAGGAAGGCTGGACACGACCATGGCGTTGCGACTCGTCGAGCCCGTTCACGGCTCCAGAACACGTGTTCGAACTCGAAGGAACCGCAAAGGCCGTTCTGGCCTACCCATGGGTCCGCACGCGGAAGAGTTGCTGACTGCACTGCTGGTCCGGGATCACCGACGGGCCCTGGCGGTGCTCCTGCGCGGCATCGAGGATATCGGGAACCTGGATGACATCGAGGAGCTGGTCATCGCACCAGCCGTGACCCGACTCGGGCAGCTCTGGCTGCGCGGACGTCTCGGCGACGCCGAGTTCGAGCAGATCGGGACACTGGCAGAACGGGTCGAGCGGTCCTTTCGGCACCACCTGGCGAGCGGGCGGTATCCGTCCCTCTAAGATCCCGGCGGTCCTGTGTGGGCGGACCTCTCCCGAGCCAACGGCGCGCACCGGGGAGAGAGTCCGTCTACAGGGCGCTGGAGAGGCCGGCGATAATGATCTGCTGGAGGATCTCCAGCAGAAACATCGCAACGATCGGCGTGATGTCGAACATCCCCAGACGCGGGACAACGCGCCGGAGGGGTGCCAGGATCGGCTCAGTAATGTCATCGAGCAGACGCACGATCGGGTGACCGGGGGAGATCGGGAACCACGAGATCAGCGCGTCAATCAAGATCGCGAAAATCAGCACATTGAACAGCAAATCAACGAAGCGAATTAAGAACTCTGCCACGCCTGGCCCTTTCCATCGACCTGTTCGTTCCCCTTGCTGTCACCCCGGAGAGCCGAGCCGGCCGGATCAGCAACAATCTCTGGAGAAATTCTACCAGATATAGTCGACCCGTGCACCCGGCTAGGAGGGGCGCTCACCGAAAATCGCCCGCCCGATGCGCACGAGTGTCGCACCCTCCTCGATCGCGACCGGAAAATCGTTCGTCATCCCCATCGAAAGCTCGCGCAGTTCGGCCGACGGGTAGGCTGTAGCGAGCCGATCGCGGAGCTCTCGCAGCTGGCGGAAGTAGGGGCGGGCATCCTCCGGATCACCCACCAGCGGAGCTATCGTCATCAATCCGCGCACCTCCAGCATCGGAAGCTCGAGAATCCGCGGGAGGACCTCCGGAAGCTCAGCCGGGGCAAAACCAAACTTTGTCTCCTCGCCTCCGACATTTACCTCCAGGAGCACCGGAACCGGCACGCCGCGCTCGACCCCGAGCCGGCTCAGCAGACGGGCAAGCTCCAGCGAGTCGACCGATTCGATCAGCGCAAAGAGGCGGACCGCTTTCCGCGCCTTGTTCGACTGGAGGTGGCCGACCATGTGCCAGGTCACACCTGGCGGCAGGCACCCGGTGAGCGCGTGAATCTTCTCCTCGGCCTCCTGCACGCGATTCTCACCAAAGTGGGTAATCCCGAGCTCCGCCGCCGCCCGCACACGATCAGCCGGCACCGTCTTGCTCACCGCGACCAGGGTGACATCC
>JADGGD010000354.1 GCA_019690095.1 Chloroflexota bacterium
TCGTCACCCAGGGCAGTGCGGCCAGGTTGGTTTATGGAGAGCAGTGGCCCATTGACGCTGTGGTCATTGGGATTGTGGATTCGGTCGACAAAGGGGGATGAAGCCTGATGTTTGCGCTGGGTTTGGTGGAAACGCGCGGATTGGTGGGAGCAGTCGAGGCGGCCGATGCGATGGTAAAAGCGGCCGACGTGCGGTTGCTTGGACGGGAACAGGTGGATGCCGCATTGGTGACCGTGATGGTCGAAGGAGATGTCGGTGCGGTGAAAGCGGCTGTGGAGGCCGGAGCAGCGGCGGCGAGACGTGTCGGGGAGTTGGTTTCCTCCCATGTCATTCCCCGGCCTCACGACGAAGTTCAGGCACTCTATCCGGGTGGAAGCGAGGGTTTCCGCAATCGGTAGCAACCAGAGTGGGGGGGATCGGTCATGATTTTTGGAGTGTTGCTGGTCATTATCGCGATCGTGGTGATGTTCGCGATCGGTTACAGGGCCAACCGGGCTGTGCAAGAATCCCGCCGCGTTGGAAATGGGGACAATGAGTTGGCCTCCTTCGGATACAAACAAGAGCTCTTACGGGACATGGGTGGTTTTTCGAATTTTGCTATTTCGTTTTCGATCATTTCCATTTTGACGGGTGCGGTGACGTTGTATGGGTACGGCTTCAATCAGGGTGGTCCGGCGGTGATGGGAATCGGCTGGCCGTTGGTCACCATCTTTGTCCTGATGGTTGCGGCATCGATGGCCGAATTGGCATCTGCCATTCCGACGTCCGGAGCCATTTATCACTGGGCCTCCATTCTGGGAGGGCCCGGATGGGGATGGTATGCGGCCTGGTTCAATATGGTGGGGCAAGTGACCATTGTAGCCGGCATCGATTTCGGGTGCGCGACCTTCGCGTCCACCTTGCTGTTCGGAGAACCCACCAAAGTGCAGCTTTTGACGGTATACGCGGTCATTCTTCTCAGCCACGCCATTCTCAACCATGTCGGAATCCGGGTGGTGGCAAAACTCAACGACGTGTCGGCGATTTATCACATGGTCGGGGTGGGTGCGCTCATCGCGGCCTTGGTGTATTTTGGACCGCAACGAGATGTGTCGTATCTATTTGAAACGGGTTTTTCGACGGCAACAGGTTCCGGCATGCCCTACTGGTTCGCGTTCCTGCTCGGTCTGTTGCAGGCTCAGTGGACATATACCGGCTATGACGCGTCGGCGCACACCAGTGAAGAAACGATCGATTCTCGGGTGAGAGCCCCGTGGGGTGTCTATCTATCGGTTGCCGTCTCCAGCATCTTTGGGTACCTTATGTTGGCGCTTGTGACCCTTTCCATCAAAGATCCGAACGCCGTGGCGGCTGCAGGCGGAAATGGGTTTATTGCGGTAATTGAGCAGGCGATGGGCGGCACGTTCGGAAGAGCCGTGTTGTGGATGGTAACCATCGCCATGTGGTTCTGCGGCCTGTCTTCAGTGACCTCCATTTCCCGAATGATCTACGCCTTCTCTCGGGATAACGGCATGCCGTTCTCCTATCTCTGGTCGAGGGTCAGCCGCAGGTTTCGCACTCCGGCGGCGGCGATCTGGCTCAGCGTCGTGCTGGCTTTTTGTTGCGCTCTAGCAGATAATGTGTACGCCGTGGTCACCTCGATCAGTGTGATCGGCCTGTACGGTTCCTATGCGATTCCCTTGCTCCTGAAGTTGCGCGCTCAATGGAAAGGGGCATGGAGCCAGCAGGACAATGGCCCGTGGAATCTTGGCTCTTGGAGTACGGTGGTGAACACGATTGCTGTGATTTGGGTCGCTTTTATCACTGTTCTTTTCGTGATCGCGCCGAGCGACGTTCAGTTAACGGAACACTTTACGCTGCATTACGCCACGGGGACCACATTCGCCACCGTTCTCGTGCTGTTGACGATCTGGTATGTGGTCAGTATTCGCAAACAGTTTGTCGGGCCGCACTTGGGCTCGTATGCACAGGTGAGAGAGCGTATTCGCCAATCGGCGTGATCAGGGCGGATGGTCCCGGAGAGGGGGAACTTTGGCTGAATGAAGAGACGGAAAATAACGATCATTGGCGCTGGTCATGTCGGGGCGACGGTGGCTCATGGGGTGTTGTCCAAGGGATTGGGGGATGTCGTGCTGCTGGACGTCGTAGAAGGTTTGGCCCAGGGCAAGGCCCTCGACCTGACCCAGACAGCTCCAGTGGAGGGGTTCGCGGCGTCGGTGTCCGGGACGAGCGACTACCGTGACACGTCCGGTTCCGATGTGGTGGTGATCACTGCAGGCA
>JADGGD010000355.1 GCA_019690095.1 Chloroflexota bacterium
GAAGTACGCATCCACGTCGCGGGTCGAGTCCCTCTGTCGGAGGACGAGCGTCATGTAGGCGCCCCCAACCAGGAGGATCTCTCCAATGAGACCCTGTTCGTCGAGATAACTGCCGACCCGACGAAGATAACGTTCAATCTCGGCACGGCTTAGCGGGCCGCGGTGTGCGGCCATATCCGGCCTCTCGTACATGGTCTTGGAGAGGTTTTCACCACTCGATGTAGCCGGCTGCCTGGCGGGCGCGCTCCAGCGCCTCCGCGGGCGTCTCGCCCAGGGCGGTGACGTGCCCCATCTTCCGCCCGACCCGCACCTCCCGCTTGCCGTACAGGTGGAGGAAGGCCCCCGGCACCGCCTGGGCACGCTCCACGCCGCGCGGACAGGCCGGCCCCTGGCGCGTCCCGAGCAGGTTCACCATCGCCGCCGCCGGCGCGACCATGGCTGTCGAGCCGAGCGGCCAGCCGAGTACCGCCCGGAGGTGGTTGGCGAACTGGGAGGTCCGACAGGCCTCGATCGTGTAGTGGCCGGAGTTGTGCGGCCGCGGCGCCAGCTCGTTCAGCAGGACGGTCCCATCGGCCAGCCAGAACATCTCCACGCCCACGACGCCGACCGCCTCCACCGCGGCGACCGCCTGGAGGGCAAGGGTGCGGGCCTGCTCGGCGACCGCGTCCGGCACCCGGGCCGGGGCGACGACCTCGTGGCAGATGTGGTTCTGCTGGACCGTCTCGACGACCGGATAGGCCGCCAGCGACCCGTCAAGGCCGCGGGTGACCATCACCGCCAGCTCGCCCGCGAACGGCACGAACGCCTCGGCGTACAGGTCGAGCGTGCCGTCGGCCGGATCGGCTGACCCGGCCAGGCGGGCAATCGCGGCGGCGGCCTGCGCGGGCGATTCGACGGCGGCGTTCCCGTGGCCGTCGTAGCCGAGGCGGCGCGCCTTCAGGACGAGCGGCCAGCCCAGCTCTGCGCCTGCGGCCAGGAGGTCCGCCCGGGAGCGCACCGGGCGGAAGGGTGGGACCGGCAGGCCCGCCGCGGCGAGCGTCTGCTTCTGGAGGAGCTTGTCCTGGACGATCCGCAGGGTCAGCGGGCCGGGGCGGACCGGCGTCCCGTGATCCACGAACCACTGCAGGGCGTCGGCCGCGACAAACTCGCTCTCGAGGGTGATCACATCCACCCGCGCGGCGAGTGCGCGGCGGGCCGCCTCGTCGCGCCAGTCGCCGACGATCTCCTGGGCCGGGCCGACCACCTGGCCGGCCGGGGAGCCGGCTTCGCGCTCGAGGATGACGATCTCGATCTCCAGCCCGACGGCCGCCTCGGCGGTCATGCGGCCGAGCTGACCGCCGCCCAGAATGCCGACCCGCGGGCGGCCGCGGGCACCAGCCAGACCATTCATCATCGGGAATTATACGCCGCCGGCCCGGCGGGGGGCGAGGGGCCCCGGCCTGCGCCCGCCGCTGGCCTCGCTGTTCCTCAGCGGGGCGGGGCGCCAGCGGCGTCGGAGGATGCCCGCGCCAGCCGCTCGAGGACCGCCAGCCGCTCCGCGATCTGCGCCGTCTGCTCCTCGATCTGCGCCAGCCGCTCCGCGATGCGGGCGAGGTCGGCGCCCTGCCGGATGCCCTGCTCCTCCGCGGCGGCCGCGCTCGCCTCGACCGCCTGGAGGCTCAGCTCGACCGCCTGCAGGGCCTCGACGATCAGGGCGTTGAAGGCGTTCTGCTGGTCAATGATCGGCCGGACGTACCACCTGGTGGACATCCAGTTCCAGAGCCGGCGGATGCGCACGATGAGCGGGCCGAGCATGGGCACGGCCGAGCGGAAGGACGGCTCGCGGATCTGACTGCCCGTCTGGAGGCGCGCGGTCAGCCCCGGCCGCAGGTAGGCGGGCATCTCCTGTTCGGCGAGGACTGCCCCGGCCCTGTTCGCCAGGAGGCGCAGGATCTCCCGCCGGCGGCCGCTCGCCGGCAGGGGTGCCGCCGCGCGGGGATTGGCGAGGAAGTCGGCCCGTCCGGTGAGGACGGCCAGGTTGTCGGCGCAGGCGCCGCGCAGGGCGGCGACCTCGGTGGGCCCGAGCCCGGCGAGCCGCTCCAGCTCGGCGGGCAGGAAGTCGTGCCAGAGCTGGTCGTCGGTGTAGTGCTTGAGGACGTAGCGGAGGCGGTTGCGGTGGTAGAAGCGGTAGAAGGCCGCGGTCTCCCGGCCGACCGTCACCGACTCGTGGTGGACGGCGGCCGCCGCGGGGACGTAGAGGACCCGGTAGCCGGCCTGGCGGGCGCGGCGGCAGAG
>JADGGD010000073.1 GCA_019690095.1 Chloroflexota bacterium
TTGTGTATAAGATACAGCCACTGAGGGGACTTCTCGGTTAGGACGCGGTGCCCTTCCTTCGCCTTCTTCCTGCCCGTGACCGGCACCGCGCGCGGTGGGTTCTGGCCCAGGGAAGCGGGCCGGCTCTAGTCTAGCGGTAAAATCTCTATCTTGTCCGGCGTGAGAAGAGGCTGAACCCTTCGGCTATCCGTCGAGGGGCTTAGCCTCTTCTCACTTTTTCCGTCGGACCATTCCTTGCGCGTCCGATCACGGGCCGCCCCACTCGCGGAGGAGAGAGGGAAGCTCTGCCAGGGCCGTGATCGTTGCGGTTGGAACAACCTCTGCGGGCCGCGGCCAGGGGCGGTCGTTGGCCTTCCATACTGCCCGCATGCCCGCGCCCAGCGCTCCCGCGACATCATCGATCGTCCGGTCGCCGACCATCGCGCAGGTCCGGGCTTCAACACCGAGACGGTCGGCGACCTCACGGAAGACCGAGGGATGCGGCTTTGAGCGCGGGAGCGCCGAGGTATACGCGACGACATCCAGGAGCTCGGCCAGGCCGTGGAGCTCGAGATCGGCGTTGTGCCACTCCGGAGCCCACCAGGTGTTGGAGAGAAGGCCAATGCGATAACCCCGCCCGCGGAGTTCCGCGAGGGTCGCGCGGGCATCGGGGAAGACAATGGACCACCCCCGGACCGCGCGTCCATACCCGTCCAGGGTGGCCGCAATCTCCTCTGCAGTCGCCTCGATTCCCAGGTTCCGAAACCCCTCGCGAACGACCTCAGACGGCGGCTGGCTTGCCTGCTCCATCTCAACCCGCCGCCAGTGCGCCAGCTCCGCTGCACGCATCGCCCGAATGAATGCGGCCACATCGGGGATTGGCCGGCCCCGGAGTACCGATCGCGCGTACTCGTAGGCAAGTGACCACCGCCGCGGGGCATCTTCATCCCAGCCCGGCCAGTCGACCAGCGTCCCTCCCAGATCGAAGATCACCGCCCGCACTCCGGCCACGGTCACTTACCCTGTTCCATCAACCGCCGCGAGCAAGCGGCTAACTGCCCGAAAGCACCGTTCTGCCGCGATCTGCGGATCGAGGCGGCGAATCTCCTCATTGAACAATTCGAGCGAAACGGGACCATCGTAGCCAGTCGCCCGTTTGACCGCCCGAAGCCATCCGACCAGATCAATAACCCCATCGCCCGGGAGCACGCGCATCGGATCGGTCAGCGTCTCTACTGGCCCGGGTGGCGCATCGTTAATGTGGACGAACAGGGGCATGCCGGCCGGAATTCGCTCCAGGTCGTCCATTTGCGAGCCGCTGAGATACCAGTGATAGCTATCGAGAAGAACACCGACATGAGGCTGGCCAACGCGCTCGATAAACTCCAGCGTCTGGCCGAGTGTTGTGGGTCCTCGCGTGCGGCGATCAGGCGGTGGGTGCAGACCCAGGAACTCCAGCGTAATACTCAGGCCGTAGTCAGACGCGATTCGGGCAACCTCGCGTACCTTCGCCACCATCCGCTCCGGATCGCTCTCGCCCTGATCGCTTCGGTACGGCAGTACGAGCGTCGCAGTTCGAATCCCCAGCGCCTGGGCGAGTTCGCACTCCGACGGGAGCAGACGAAGCGCGGCCTGGTAGTCCTCTTCTGACCGGATAGGAGCCGCGCTCAGGCCGCAATGAGCGGGGATGACGCCAGCCGCGGTGAAGAAATCCTTGACCCCATCAATGCCCATTGTACGAGCCATCTCGGCCACCGCCCCAAGCCGCACCTCCACCGCGCTGAAGCCGGCCGCGCCCGCGATGCGGACGAAGCTAGCAAACGGAAGATCTGGAGCCAGGGTTGCCGCGTTCAGGCAGCTCTCCATTCCACCATCTCCGCCACTGGCAGGCGGCACGTCCAGCATCTCCTCACGCCAGATCGCGCCGCTCAATCACCTTCGATTCATCAATCTCGACGCCCATCCCCGGCTTCTCGGTCAGACGAACAACACCGTTCACCGGCTTCACTGGCTCCTTGAAGAAGAACTGGTGGATTTCGTTCCACTTGATCAGGTATTCTAGGAGCGGGCAGGTATTGATCGGCTGTGCAGCGATCAGTTGAACCGAGGCTGGGACCGAGTGGCCGTGGGGAATGACCGGTAGATCGTAGGTTGAGGCGATGGCGCAGATCTTCATCACTTCGCTGATGCCTCCGGCCCAGTAGATATCGGGCTGGAGGATATCCGCGCTCCCGCTGTCCATGAGCCCCTTCAATCCCCAGCGCGTGTACTGGTGTTCACCCGTGGCGATCGGGACCGGGGATGCGCGTCGAATCAGCGCACACCCCTCGCGTTCCTTGTCTGCCATCATCGGCTCTTCGATCCACCGGGGGTTATACTCGGCCAGCCTCTTTGCCATAGCGATCGTGTACGGCACATTCCAGCTCATCCAGGCATCGAGCATGATGTCAACGTCATCGCCGACCGTCTCGCGGAGCGTACGCGCCAGCTCAAGATTCCGGCGCACCCCTTCCGGTCCATCATATGGGCCGTGGCGGAAGAACCACTTCGTTGCCCGGTATCCCTGCGCGACGATCATCCGGGCACGCTCGCGCACACGCTCCGGCTCGAGCGAGAAGCCGAGGGCACTGGCATAGGCCGGGATCTCGGTCCGGGTCGGCCCTCCGAGCAGCCGATAGACCGGCGCGCCAGCCCACTTCCCCTTGAGATCCCACAGGGCGCAGTCCAGCGCGCTCAGCGCCATCATGGCCACGCCGCCCCGCCCGTGTACCTGGGAGCGGTAGATCTTATCCCAGATTCTTTCGGTCGCACGGGGATCCTCGCCCATCACAATCGGAGCAAACTGCTGGGCAATAATCGTCGCCTGATCAGCAGTAATCGGGCCAGCCAGCCCGGTAACCCCTTCGTCGGTCTGCACCTCGATAAAGCCCGAGCGGATCACATAGCGGCCGTCCGCCCGGCGGGGCAGGTGTTGTGGCCCTTCAGCACGATGCTCCGGATACACATCGATCGGGCGAATCAGGCGCTCCTCCCAGAACTCACCCTCAAAGGGCATGGCGCCTTCGAGCTGAAAGAGACGGATCGCGGTGATCTTCATACCATCCTCACGCCACGGCGATTGATTCTGGTTAATGGCACGGCCATGGTAGCCGCTTTCAGCCTCGAGTGGAAGCTAGGACGCGCGGCTCGACACGCCCCTGCTTGACGTGCAGCCATGCTGCCTCGCCAAGCAGGGCGCCAGGCAAGACGGTCGGATCGGTCGTTGTCAGTAGAACCTGCTGCTCAGAACGGACGGCCGCCAGCACCCGCTCGCGCCGTGAGGGATCCAGCTCGGAGAGCACATCATCGAGGAGCAGGATCGGACGCTCACCGGTTTGCGCATGGAGATGCTCGGCCTCGGCCAGCTTCAGCGCCAGGGCAGCTGACCGCTGTTGACCACGCGAGCCGAAGACGCCCAGGTCCCGGCCGCCGATCTGGAAGGTCAGGTCATCACGGTGCGGTCCCAGGAGCGACATGCCTAGCAGGATCTCCCGCGGGCGCATCTCAGTCAGGCGTTCCTGGAACGCCCGGGCGACCATCTCGCAGCTTGGAGCCTCTCCGCTGTCGGCGGCGAATCCGGCACGGTGCACACTGCTTCGGTAGCCAATATCCAGCTGCTCTCCCCCTCCCAGCTCGGTGTAGAACCGTCGCGCCGCCGCCCCAAGCAGAGAGATCGTCTCCAGGCGCCGCATGATGACGTATGCTCCGGTTCCAACCAACTGCTCGTCCCAGAAACGCATCTGATCGAGCTGCGCGCCGTGGTCTCGCACGGCGCGCAGGAGATGGTTGCGCTGGAGAACAACCCGGTTGTACTGGGCCAGGGAGCGGCAATAGGCCCGGTCAATCTGGGAGATCATCACATCGAGATACCGGCGGCGTGCCGCTGGAGAGCCCGCGACAAGCTCAAGATCCTCGGGCGAGAACATGACCGCCGTCACAACGCCGATTACGTCGATGGCCCGACGCGGCACATCGTTCAGCCGGATGCGCTTGACCAGTGCGGCCGAACTCGCTCCATCCTCGGCGGCCCGGGGCTCTTCGCGCAGTATGATCTCGATCTCCAGGGGCTCGCCACTCCTCTCCAGGCGCGCAGCGACACGGGTGAACCCGAAAGGATCGTGTGGTACCCTCCAGCCGAGCAGGTCACGATCAGAGCGCGCCCGGAACGATCGGGTCGTTGCGAGGTAGAAGAAGGCCTCCAGGAGATTGCTCTTTCCCTGCGCATTGTCGCCATAGACCACCGTCACGCGCGCATCGAGATCCAGCTCCAGGTGCTCGTAATTCCGAAAATTGAGGAGCGAGAGATGGCGAACGTGCATGCGGGCCTCGGCACGACGACGAATGGCAGGGGTATTATATCAGGTCACCCGGACCGCGGCTGGGGCGGCGATTCTCATGGTAGAATCCGCTGATGTAGCCCAGCGAAGCGAGGCGAGCGGCCCCGACAGTGCGCTGGCGTCCGCCCTCGCCGTCGGGCTCACGCGACAGGAGGTCACCGTGGCCAGCCCCACGCCACCGATGCGCCGGGAACGCGACTCCATGGGCGAGATGCTCGTCCCGGCCTCCGCCTATTACGGCGCCTCGACCCAGCGCGCCGTTCTTAACTTCCCGATCAGCGGGCTCGTCATGCCCCGCCGCCTGATCTGGGCACTCGGAACGATCAAGCAGGCTGCGGCAATCGTCAATCGCGACCTCGGTCTGCTTGATCCCTCGGTCGCTGATGCGATCGCCCGGGCAGCAGGCGAGGTAGCCGCTGGTCAGTTCGACGACCAGTTCCCGGTTGACGTCTTCCAGACCGGCTCTGGCACCTCGACGAACATGAACGCAAACGAGGTCATCGCCAATCGGGCGAGCGAGTTACTCGGCGGGGAGCGCGGCACCCGACGCCTGGTCCACCCGAATGACCAGGTGAATCTGGGACAGTCATCGAACGATGTTATCCCATCCGCCATTCACCTGGCGGCCCTCGCCGCGCTCCGTGACGATCTTCTGCCAGCACTCGAGCGTCTGGAGACGGCACTGCGGGACAAGTCCCAGGAATTCTGGCCGATTATCAAGACTGGCCGCACTCATCTGCAGGATGCCACGCCCATCCGCCTCGGTCAGGAATTCCTGGGGTACGCCGGTCAGGCCGAACGGGCCCGGATTCGTCTGAGCCGGGCGGCAGAGGAGCTTCATGAGCTGGCACTCGGAGGCACAGCCGTCGGCACCGGAATCAACACGCACCCGGAGTTCGCCAGTCGGGTTTGCGCCTGGATCACCGAGCACACTGGTCTGCCAGTCCGCGAGACCTCCAACCACTTCCAGGCCCAGAGCACGATCGACAGCATCGTGTCCTTCAGCGGCGCGGTTCGCGCGGCGGCGATCAGTGTCATGAAGATCGCGAACGACATCCGTTTTCTCGCCTCCGGACCGCGCACCGGGCTCGGCGAGCTCACCCTCCCAGAGGTTCAGCCCGGTAGCTCGATTATGCCGGGCAAGGTAAACCCGGTGATTGCTGAGGCGCTGATCCAGGTCGGAGCCCAGGTCATTGGCAATGACGCCGTTATTGCAACGGCCGGCCAGTGGGGCTACTTCGAGCTGAATACGATGCTCCCGGTGACCGCCTACAACCTTCTCCAGGAGATCACCCTGCTCGGGCGGGCGATTATGAACTTCACTGACCGCTGCGTGGTGGGCATCGCGGCGACAAGCAAAGGTCCGGCGATGCTCGAAGCCGGGCTGGCGATCGCCACGGCCCTGGTTCCAGCGATTGGATACGACCGCGCGGCCGCGATCGCCAAAGAGGCCGCCGCGACAGGCAAGACAATTCGCGAGGTCGCTCGCGCGCAGACAACCCTGACCGAAGCCGAACTAGACCAGCTCCTCAATCCCGAGAATCTGGTCAAACCCGGCCTGGAGGGAGGACCGGCGAGCGGCTGAGTGTACTCCAGCCCTCGGGCTTCGTCCTGGTCGCGGCGGGCGGCCGCGACCAGGCATCGTGCAAGCCGTCAGCGGCTGCCTCGGGCACTGACCGCGGTCAAGCTCGCATCTCCCGTATCTGGCGCTCCGCTTCTTCCTCAGCCGGCCCGACCCCGAAGAGCCCAATCGCCTGTTCGCGATGGCGAGCCTTCACCTGTTTGTTGAGCGCGTCGAGGAGCTCCTTCCTGGTATAGGCTCGATCCTCGAGATGCGTGAAGTAGGTCATCACGTCAGGAGCGATTGGGGCCTTTGCCGCGGCCTCGAAGATGACCGACTTGGGAAGCTTCCGGTCTGGTTCGGAGCCGTACAGCTCGTTAATCACCCGATCCGCCGTGACCATCGAGGCCATCGGGTCGCCGGTCGATTTCTCCGCCACGGATCACCTCCCATGGGACTGCGGTCAGACCATCGCAGGATCCGCGCCACCGACGCCCGGTCGTCCTCCGGCCCGGGCACAGCTTTCGTTGCCGTGCCCCCGATCACCCCGCAGCGACAGCAGATATACTATCGTGGACAGCGCTGGTCCCCCGACCGCCCGGGCCCCTGACGTGCCCACGGATCCAGCCGCTTGAGGAGGCGACAATGAACCTGCTGGATCTGCCGTATCCATCCCGCCGCGCGCCGATGGTAGCCCGCCGTGGCATCGTGGCCACGAGCCAGCCCCTGGCCGCCCTGGCCGGCCTGGATGTCCTCAAGGACGGGGGAAACGCGGTTGATGCCGCGATCGCCACGGCCGCGATGCTAACGGTAGTCGAACCTACATCGAACGGCATCGGGAGTGACGCCTTCGCCCTGGTCTGGGACGGAACGCACCTGCACGGCCTCAATGGGTCTGGACGGGCGCCCGCCTCGCTCACCCTCGATATCGTCCGTGCCGCCGGGTACGACGTGATGCCTGCGCACGGATGGATGGCCGTCACAGTGCCTGGCGCGCCGCGCGCCTGGTATGATCTCCACCAGCGATTCGGACGGCTTCCATTCGAACGAGTCCTCGCGCCGGCGATTGAGACCGCTGAGGGCGGGTTCGCAGTGACGCCGATCGTCGCCGATGCGTGGCAGCGATCGGCTGCACTCTACCAGAAGCTCACCGGCGCGGTGTTCCGCCCCTGGTTCGCTACCTTCGCCCCCGGAGGGCGAACACCCGCACCAGGTGACATCGTCCGCCTCCCGGACCACGGGCAGACCCTCCGGCAGATCGCCCGGAGTGGAGCTGCTGACTTCTATACCGGCGACATCGCCCGCCGGATCGCCGCCTTCGCCCGCGAAACAGACGGCTTCATTACCCGGGAAGACCTGGCCGCCCACACCAGCACCTGGGTTGAGCCGATTCACACCACGTATCGCGGTTTCGATGTTTGGGAGATACCGCCGAACGGCCAGGGGATAGCCGCGCTCATCGCCCTAAATATCCTGGAGGGGTTCGATCTTGCTCGGCTCCCTCGAGAGTCCGATGAGGCCTACCATCTCCAGATCGAGGCCATGAAGCTGGCCTTCGCAGACGCCCACGCCTACGTGGCGGATCCGGAGCACGTTCCAGTACCGGTTGAGGGCCTGCTCCAGAGATCGTACGCCGCCGAGCGGCGGCGGCTGATCGGAGATGCCGCACGCGAGTACGCCGCGGGCGATCTGCCCCGCGGCGGTACAGTCTATCTCTGCACGGCCGACGCGGACGGGATGATGGTCAGCTACATCCAGTCGAACTATCAGGGATTCGGATCCGGCATCGTTATTCCGGGAACCGGGATTGCGCTCCAGAATCGCGGCGCCTGCTTCTGCCTCGACCCGTCTCACCCGAACGCCCTCGCACCGCGCAAGCGCCCTTACCATACGATTATCCCCGGTTTCCTCACCCGAGACGGGCAGGCCGTCGGACCCTTTGGCGTCATGGGCGGTCCGATGCAGCCGCAGGGACACGTCCAGGTGATCCTGAATACGATCGATTGGCACATGAACCCCCAGGCCAGCCTCGATGCTCCGCGCTGGCAGGTCACGCGCGGACGAGAGGTTCTGCTCGAGAGCGGGGTCTCGCGCGCAGTCGTCGAGGCGCTCCTCGCACGGGGGCACGAAGCGCGGGTGGCTTCCGATACTGCATCATTCGGGCGCGGACAGATCATCTGGCGACGCCAGGCGTGGGACGCCGCGGCATCCCCCGGCACGCTTGTAGCGGGGAGCGATATGCGTGCCGACGGGCTCGCAATCGGCTTCTGACATAGAGAGCAGGCGTCCGGCCATGACGGCGACACCGCGGACCACGAGGGAAAACGCTTTCAATGATCCGCACACATCAATAGTTTCCTGCCGTACGAGCAAGCTTTTGCTCTCTTCCATCACCGGTCTTGTTGTCTTTGGGCTGGGAAGCAGCACTATCCGCAGCCCTGACCTGGGACTGGACGGGGGGCTCTCGCTTGCCCTTGCCCTCATCCCCCTGAACGAGACGCTGGACTTCCTCGCCCACGACGTCCATCCGCCCCTGTATTACGTCATATTGCGCGGCTGGATCGCCCTTGTCGGTACGCGCCCACTCGCCGTCAAGTTCCTCTCGCTCGCGCTGGCCACTCTGGCAGTCGTGACCTTCGTTAGCTGGCAGCGCCCGCTCCACGGACAGGCCCGAGCGATCGCGGGTGCCCTTCTGCTCGCCGCATCGCCCCTGACCCTTGCCGACGCGGCCACAGTGCGCGACCTCGCTGCCGGTGTCTGGCTGATGATCCTGAACTGCTGGGCCTATGATGCGGCATGGTGCCGCAGGCAGGGCCGCCGCTGGTCAGTCGCATACCTTATCAGCGGTACCCTTGCCGTCTGGACATCCTTTCTCGCCGTCGGCGCCCTATGCGGGCAGGCTCTGCACGCCGCGCTTTCGGTCCGAACAGCCCCTCGCACGACCGCCGGCCCGACTCCCTCCCGGGCGACGGATACCTCGCCCGGAAGCGCATTCCTGGCCATCGGCGCGGTTGGTGCGACTATCCTCCCCTGGATCGCCTTTGCCGTACAGCATGGCTGGCTCACCACCCTGATCAGCGGTGGTCCAGCCGGTGATGGCGCGGCCCGCCCGATATCGATCGGGGATCTATCGGCGGCGCTGACCCTGCTCGTCGCCGGCTCGAGCGCGGTGCCTCCGGCCGCGCTCCTGGCCATCGTGATCGTCGCCACTCTACTCCTCTGGCCCGGCCCCTTCTGGCAGCATCCCCACCGCTCATATTCCAACGCGGAGGCGGCGGACCCGCTCCATGCGCGGCCCAATGCCGCACAAAGTGCGACCTTCGCGGCTGTCGGGCTTGCCAGTACGCTGGTCTTCGCCCTGGCCCTCGGCGTCGGCTGGCTTCGACAGGGTGTGCCCTCGCGCTACCTGGCAGTCGCGCTCCCGTTCTGGGCGGCCGTGATGCTCTCCCTGACCAGACGGGTGTCCCTTCGACGCTCAGCCGCTGCTGTTGGGCTGCTCGTTCTCATGAACCTGGTCAGCCTGGTCGCCTGGCTCCGCCTTCCGCCCCTTCCCCGCACATTCTGGGATCCACGTGGAATGCAGTCATTCCTCGACGCACACGTCCGTCCTTCGGACCGAATCGTCTTTCTGACCCTCGAACAGGCCGGCTACTACGCCGCGCTGAGCCCGCGGCCGGGCTCATGGGTTGCGATCCCGGTGGGGACCACCTACCTCGAGGGGAACGCGGCGGCTAACGCCCAGCGCATGCTCGCACCGCTCCTCGGGTCTTCCGATGTGCTGTGGCTTGTGGCCTATCACGGCATCCTCGGCACTGGACAGCGAGCCGTCGAGGCCTGGCTCAGTGCGCGGACGTATCCGATCCCGCCGATTTCCCTCACCGACTCAGACGTCCATCCCTATCTCACCGGCCGCTCGCTTGGTCCGGACCGTCCCGTCGGTGCGCTGTTCGCGAACGACGTACAGCTGGTCGCCGCCTCCCTGCCGACAACAGCACACCCGGGCGACGGCATCGCACTTCAGCTCGTCTGGCACGCCGATCACCCGCTCTCCCGCGATCTCACAGTCTTCGTCCACCTTCTCGATCCTCAAGGGCAGATCGCCGCGCAGAGCGACGGCCGACCAGCGGCAGGCCTCCTGCCAACAACACGCTGGCACGGCGAGATCATCGATCGTCACGGCCTCTTTATCCCGGACAATGCCGTGCCCGGTGCCTGGTGGATCGAGGTCGGCCTCTATGACGATACCGGACGCCTGGCGGTGATCGGAAGGAGTGATGGAGCCGTCCGGCTCGGGCCGCTCCGCGTAGAGGCACACGATCCACCGCAGCCCCGCCTGGCAGAAGCGGAGGCCGAGCCCTGAAGGCATCATCTTTATGATTTTCTGATTGGGCCGCTCCCTGTCCTCGTGGTACAACAGCCCATGTCCCCTGCTCGACGGCTGGCTTCGTGTCGCGTATCGGAGCGGATCAACCACCCTGCTGCTATGCAGCGGGATCAATCAGACCGCCCCGTCCGGCCGCATGGTGGAACCGAGGGCAATGGTGGGAACCGAGGGCATCGGATTCCCCGCACTCTCAGCTGAGCGTATTGGTCGGGGCACTGGTCAGTCGGTCAGGGTAGGACTGCTGGAAGGATCCGCAGGAGAAGAAACAGCTCAATGAAGGAGACACCTCGCGTGCGCTCGCGGGGCATTCTTCGCAGTGCCCCGGTCCGCCTGGCCCCGAGAAAGACCACTGCCGAAGATACACTCAGCACACCGCGGCCGAGTGTCGGGGTCTTCCATCCCGGCACCCTGCTCCGGTCGCTCGTTGCGCCGTCCTCTACACCCGATGCAGGCGCAGTGCGCCCGGCAGAGGAGGGAGAGGATGCTAGTCTCCCCATCGCGCGTGAGTTCATCTATCTTCCCCCCCGCTGGCGCGAGCGGGAAGTCGTGCCCATCGCGCCACCGCGAGGTCGGGAGCGCCGCGGTCACCTCTACGTTCTGATCGAGGTCGAGGGCAATGAGGCAGAAGAGACCGCTGCGCGGCTCCGGTCCCTGCTGGCCGATGCCTTCTACCGCGACCCGGCCGGTTCAATCACCTCGGGCCTGGTGCGAGCGGTCCAGAGGGTAAACGAGGTCCTCTTCGAGGAGAACGAGCACGCCCTTTTGAGCCATCAGCAGTACGCGACGCTCTGCTGCCTCGTCCTCCGGGGAGAAGATGCATATTTCGCGCTCGCCGGGCGGGCATTGACCTATATTATCCGTCCGGACGGCGGCGAGAGCTTCGGCCGGGGCCTGGCCGGTCCCGGGACACGGCCGTTGGATCTCCTCGGCCAGGTTGACGAGATCGAGGTCGAACTCCACTACCGCGCCCTGGATACACCGGCTGCGGTCATCCTGACCTCGGCCGGACTGACCGATCTCATCGGTCATCCAGCGAGCGAGGCCCTCCGGGGAGAGCCTGCCCAGGTCCTGCACGGTCTGCGTCAGGCAGGACGGGAACACCGCGGCCGGCATCCATTCCGCACGCTGGTCATCGTGCCGCCGGGGACGCGGCTTTCCGATGCGCGCATTCCTGATGACACCTTGATCGATGCTCGGGCCGACATCGAGGATGCTGACCCCCTCGACCGCACGGCCCGCCCCGGCATCTCGGCGGTACTGGCTCCGCCCGCGCCCCACAAGAATCCCCGAGCGATGCCCCGGCGCGACCGGGGACCGAGCGCCGATGGAGCACCCAGGCCCGCGGCGCCCACCGGAGGCCGCTCCCAACGGGCGGCGATCGTTGATGGATACGCCGAGCCCCGTACGGCGCCGCAAGACCCGAATCTCGGTATTCCCCGCCGCTCACTCTTCCTCGAGCGCGGCACCAGTCTCCCACGCATCGCCGCGCTCGTGAGCATGCTGTTGATCCTGTTTTTTGTCGGATACCTGGGGGTCATGGTCGTCGCCCACGTTATCCAGGGGGGCTCACTCGACACGACCGCCCTGAGCAATCTGGAAGGGGCCCAGCAGCGCGAGCGCGAAGCGCTCAGCCAGAGTGATCCACTCGTTCGGCGGCACCTGCTGGCCGAGGCCGATCAACTCGCCGCGGCGGCGCTCCAAATGCGGCCGGACGACCCGACGATCGTCACCGTTGCCGGGCGCATTCGACGCGAGTACCAGGCCGCGACCGCAACCACCGATCTGGGAACTCCCCTGATCCTGGTGACCCTGCCGAGCCCCGGTGACGAAATACTGCTGAACGGTCTTGATCTCTATGTCCTGGACCGTACCAGCAGCCGCATCTACAAATACCTGCTCAATGCTGACGGCACTATGGTCCAGGCCGCTCCAAATCCACTCCTGGTCGGGCGAGGAGACCATATCGGAGATGCAACCGTCGGGCAGATCACTCATCTGGCCTGGCTACCGGCTGGCGATGGACGCCCGAGCCCTTCCCTCCTCGCGCTGGATTCAGAAGGCTTTCTGATCACCTATGATCCAACACGCGGACTCGGCACCCTTCGGCTCCGCGACCCCGGGGCATGGCAGGATGTCACCGCGCTTGCAGTGAGCGGTACTGACCTCTTTGTCCTGAACGCCAGCCAGCAGAGCCTCGCGCGGTACCCCTTGCAGGCTGATGGTTTCGACGGGCCGGTGTACAATTATTTTGCCGGGCAGACCGCGCCGAAGCTGGATGATGCGGCCGATCTTCGGGTCGGCGATGCCCTCTACCTGCTTCATGCGAGCGGAAAGATTCAGAAGTTCACGGATGGCAAACCGGTGCCATTCGCCGGTCCACCGGGCGATCTCGCCCCCGGACGCCCGGCCGGCCTGGCCGTCAGTGGAGGAGCAGTGTTCGTGGGCGACCCGTCCCACGCGCGGGTCATTCAGCTCTCCACAAACGGTGACTACCAGCGCACGCTCACCGATCCCGCGCATACCGACATCCTGGCGGCGATGAAAGACATTGCGGTCCCGGAGGGAGGGCATGCCCTCTACGTGCTCTCCAGCAGCAAGGTGTACCGATACCCGCTTCCAGAGGAGCGCCAATGAGCAGAGCAATCAACGTTCTCGGCATTGAGACATCGTGCGACGAAACCTCGGCTGCTGTCGTTCGCGATGGACGGGAGGTCCTGTCGAACATCGTCGCATCCCAGATGGACATCCATGAGGCCTATGGGGGAGTCGTCCCGGAGGTGGCGTCGCGCCAGCACGTCCTCGCTATCCTTCCGACGATCCAGCGCGCCCTCACCACGGCTGGGGTCGGCTGGGAGGACATCTCCTGCATTGCGCCGACCCGCGGCCCGGGCCTGATCGGTGCGCTTCTCGTGGGGCTGAACGCAGCCAAGGGGATCGCTTTCGCCCGCCACCTGCCGCTCGTCGGCGTGAACCACCTGGAGGGGCATATCTACGCCAACTGGCTCATTGGTGCGCACATCGAGTTCCCAACTGTATGCCTGATCGTCTCCGGCGCCCACACCGATCTCGTCCTCATGACCGACCACAACACCTACCAGCTTCTGGGCCGAACGCTCGATGATGCCGCGGGAGAAGCGTTCGATAAGGTGGCGCGCATCCTCGGCCTCGGCTATCCTGGCGGGCCGGCAATCCAGAAGCTGGCGGCTCAGGGCGATCCGAGCAAACTGAAGCTGCCGCGGGCCTGGCTGGAGGGGACATACGACTTCAGCTTCAGCGGACTCAAGACCGCGGTCCTCCGCGTGGTCGAGAGGCTGGACGAAACAAGCGATCTGACCCGCGCGGATGTAGCGGCAAGCTTCCAGGAGTCGGTTGTCGATGTACTCGTGACAAAGACCAAGCGGGCCGCCGAGGAGTTCGGGGTCCGGCAAGTACTGCTAGCAGGAGGGGTTGCCGCCAACGCCCTCCTGCGGTCCGAGATGGATCGTCGGATCGGGCGACCGGTGATCTATCCGCCGCTCTCACTGTGCACCGACAACGCCGCGATGATCGCCGCAGCCGGCTATTACCGCTTCATGCGGGGCGATCGCTCCGGGCTGGACCTGGATGCGACGGCAAACCTTCCTCTCGCCTGAACAGCGTTCTGCCCGCCACCCCGGGGCGGCGGCACAATCCGGTGCGCGGTTACCGCGCGGCCAGCATAATGATCAGGACCATTCCTCCCAGAATGAGGAAGGTCAGAATCAGCAGAACCAATGTCACCGCATCGTTCGGGACACCGGCCAGGCTGTATCGACGGGGACGGCGCGGTGGCTCCGCAGAGTGATCGTGGCCTGACATCGCCCGGCATCCGGGCAAGCAGTGTACCAGCAGTTGCAGCCGAGCCGTCCCCACCGACCGCGCGGGATCCATCCGAAACCGGAGACATCCTCCGGCCGGCAGTTGCGGTCTGTTCTGTTAGATCGGCACCAGCTCCGGATAGAGGCTCATGAGATCATCGCGATTGAGCGCTTCCTCAGTGCTGTCCGGCTGCCAGATTACCTCGACCGCCTCCAGATTCGAGCCTGCCGCGGCCGCGATCTCCGCCAACTGCTCGCGAATCTCCTCGGCCGTCCGGGCCGGTCGGAGCCGGAGCGGCGCGCTCGACGCGACGATCAGCACCACCACGATGTAGTCACCCGGCGGGATCGAGTGTTCACCCGACGGGATCGAGCCCGCAGGCGCGGGCAGGTGCTCGGTATCCACCTGCTTGATGCCGCCGACGTTCGAGATCGTCTCATAGCTGAGCTTCGAGCGGGCCTCCATCGTCAGCGCGTTGAAGGCCGCCTCCGCCTCAGCATACCGGACGCGGCGGTACTCGTAGCTCGCAGCATGCCAGTACTGCTGATGACGGAGCAGGAGCAGCGCCGTCTGCTGGAGAAGCTGGGAAAGGCCGATATCGGTCGAGGTATCAATTGATTCGACCAGGCGGTGCAGGGCTGGAGGCACATCCTTCGCCGTCGCCAGGAGCCCGATCTCCAGGCGAATCAGATTCACCTCGCTCGGCCGATACGGCGCGACCGGACCGCCAGCCGGATGCGTTGAGGCCTGCCGGCTGAGCCAGATAAAGAACAGGAACAGCAGGATCGGCAGAAGACCGCCGCCAAACCCAAAAAATGGGAAGAACACCGGGAAGAAGAAGCCCCCACCGCCTCCGCCGATCGGCACACCACCGCCCTCCGAACC